>NZ_JAMXAX010000181.1 GCF_023913775.1 Acidovorax facilis
ACGACGCGCTGTTGGCGTTCTTGAAGAGTCTCTAGCCGCTGCCTCCTATGTCCCGTGTTGCATGGCCGCCTTTACGAGGCGGGTCAACGTAGCACTGGACATAGTTCGATGCTGGACATAGTTCCGCCTATGCCCAACGGGACATAGGCGGAACATTCCGGCCAGCATCTGATAGCTGCTGGTGCCATCGTGCGAGTTCAGCAGCACGATTTCGTTAGCCTCCGCACCGTTGATCTGGCTGGCGTGGCGCAGACGCAGCATGTGTTTGGTGTGCTCGCGCTTGCCTTCATCGCGCACGCGGGTTTGCGTCACCATGAAGGGCTGGAAGCCTTCCTTGCGAAGCTCGGTCAGCACGGCGGCCGTGGGGATGTAGCTGTACCGCTCGGAGCGGCTTTGGTGCGGGGCGTCCGCGAAGATGGACGGGGCCACGCTGCGAATCTGGTCATCCGACAGCGGGTAGTCGCTGCGCAGCGCGGGGGAATGGGAAGCGAAACGGGTTGCAAGCATGATCTTTCTCCTGACAAAGTTGGTTGTTGAAGAAGCCGCACACCGGATTCCTAGATTCGGAGCCCAGCCTTTCGGCTGTTTGGTGCGGTCGGCACGAAGAACCCGGTTGGCCTCGTTGCCACCGTCTTTCCTGAGTTCATCGCCCGCGACGGAAGGGAGCCCGTGGACGGGGGCCGTCAAGGAGGCAAGCGCAGGGTTGGTGCGGCCCGCAGGCGCAGCCGAGGACACGGCCCTGCGCGCCTTGACGGCACACGGCCGCGGGCTACAGTCGCGAGCAAGGTGATGGAGTCAGGAAAGATGGCTGGACAGGCAACGGCCCCTTCCGCCGCCGACCGCACGGCAAGCGCAAGCGCGCAGGCCCGAAGCTGGAAGCCGGGCCGCAGGCGTTAGCCGAGCAGCGCGAGGGAACGATGGAAGCCCGAATGGGGCGAGACGCCGAAGGTGGCTCGATGCGAAGCACGACAGCGCGACCGGCCATGTTTCTTGGCCGGGGACGCCCATGAATCGGTTACGGTGATGGACATATCCCAGATGCGACGGGAGGCCTCATGCTCTGGCGTTTCTCTGGTGAACCGCTTGGCCACCGTGCCGAATCGGAGTCCAGTTTCTGGAGGAAATCGCGGCTGTTGGCCAGCACCAGCATGCGTTGCTCATCGGTGATGAGTGCGTTCATGGAGAACACCTGAGGGATGCCGGACGGAATTGCCCGTCGCCTCTAAGTCATCGCGCAACAGTAAAGCGACCATGAAGGCGGTAGAGCGCGCGCAGCCTTGACGACGAGGGCGCCATGACTAAATGGTGCCGGCTCGAATACAGTTATGCATATCGTTCCGGCGCCCACTCTAATTCTCATCATGACCATACCTCAGCAACAACTTCGCGCAGCAGGCAGCCAGTCCACTATACGCAGGAGTGCACCCTCTCCAGGTCAGAAGACCGCCTTTTTGTGCCATAGCCACCATGACCAACAACTAGCTATTGGGCTACAGGAACTTCTCCGAGCGCACGGCATGGATCTTTACATCGATTGGCAAGATCCCTCCATGCCATCACAGCCATCTGCAGAAACTGCAGCGAGACTGCGACGCCGCATTCAAATGTGCGACTGGTTCCTATTTCTCGCCACACAAAACTCAATGAACTCACGCTGGTGTCCTTGGGAACTTGGACATGCAGATGGCACCAAGAAAAACGATCGAATTCTCTTGGTGCCCACGTATGACGGATCCAGTACGCATGGGTCTGAGTATCTGAATCTGTACCAGCGCGTTGATATCGCAAGTGATGGGAAATTGGCTGCTTTTGGGGCAGGTACCACTCAGGGAACTTATGTAAGATTTCTGTAAATAAGAGTCCCCAATTGAATTGACAAGGAAAAGAGCAATAGATGACACGTCGGACCTTCTTCAGCTTTCACTACAACAATGACGTTCAGCGAGCATGGGTTGTAAAAAACTCGCAGGTCGTTAAAGACCATGAGGACACAGGATTCTTTGATAGTTCAGCTTTTGAGAAGGCCAAGAACGAAAATCCTGAATCTCTTAAACGATTTCTGCGCAAGGAAATGACAGGCTCCAGCGTGGTAAGCGTTCTTATTGGCGCTGAAACTGCTGCGCGACGCTGGGTTCGTTTCGAGATCATGCAAGCTGTTTGGGATGCTCGTGGCCTCATGGGCATACGAATTCATTCCATTGGAGACTGGCAGGGTCATCCTTCCGCAGTCGGACCGAACCCCTTCGACTTGCTTGGTGTATATACGAAGGATAAAAAAATGTGCCTTGTCGAGCGCTCAAACACGGATAGTAAGTGGACCTACACCAGTGATTTTGGTCAAGACATCATTCCAAAGTGGCCATACACTGCCAGTTTGCCACCTGAGGGTAGCACTCCATTAAGCCGATTTTTCAACGTACACAGTTGGTCTTCCAATGCGCACAACGAGATCGAAAACTGGCTTGAGGCCGCTGCAAAGCAAGCAGGCCGATAAGTTGCGGCTGGTTTTTTTAATAATTTGAATATATACATGACATCAAGACAACCTCTTGCAGGCGTGAGAATTCATCTCTCGGGCTCTGCTCCAGATGAGCGACAAGAAGAAATATGCTTATTTGTAAATAAGCTTTCGTCAAGAATATTTAGCGAAGGAGGGTCGGTGGTTCATGGAAGTCACCCGTCCTTGTCGAAGCCGCTAGAAGATGCTGCAAGAAAATTTATTGAAGCAGGAGGTGAGATTGGATCTTTGACATTGGTTCGCGCTCAAAAATTTGCTGTAACAGATGAACAGAGTGCAGAAATAGAAATTCAGCGTCAATATGCAACAGTGCAAGTTGTTCCTGCGGAAGCAGACGGGGAAAGTCGTAGCGATTTAACTCCGATGCGAGATTGGATGGCCGACCGATCTGATGTGGTCATCTGCGTCGGAGGCAAGTGGTGGGATACAAACAAGGCAAAATCTGGCGTCCCCACCGAACTTGATGCGATGCTGGAGCTTGGAAAACCAGGATTCGTTGTCGCAGGATTTGGGGGTGCAATTGCAGGTTATTTAAAGGATCAGCAGAGCCTGCCGTCAAGATTACAAAATGGGCTATCTGAAAATGTAAACCGTGAAATTGCAAATGACACATCAATCGAAAGGATTGTAGAAACCATTGTCAATCAGATAAAACTTTTACCGCTCGTGCGACGCAGTGTTTCACGTGGGCGTAACTTTCGGATTCTTGCTCTTGATGGAGGAGGCTTGCGAGGGGCTTTCACTGCCGCCGTTTTGGCAAAATGGGATGATATGCTGAAAAGTGGCGGTGGTAACGGTTTAATATCGCACTTTGATTTGGTGGCTGGTACATCGACAGGTGCAATACTCGCGATTGGGCTTGCCCTTGGAATTTCGCCCCGCGATATTTTAAAATTTTACCAAGAGCAAGGGCCGTTAATTTTTCCAAAAGATAGGAAGCTTCGACATTGGTTGAAATCGAAGCATGAGTCTTCCACACTACGGGATTTGCTCCAGAAGGTATACGGAGATAAAAAAATATCGGATACCTCGTGCTGTAGGCTTGTTATTCCCACGGTAAGGGCGAAGCATGGACAGGCTGAAGCTATTGTGACTGCTCATAGTCCAGATAGAACAGCATTTCGGGACATCTCAGCGGTTGATGCTGCGCTTGCATCTTCAGCGGCTCCTACGTATTTTGACGAATCTGTATGGGATGGGCCAATTGCACCTGAATCTTTTCTCGATGGCGGTGTTTGGGCCAACAATCCAATTCTCCCTGCCTTGGCAGAAACCGTTCGTTATCTAAAAATACCATTAGATCGAATAGATGTCTTAAGTGTCGGCACGATGGGTAGCGAAAGTGATTTCACGGAATCTCTGAGTAGAGGGAAGGCTGGATGGGCGCCCAATAGTGCTGATCTTTTCTTTGCGGCTCAAGAGCATGGAGCCTTGGTTTTGGCAGAAAACTTCCTTGGCCCCACACGACATCTTAGGGTTAATCAGAAAACCCCGATGGAGATTAAACTCGATGATGCGGAAGCAATTGAAGACATGACCGAACGAGGTAATGACGTTGGCAAGGATTCTTTTGTTGCAGTTCGATCGAGATTTTTGGATGGAATGTTTGCCCCCGCATGGCAGAAATTTTGATTTTTGGAAGAATGCAACACCTGCTCAGTCATTGTATTGACTAGAAAAATATGCCCGCTCTATATCAGCTCGCAGTACTTGGAGCACCAAGTGCTTCTCAAATTTCTGAGCTTGAAGATATCGTAGCTCGCGGCGTAAGCATGTTCAATCTGCGGCTAGGTCATGAGGTTGGTTGGGAAATTTGTCCCGAATCATTCGAGCCCCAGCAGCAAAGATCAGCAGCCGCTGTTTTCTTTGGCGGAGAAGATGCTCCTCTTGCCAATGTCGCAAAGTTGTTGGAGCGCGGTATCCCATTGCTGCCAGTAGCGTCCGATGTTGGTCGGATTGGCTCGGAAATTCCTGCACTACTGCAACCGCTCAATTGCCTGGTGTATGCCGCAGGTGGAGCACAACGCGTCGCGACAGCATTGCTGGAATGCGCGGGGCTTCTTCCACGACAGCGTCGGGTCTTTGTGAGCTACCGGCGAGGCGAAGCCCGCGAAGCCGCGTTACAACTATTTGACGCTCTGTCCGCTCGGCTTTTCGATGTATTCCTCGACACACACGGTATCCCACCTGCTGAGGACTTCCAGACCATGCTGTGGCATCGGCTTTGCGATTCCGATGTGCTTGTGATGCTCGACACACCCGGCTATTTTGAAAGTCGCTGGACAAGCGCCGAGTTCGGACGTGCGCTGGCCAAGGGGATCAGCGTTCTTCGGGTCGGTTGGCCGGACGCCACACCTTCTGCACGCACGGCCACTGCAAGCCGGGCGGAACTGTTAGCCGAAGAAGTGAACCCAGACACAGGGCGCTTAGCTGATAGTGCAGTAGAGCGGATCTGCTTGCAACTTGAGGAAGTTCGAAGTGAGAGCCATGCAGTGCGTTCCGTCAATCTTGTGAGCAATCTGCGCAACGCCGTCCAAACGATTGGTGGTCAAGTAATCGGGGTGGGAAGCAACAAGGCAGTCCATATCCGACTAGCAGATGGCCGGGCAGTTGTGGTGTATCCCACTGTCGGAGTTCCCACATCGACAACACTGCATGATGCTGCGACAAATTCACCCCATCAGTCAGTCGCCGTTGTCTATGATCACGTCGGCTTACATCCCCGCTGGCTAGGGCACTTGGACTGGCTTGGCCAGCACATCCATTCCGCACGCTGGGTCAAGGCGAGCGAAGCGGGTTGGCAATTCGCAGATTGGGCGACTTGAGCATGAGCGCAATCTTCCTCTCAGCTAGCGTGCCACTTGTTGGTCGCGGCACTTACCATGAAACAGCCAATCCGTTTCTTATCCAATGTGCAGTACGAGAGCTTGCTATCGCTGTGATTCGTCAGCACAAAATTGTCTGGGGTGGCCATCCCGCCATCACGCCGATGATCTGGGCAATCTGTGAAGATTTAGGTGTAGATTACTCGCAGTCAGTAATTTTGTATCAGAGCAAATTCTTTGAAGATCGCTATCCTGAAGAGAACAAGCACTTCCAGAATGTTGTTTATACGGAAGCAATTTCCAATGACCGGGCTGCGAGCTTGTTGGCGATGCGTGAGCAAATGCTATCGCGCCGAGACCTAGTTGCCGCAGTGTTCATTGGAGGCATGGAAGGCGTGGAGGCAGAGCACGAACTGTTTAAGCACTTTCACCCAGCAGCCAAGGTATTGCCTGTCCCTTCACCAGGAGGAGCGGCGTTGAATCTTGCCAAAGAGCAAGGCTACTTCGCCGATGCAGCGCTCGCCGATGTGGACTTTGCTCGCCTATTTCACGCTCACCTCTCCATGCTTATCGAAGGCCAGGCGATTTCATCATAGCCGCTTCAATCTGACGAGCTAGCTCAAAGGAAGTGCGCAAAAAAGATATCAATTCTGATTCAAAATAATGTTTGAACCTGCTGAGGGTATCCATAGAGTTCCGAAATTTGATTTTGGAATTGTGTTTGGCCACCGTAACTTGGATGTCTCACACAAATAACGGGCACTGTCTCCGTGATGCGATGGGCAGCGGCGGCGGCATCATTTCCTATAGCGACGATACGAGATGGCCGCAGTAGACCAATGAGTTGCTGCAGCAATTCTTCGCCAGCACGTCGTTCACGAGCATTGTGCTGCCGGTTGGTAAACGGATCATTAGATTCATGCGGATGAAGTGGGAAGACGTTCCATAGAAAAATGCGAGCATCAATGTGCTCAAGCATGTTCCAAATGACCGCAGCAGTCCGTTCTGCCACGGCGCTTCCTATTGTTGGTCTCCCTGCAGTGAGATCAAGATCCCAACGCTTGGCATGCTGCGAAATGTGAACGTCATCCGTTAGGGCCAACCCTGTGCGGCGACCCCCACGGTATCCAAGGTCCCTGCCAATCCATATTGCATCAATCGGCTCCTCCAGCGCACAACGCAGCGTCGCGGAAAGAGCGGCAGCTCGGCGTCGGGGAGCATCCCGATGATCATGGATTTCACAGCGATCTGAATATGGATTGAAGCAGTCTTCGAACTGCAACGAAGCGACAGCTTCAACGAATGGGTGAATATTCATTTTCTGACTCAAGTGGCATGTATGTAATGGTGCGCAGTTCTCGATTTCCCACGATCCACCCCCCTTGATTCGCCTTGAGCTGCCGAAAAACGGCGTACCCCTCCAGAATCGCTTTTTCCCATAGTTTGAGAGGGCATTTTTCCACTTCATACCCACTCACAAATTCACTAATGGTTTTCAGAATACCCAGAGAAACTTTTCCCTGATTCTCAAAAAAATTCAGCTCTTTGGCTTTAGAGAAAATCCAGGCTGCAAGCCCTTCCTCCACGACAATGGCCCTGCCACTGTCCTGCTCTTCATCATATGAAGGATTGCTTTTCCGCTTGTGCTTGATTAGTGCGCGGATGACGGGCGACCAATGCAAGACGGCCATATAAGAAAAATGAAAAACATCATGAAACCGATAACCATCGCGGTCGGCGATATTATCGGTAAGTGGATCCCCAATGAATACGCCATTCCATTGAAGATAGCTCTTGCCGCTTCCGCGCTGATTGACCCTAATTTTGAACTCTCTGGGAAGCTGCTCTTCGATTCCGAAGGTGTTATCGAAATCCAGGCCCACCAGATCAACCGCCTGTGGCTCCAAGAATGCGCCCCGAGCCTTCCGAAGATTCCCTCGTGCAACATCCGAAAAAGCCAACTTGGCTGCGTGGGTCGCATCAAGATAGGCCCGCGCGAAAGCTACTAAGTCAGCTCGCTCAGGCTTATTTCCCAACAAGGCTGCGGCTGCTTGCCCCAGACGCACCAGCGTAGCATCCAACGAAATGGAGGGCGCAACAGGTATGGCGATGTATGCCAGTACGCCTGTAGCGATATCGCTTGCTGCACCTACATTTTTGAAATTCCCGTGATTTGCCGCTTCTGTGAAGATTTCTTCAAGAGGAACCTGCATGCGCCGGCAGATAGCAGCTAGATACCATAAAGTATCGCCGAATTCTTCTTCTGCTGCCAACCTGAAACCGGGGTAGGCAGATTTTTCGCGCACATGCTTTTTGGCTGTGGACATTATTCCACCGACTTCTCCATAAAGTCCTTGAAGAACAGGATTGAAGTCCGTCGAGCCGAGAACATCTGTGGCTGCAACTTCGGCAGCGTATTCTGATAATAGGAGGGAGCCTTCCTTTTGCATCATTTACTTCCGGAGAGTCAACCATTCAAAAGGCGCACCCTGATAGCCATTCATGCCCAAGCTGCGAACCCATTGTTGGAAGTCCACTATCAATTGTGGATCATCAAAGATGGTCAAACCTATTCCAGCTTTGCATAGGTGACGGCCTTGCCAATCTTTTAGTGCTTCGGGGAACCTCGGTCCCTCTCCACCAAAGTACACGAAATCATTGCTGATAAGGACTCTATTCGCTCCTGTATCGCGAGCAACGTGCCTAGCATTGAGGGTGCCATCCGGGCTGGAGTGAAAAGAGTCACGTTGCTGCCAATCTGCCCCTGGCGCAGATCTGAAGTAGATGTTGTCTCCACAACTCTGCTTCCGGGCACCGCTGCGATATGGCTTCTTTGACTCAAACCGAGGGTCCACGCCATATTCGTCAAATGTCAGAATTTCGGTGATTCGCATCGCATGTACCAGATGCCCGCCACGTCGGATATTGCGATCATTGCTGCCGCTGCCGACAACCCAATCACCGATGTCAGCGCCCTTGCGAATACTGGGCTTGCATGTCGCAAGCGTGCAGTAACCGTAAAGGCTACGCTGAACAAGCCGTCGAAAATTTCCGCGCAAACCTGGATGACGCAGTTTTTTGGACTTTTATGCCTCTCGCGCGGCCCATTTGGGCAGTTCGCGGGGCGCTGAGGCCCGATTTCCGCCCTTACGGGCGCACCTGTCCCAACAGATGACTGCGGCACAGGTAAATGTTGGCCAGCGCCAAGGCCGTGAACGCCCGCGTAGCGTTCTTCTGAAGCCCGCGGTAGCGCACCTTGGTGAATCCCCACAGGCGCTTGACCACCGCAAAGACATGCTCGACCCGGGCACGCACCCGCGATTTGTTGCGGTTCTTGGCCCGCTGAACTTCGTCCACCTCGCCCGCACGGCGGGTGCGCTGGTTGGTGAAGTCCTTGGCCTTGGGGGCCTTGCTCGCTATCAGTGCTTTCTGGCTGGCATAGGCCGAGTCGCCGTACACACGCCGCTCATTGCCATGCAGCAGATTGGGCAGAGGGTGTTTGTCATGCACGTTGGCCGCCGTCACCACGGCGCTGTGCGCCAGCCCGCTTTGGCTGTCCACGCCAATGTGCAGCTTCATGCCGAAATACCATTGCTGGCCTTTGCGTGTCTGGTGCATATCGGGGTCGCGCGCCTTGTCGGCGTTCTTGGTGGAGCTGGGCGCTGCGATGATCGTGGCATCCACGATGGTGCCGGTGTTGACCTTGAAGCCGCGCTCCTGCAATTGCTGGCCTACCTTGGCAAACAGGGCTTCACCCAGTTTTTGCTCATTGAGCAGTTTGCGAAACTTCAGCAGCGTGGTGGCATCGGGCACGCGCTCGCGGCCCAGGTCAATGCCCACAAAGCGGCGCAGGCTGGCACTGTCGTACAGGGCCTCTTCGCACGCCAGATCGGCCAGGTTGAACCAGTGCTGCAGGAAATGGATGCGCAGCATGCGCTCCAACCCAATGGGCGGACGGCCGTTGCCGGCCTTGGGGTAGTGCGGCTCTATCACCTGGCACAGGGCGGCCCAAGGCACTATTGTCTCCATGGTCCGCAAGAACTCTTCACGTCGGGTGGGCTTGCGCGACTGCTCGAATCCGTTGTCTTGATCTGCGGCCATTGCCAGGGTCTGCTGCTTCATCTGCGGATAACGTTTGAGAAGCGACAACGGTGGACCTTGATCAGCATTGCCTAAAATGGATTTGGAGCAAAACCACTGTCGTATCGCACCACGTAAGAGTGAATGCGCGCCATCAGCAGGGATGCCTTTTCAGCGGTACCGGGGCACACGCACCACCGTCAGGCTTCTCCCATGTATCTTTCCCGTTGATCGCATCAATGATTGAAGCACCGTTCCAACCGACTAAGGCATCGGCGTACTCTTCCAACGCCTCAGGGATGTCGCATTCTTTCTCACCGTGCTCCCAAACGCCGACAATGCGCTTACCTTGCTTTGCCGCATATTCAATTTCCCAATTAACCCAATCGCTGTCCTTTGTCTGGGGTGAAACGTAGCAAATGAAGACGCCCGCCCAGTTGATCGCAGGTGCCAGAATTTGCGTCTTTATGTAGTGCTCATCGGTGGCATTGTTGAACTTCCCTGTATGAATGGAGGAATCTCTGACATCCAGACCCTTCGGAGCCAGTAGATCCTTGAGCTTCTGGAGCCCATGATCGTCCTTGTGGACATGGCTGATAAAAACGTTCCTCGTCTCCGCCACTTGCTACCTGTCACATCCCGGACGATTGCATAGACTTCAAACGCTATCCACTCTTCATGGCGCGAGCGGTTCTAAAGGAGTTGATAGAGTCCTTGCAATCCACCCAGGGAGTGAAGCCATGTTGATAGCCCTGC
>NZ_JAMXAX010000182.1 GCF_023913775.1 Acidovorax facilis
TCGGGTGGGTTTGCGCGAATGCTCGAATCCGTTGTCTTGATCTGCGGCCATTGCCAAGGTCTGCTGCTTCATCTGCGGATAACGTTTGACCCCTCTCAATGGTGGACCTTAATCAGCGTTGCCCTAGAGGCGCATCGTGCCCGAGCCCTCTCTGCGGGTACAGATACAGGAACGCACAGATCGGACCATAACAGCACGCCAGTAATCTGCGCTGTTCTACCCGTTCCTGCACCGCCGTGTACCTGCCGGGGCAACGCTGCTTTTTTTACGCTACAGCCTCACAGCAGCCCTTTCTTCAGGAGCCCCGCACCATGCCACAGCGCAATCCAACCACCATACCGCCCACCACCCCGTCGGCCGCAGTCACCTTGGGCCTCGCACCCGGCCAGAGCCTGTGGCTGTGCCTGCCGCCCGGCAGCGCACTGCACACCACTCAGGGAGAGGTGTCACTTCGCTTTGCTCCACGAGACTTCGGGCACGCGTTGCACACTCTGCCGCAAATGCGGCTTGGTGCGGGCGAACATCTGCCCGAGGGCTGGAACACCAAGGCCACCTGGGTGCAGGTGGGCAACGCCCTGCACTGCCGCTCAGAGATCCAGGTGATCGAAGGCACCCCCAGACCGGGGCTTTGGCACCAATTACGACACCTGCTGCGCTCGGCCTTTGCAGGCCGGGACAAAACCGCAAAGAACCGCACTTTTGGCAAGGTGCCCGCAATGCGGTAACCGCTGCACCAAAGAAAAAGGCCTTGCCAGATGGCAAGGCCTTGGACAATGCGCGGCCCGCTTCAGGCCTGCGCCGCACGCAGCCGCAGCGAGAACTCACGCAGTGCGGCTATACCGCTTTCTTCCGCGCGGCGGCACCAGGCTTGCAGGTCCGCGGTGAGCTGCTCGCGCGATTGCGAGGTGTTGAGCCAAAGCTGGCGCAGCTCTTCGCGCATGGTGACCATCTTGTCGAGCGCGGGGTGCGCGGCACGGGCCTGGGCCAGTTGCGGCAATGCGATGGCCGGCACCTTCTCGGCATCGCGGTGCAGCCAGCGCTTGGCGGCCTGGAGCACCGAGGCATCGGCATTGCGTGCCTTGAGCGCTGCGATTTCGTCCTTGCAGGCCTGGCGCACGCCACGTGCATAGCCAGCCATCACCTCATAGCGGTTGGCAATCAGGGCCTCCAGCGTCTTTTCATCGGCTACAGGCTTGACGTCACCCAACTGGAGCTTGGGCGGCACCTTCTTGACCGTGGCCCAGCCAATCTTCTTCATCATGGTGATGTAGACCCAGCCGATGTCGAACTCATACGGCTTGACCGAGAACTTGGCCGACGTGGGATAGGTGTGGTGGTTGTTATGCAGCTCTTCGCCGCCAATGATGATGCCCCAGGGCGAGAGGTTGGTGCTGGCATCCTGCGCCTCAAAGTTGCGGTAGCCCCAGTAGTGGCCCACACCGTTGACCACACCCGCCGCCCAGAACGGAATCCAGAGCATCTGCACCGCCCACACTGCGGCGCCCAGAGCGCCGAACAGTGCAAGGTTCAGGATCAGCATGAGGCCCACACCCTGCCAGCCGTAACGGGTGTAGACGTTGCGCTCCATCCAGTCATCGGGCGTGCCGTGGCCGAACTTCTTCATCGTCTCCAGGTTCTTGGACTCGGCGCGGTACAGCTCGGCGCCACGCCACATCACGGTGTCCAGCCCACGGGTCTGGGGGCTGTGGGGGTCGTCCACGGTTTCGCACTTGGCGTGGTGTTTGCGGTGGATAGCGACCCATTCCTTGGTGACCATGCCCGTACCGATCCACAGCCAGAAGCGGAAAAAGTGCGAAGGGATGGCGTGCAAGTCCAGCGCGCGGTGCGCCTGCGCGCGGTGCAGGAAAATCGTGACCGCCGCAATGGTGATGTGGGTCGTCGCCAGGGTGTACAGAATGATCTGCCACCAGGCCAGGTTCCACAACCCATGGCCTAGCCAGTCAATGGCAGCGTTCAGTACAGCCCAATCGGGTAACAGCATATTCAGAAAGCCTTACTTCTACAGAGAACCCGTTCGCCAACGGACCGGGCATCTGATTTTAGAGTGGTCCCCACGAAATAGGTTCGGGGGTATCCATGGTATTTACGCTGATTTAGCGCCTTTAGAATGCCAAGTCAGGCCTTTTTGGACCAGATTGCGGCAAAGAACCCATCCGTTTGGTGCACATGGGGCCACAGGCGCAAATACCCACTGCCCGACTCACCACCGCTGCACAGACCCTTGGCCCCCTCCACCTTGAGCTGCTCCAGCAGTTCGCCCGCGTCGAGCAGTTCAAAGTCCGTGTGCGATGCGCTGAATGCCTCTGCGATGGCCTCGTTTTCCTGCGGCAGGATGCTGCAGGTGGCATACACCAGACGGCCGCCGGGCTTGAGCAGGCGCGCTGCGCTGTCCAGAATGGCGGTCTGTTTGGCCACCAGCTCTTCGATGGCTTTGGGCGACTGGCGCCATTTGAGGTCCGGGTTCCGCCGCAGAGTCCCCAGGCCCGAGCACGGAGCATCGACCAGCACGCGGTCAATCTTGCCCGCCAGCCGCTTGACGCGGTCATCGCGCTCGTGGGCAATGGCGGCGGGGTGCACGTTCGACAGGCCGCTGCGGGCCAGGCGCGGTTTCAGAGCATCCAGACGGTGCGCCGAGACATCAAACGCATACAGGCGCCCGGTGCTGCGCATGCCCGCGCCGATGGCCAGGGTCTTGCCACCTGCACCTGCGCAAAAATCCACCACCATCTCGCCGCGCTTGGCGTCAAGCAGCAGGGCCAGCAACTGCGAGCCTTCATCCTGCACCTCGATGGCACCGCGCGTGAACGCATCCAGCTTGGTCAGCGCTGGCTTGTCGTCAATGCGCAGGCCCCAGGGCGAATACGGCGTGGGGCTGGCCTTGATACCGGCCTTGGCGAGCTCCTTTTGCACGTCGGCACGCTTGTCTTTGAGGGCATTAACGCGCAAATCCAGCGGGGCGCTCTGCGCCAGGCTTTCCACCAGCGGCCAGAAGCCGTCGCCCAGTTGGTCCTTGAGGGGCTTCACCAGCCATTCGGGCAGGTTGTGACGGTGGCGCTCCATCAGGTCATCGACCGTGACCGCATCGCACTGGTCCAGCCAGTTCTTTTCCTGGTCAGTCAGTGCGCTCTTGAGGAAGTCGCGCGGGCCGTAAAACCCCAGGATGGCCAGACGGCGCTCCTTGGGTCCCGAGCCCGAGGGCGCCATGTGGTCGAACAGGAGCTTCTTGCGCAGCACGGTGTAGACCGTTTCGGCCAGGGTGGCCCGCTCGCGGGGGCCCAGGCCCCGGTTGTCGCGGAAGAATCGTGACACCACCGCATCGGCGGGGTGTTCAAACGTGAGGGTGAGCCTGACCAATTCGGCACAGGCGTCGAGAAGAACTTTGGGATGCATCCCCGTATTGTCCACCCCCTGAGCCGCTTCGCGTCATCCCCCGGAGGGGGACGCCACCGGCGGCCTGGCGAAGCCAGTTCCACGGTGGCACTGGGCTGGGCCTGCGCCAGTCTCCACCATCGTGTGCAACTCACCGTGCAGACGAGAAAGGGACGAGCAAAAAGTTGGCAATCAACGGGTATAGATCGGATCGAACGCGTAGCGCTGGATTTCCTTGAGCGTGGGCGATTCACCCGCCCACAGCGCCAGCGCCAGCGCGGGGCCGGGAAGGCTCAGATTGCGCTCCAGGGCACGGCACAGGTGGTAACGGCTTTCATCGTCCATCCCCGGCAGCTCGACAAAGATCAGGTACGCACGGCGCTGCGGATGCTCGCGCAGGTTCTTGCGCACTAGCCAGCAGCGGGCAAGGGGCGCACAGCGGGCCAGTTCCGATTGCAGCTCGGCCAGTTCGAAGGGGCTCAGGTCGTGACGCGTGATCTGGCTGAAGAAGGAGGTGCCCGACAGCTCTTCCCAGGCGCGCTCTTCGGACTCCTGCGCGCGCTCCAGCCGCTTGCGCCACTGTTTGAAGGCCGCCGCATCATGCTCCATCCCCATGCGGGGAGTTTCCAGCTCGGCCAGCGCGGTGCGCGCGGCCCAGTAGCGGTCGTTGCTGCCCGCTTCCCACACCCGGTGCAGCAGCAGAAGCTTGCCTTCGCGATCGTCCTCGGGCAGGCAAGGCACCAGTCCACACAGGGCAGGCGCGTACTCGGGGCTGCGCTCCAGCGCCAGCTCATACAAGGCACGCACATCGGCACGGGGGTCCAGATGGCGCTTGAGGCGGGCAAGCTCCACCAGCTCGGCCGCACTGTTCTGAGCGATGGAAGCCTGCAGCGCCTGGGCGCGTGCGCGCACACGCTCCAGCCACGCATGGTGCTGCTTCCACTCCGTAGCGTTGTCGCGGCACCATTGTTTGTCGAAGTGTTTGACCCACCGTTTGGCCTCATCGCCCAGCAGGGTCAAGGCATTGCCACGCGACCAGTCGGGCAGTGTGGGCGTGGCATCCAGTGCTTCGATGCGGTCCCGCAAGCCGGGGTGGGTGTCGTCCACACTGCTCAGGCGCTTGAGCGCTTGGCGCAGTGCGTCGTTGGCAAAAGCGGCATCCGGGGCCTCGGCCAGGAAACGACGCATGCTGCGATAAGGCCCCACCGGCAGCGGATTGCCAGCGGCACCGCACCAGTGGTTGCCCCAGAACTCTGCCTGCAACGCTGCGCCCCGGATCTCGATCTCGGCCAGGGCGGCGGCGGTCACATCACGGCCCAGCAGCTTGCCCGCAATGCGGTCGGCCTCGTATTCGTCCTGGCGGGCCAGCGCAAACGTCTTGGCCGAAAAGCGCGGAAAGTACCAGCGCATGAACGCCTGCGTGGCCGCGGCCACCGGGCCTTCGTCGTCGGCCAGACTGTGGTTCAGGCGCATCCACGACAGGCGTGTGCGATAGATCCAGGCCGCAAACCGGCCATGGTCGCCGCGCAAGTGGCCGTACTCGTGTGCCAGCACGGCGAGAAAACGCGGCCGGTCCAACGCCATCAGCAAAGGCAGCCCGATGCTCAGGTGGTTAACGGCGCCACCCAGCAGGCCGTACTTGGGCAGCTGCTGGATGCTCGCATTGAACTCGTCGTTCAGCGTGACCTTGTGGATGGGCGGGCCCTTGATCTTGCGGCGGATGCGCTCCAGCGCCTCAAAAAGCTCCGGTGCCTCCAGCGCCGTGATCTCCACGCCCTCAGGCGCGTCAAAACGCACCCACAGCGCCCGCAGGCTGACCCACAGCAGGCCCGCAGCCCCCAGCAGCAGCCACACCATGGCAAAGCGAAACTTCCCCTGCAACATCTGCGGCACCACCCACAGCAAAATGCCTGCGGCAAGTCCCAGGCACCCCAGCACCCAGGCATAGCCCAGCGCCGCAAACACGGCCACACTGCGGCGGTATGCGCGGCTGTTGTCAGCACTGGCATGCTCGCTCATGCGCACCAGATGCACAAAATCTGCCTGATCCACGGGCTTCCCTCACTCTTGGGTTGTTTTCAACCGCCATCCTAACCACTCACGACCCCGCACCCACCACCATGACCGACGACGACCTGCCAGCACTCATTCGCACACCACCCGGCCTGTACCGCCACTACAAGGGCATGCTCTACGAGGTGATTAATACCGTGCGCCACAGCGAAACGCTGGAGCCCATGACGCTGTACCGCGCGCTCTATGGCCAGCGTGGGCTGTGGGTGCGACCCGCCGCCATGTTTGAAGAGCAGGTGCTCGTTGACGGTGTGATGCGGCCACGGTTTGAGAAATGCGGGGATGAAACCCCAGCGGGCTGAGCCCGGTGGGCTCACGCCGCAGTGCGCGGAAAAATGGCTGCTGCCACCAAACCACCACCCGCAACATTGCGCAAGGCCAGCCTCCCTCCGTGCCGCCGCACGATATCGCTGGCAATGGTGAGCCCCAGCCCGGCCCCGCCACTCTGGCGGTTGCGCGAGGACTCGATGCGGTAGAACGGCTCCATGACCCGCTCCAGCTCTTCGGCAGGCAAACCCGGGCCATGGTCACGCACCTCGATGGTCAGCGCATCGACCGCATCGTGCAGCGTGACCTCGGCGCTGCCGCCGTAGCGAATCGCGTTGCCCACCAAGTTGTCCAGACAGCGCCGCAGCGCCACGGCCTGCCCCCGCAGCGGGGCCGCCTGCCCCGCCACCGTGACCCGATGGCCCATGGCGAGCTGGTCGTCGGCCATGCTGTCCACCAGGGCCTGCACATCCAGCAGCACCCAAGCCTCGGCGCCAGCCACGCCGCGCAGGTAGTCCAGCGTTGAGGCGATCATGGCGTCCATCTCTGCAATGTCGCGGCGAAACAGCTGCTGGGCGTGGCTATCGTCCAGGCATTCGGTGCGCAGGCGCAGCCGGGTCAGCGGCGTGCGCAGGTCATGCGACACCGCCGCCACAAACCGGTCGCGCTCGGCCAATTGCTGTCGGATGCGCGCCTGCATCTGGTTGAACACACGGCTGGCGTCGCGGCATTCCAGCGTGCCGTCCTCGGGCAGCGGGGGCCGGTCGATATCGCGGCCCAACTCTTGCGCCGCCGTGGCCAGCCGGTGCATGGGGCGCGACAGCCAGCGTGCCGCCCACCAGGCCACGGCCACCAGCGCCGCCAGCCGCACGCTGATGTCGAGCAGCAGCCCCAGTTGCAGCGACGGCGGGGCATTCCACAAGCCCTGCTCTGGACCCGGCGGCGGCAACGGCAAAGAGTGCCCATCGGCTGCCACCCCGGGGGGTTGCGGGCCAGGCGGGTGCCCGGGGTGCGCGGGGTGCGCGGGGCGCAGTTCAAACATCAAAGTCAGCGCCAGCACATGGCTCACGATGACGGCCACGATAAGCAGCAGAGCGAGCCGGCCAAAAAGGGTGTCAGGCAGCCAGCGCCGCAGCGCCGCAGGCCAGCGCGCAACCATCAATGCGGCCATCCCACCTGCCCCTGCAGCGACTGCACGTTGAACACGTAACCAGCGCCCCGCACAGTGCGGATCATCGAGGGCGAGCGCGGGTCGTCCGAGAGCTTGCTGCGCAGGCGCGAGACCAGCAGATCGATGCTGCGCTCGAATGCGTCCATGGCCCGGCCTCGCGCCTGCTCCATGAGCTGGTCGCGGCTGAAAACGCGGCGCGGCATGCGCAAGAAGGTGCAGAGCAGGCGAAATTCGGCGTTGGACAGCGGCACCACCACACCCTGTGGGGATACCAGGTGCCGCTCGATGCTGTGCAGGGTCCAGCCATCAAAGCGCACCACCCCGTCAGGCTCCTGGGGGGCCGGGGCGCTCTCGCCGCGCGTGCGGCGCAGCACGGTCTGGATGCGTGCCACCAGCTCGCGCGGCTCGAAGGGTTTACCCATGTAGTCGTCGGCCCCCATCTCCAGGCCCAGCACGCAGTCGTAGGGGTTTGCGCGGGCGGTGAGCATGATGATCGGCACCCGGGAGCGTTCACGCAGCTCCCGCGCGAGGGTGATGCCGTCGGTGCCGGGCAGCATCACATCCAGCACCACCAGGCCGATGGGGTGCGCGAGCATCTGCGCGCGCATCGACGCCGCATCACACGCCGCGTGGGCGGCGTGGCCAAAGCGGGCGAGGTATTCGGTGAGCAGTGTGGTGATCTCCACATCGTCGTCCACCACCAGGATGTGTTGCATGGGCTCTGTCGTGCAAAAGAACACCCAAGTTTAGGCAGCTACAAACCACTGCTGGCGACGATCTGGCGGGCATTTCCGCCATTGTTCGGTCCTTGTGGACGCCCTTTGTATCGACCTTGGTACAAAGCAGACAAACCCCGGAGACACGCACAACCAAGAATGGTTACGGGCCATGGCTGAGGGCTTCCGTTTTGGAGGACCAGGCACCGACCCACCCTTGGAGCGAAAGGAACGACGATGACGACCATCAGTAGCGTCAGCAGTGCCTGGTCCAGTGCAAGTGTGCAGCGGGCATCACGCCCGGCGCCCACGCCGGAGCGGCTGCTGTCCAAAATCGATGCCGACGGCAACGGCGGCGTGAGTGACACCGAACTGCAGGGCCTTCTGGACGATGTGGCCAAAATTTCCGGCGTCAGCAGCCAGACCAGCGCTGCAGACTTGGTCAAGCGGTACGACAGCAATGGGGACGGCAACCTCAACGCTGACGAGCTGGGCAAGACGATGCAAAGCGTGTTGCCCCCGCCACCGTCCACCATGGCTTTTGCCCAGTCGCGGGGCGACAGCGACACCGCCACCGGCCAGGCGGGCGACGACCTCTTTGGCAAGGTGGACAGCGACGGCGATGGCGCCGTGAGCAAGACCGAGCTGCAGGCCCTGCTGGAGGCGATGTCGGGCGGCACGGCGAGCCAAGCGGGCGTCAGCAGTGACGACGCGTTCAGTCAACTGGATGCAGACGGCGACGGCAGCCTGACCCAAGCCGAATTCGACGCGGGCCGCCCTTCCGGCGCGGCGGGTGAAGCAGGCGGCGGCATGCAGGCCATGGGCGGCATGCCACCACCACCCGGAGGCCCAGGTGGTGCAAGTGCTTCCGCCAACAGCAGCACCACCTACGACGCCCTGGACACCAACAAGGATGGTGAGGTCTCGCTGACAGAACGGCTGGCTGGCAGCCCCAGCAGCGTGGAGCAGGACGCGATCACCGCGCTGTTCAACGCCATCGACACCGATGGCGACGCCAGCATCAGCGCCAGCGAATCCAGGACTTTCATCGACCAGTTGACCAGCCAGCTCCAGCAGCCCCCCAGCCAGGCATCGACATCGGACACCAGCCAACGCAACGACCTGGCGCGGCTGGCCGACTTTGCGCGCCAGCAGTACGCAATGGCGGCCAATGACTGGAATTCGCCCGCCAGCACCGGTAGCCTGAGCGCAATGGCCTGATCAAAAAGGAAGGGGCTGGCTTGCCACCAGCCGCAGGTTTTCTGGCCACGCAGTGCGATTCGCCCGTCAGTTGACGAGCTGCGTGCGCCGGGATCTCTGAGCCATCCGGCAGCAGAAAATATGAACAAAAACAGGCTCTATCGCTTCATGGACAAGCGTAGTTAGCTACTAATTTTATAGCAAACAATATACCCCCTGAGCTCACCAAGGCCTGTGGGGGGCGAAAGCCGGACGCTCCCAAACCGATCAGCCTGTGGACTACAAGGCCTGAATCAGCGCCCGCACGGCCCGGGGGTAGATCACGTGCTCCTGCGTCAGCACCCGGGCCGCCAGCGTCTCGGCCGTGTCGCCCGGCAGCACCGGCACCACGGCCTGGTCCAGGATGGGGCCCACATCCAGCTCGGCCGTCACCTGGTGCACCGTCACGCCCGCAAACTTGCAGCCCGCGTCGATGGCGCGCTGGTGTGTGTGCAGCCCGGTAAAGGCCGGCAACAGCGAAGGGTGGATATTGATGAGCCGCCCGGCGTAGTGCGCCACAAACCCTGGCGTCAGGATGCGCATGAACCCCGCCAGCACCACCAGGGCAGGCTGGTGGCGGTCAATGGTGGCCGCCAGCTCGGCATCAAAAGCCTCGCGGCTGGCAAAGGCCTTGTGGTCCAGCGCCTCGGCAGCGATGCCCTGCTCCCGCGCAAACACCAGCCCGGCGGCATCGGGCTTGTTGCTGATGACGGCCGCGACGCGGGCGCCGTAGCGCTGCTCCCAGTGCTCCTGTTGTGCGGTACGCACGATGGTGGCCATGTTGGAGCCGCCGCCAGAGATCAGAATGACGATGTTCTTCATAAATTGCCATGGATTATCTAGGAGGCTGTCGAGCATGGGGTTGGCTCTGCGCCACCGCCTGGGGGTACCAGGCAAGGCGCGGGTGAGGCCGTGTGGCCCAGCCACACAACGAACCCGCAACGCAGCATGGCGGCCCCAGGCGGCGGCCCGAAGGGTTGTGCGACAGAGCACGCAGGCGGCGTTGCCCATGCTCGCTGCACAGCCAGTGCAGCTTGCGCTGGGCGCCTAGCCTGCATACTCTGTCGCACAACGCAGCGCCAACCCCAAGCCCGACAG
>NZ_JAMXAX010000183.1 GCF_023913775.1 Acidovorax facilis
GGTACGCCGCGTCGCATATCTCGGTGTCTCTGAATCTTTGAGCATGGTGTCCACGATGGTTTACGTGCACACGATCTTGCGAGATGTCGCGGGACTGTTCAAGGTGGTACGGCTGGTCGCTTACGATGGGACAAACAGTCATGGAGAGCTCCTTGCGATGGACGCAAAAAAGCCCGGGGCACGCAAACGTGCACCGGGCTTGTGGGTAGGGTGAAATCAGACCAATGAGAGGCTGGTCAGGGCGGGGTTACCTGGATGGCAATGGGTATATGTGGAACCCAACGGAATTCAAATGCAGCCTGATGCTTCGCGGGGCTGCTTGCGGAGCTGATGATCAGTGCTGGAATGCGTTTCTTGGCAGGAACTCAACGCCTGTGCGGTTTACGAGCTCCTGATAGCTGATCGGCCGACCCACTGACTCACCGTCCCGGTTTTGTTGCCAATGTGCCCAGGCCTTCTGCATGGTGGCGTCATATACGAGCTTGTAGAGATAGGTTGGTACCTTAACGCCGTTGGCGCCGATACGCGGGCCAGCATCCGTGAACACGGGTCCCGTGATCACAAACACATTCCCCTTGGCTCGTTTAACGTAGTGCCGTGTGTCCTGCTCAATCTTGGCCCACGCTCCACCATTGTGTTGCGCATTCTGCGGAACCATGTTCGCCAAACTGAAGTGAACCGCCCCGGGTTTCAAGGAGGCTGATTGGTTTAAGTTGACACCTCTGTCGAGGTGTTGCTGACGGCGAGTTGCCGCCAGTAGTTTGCCTCAGCTTCTGCGGGAGGGATGCCCCCAATCGGCGTGAGCAGTCGGACGTGATTGAACCAGTGCACCCATTGCAGGGTGGCCAGTTCCACGGATTCCCTGGTCTTCCAGGGTCCCCGGCGGTGAATCAGCTCGGCCTTGTACAGCCCGTTGATGGTCTCGGCCAGTGCGTTGTCGTAACTGTCGCCCCGGCTGCCCACCGAAGGCCGTATGCCTGCCTGGTCCAGGCGCTCGGTATAGCGGATGGAAACGTACTGACTGCCCCTGTCGGAATGGTGCGTCAAGGCATCAGCCACAGGCTGGCGGTCGTACAAGGCCTGCTCCAGCGCATCCAGCACAAAGTCCGTCTGCATGCTGCTGCTGACCCGCCAGCCCACGATGCGCCGGGCATACACGTCCACCACGAAGGCCACGTACAGCCAACCCTGCCAGGTGGAGACATAGGTGAAGTCCGACACCCATAGCTCGTTGGGACGGCTGGCCTTGAAGTGCCGGTTGACGTGGTCCAGCGGGCACGGGGTCGAGGTATCCGGCGTGGTGGTGCGCACCGCCCTGCCACGGCGTGTCCCTTGCAAGCCCATGGCACGCATCAGACGCTCGACCGTGCAGCGCGCCACCACGATGCCCTCGCGGTTCATCTGCAGCCAGACCTTGTCGGCCCCGTAGACCTGCCAGTTGGTGTGCCACACGCGCTGGATGTCGGCCTTCAAGCCCTCGTCACGCTGGGCGCGTTGACTGCGCAGTTGCGGGTTGCGTTGTCGGGCTGCGTGGCGCCAGTAACACGACGGGGCCATCTGCAGCACCCGGCAGATGGGCTCGACCCCGTAGTCGTCACGGCGGCGGTCGATGTAGGCCTTCACGATTTGAGTCGGCGGTCGAGCTCCGCCTGCGCAAAAAACGCGCTGGCCGTCTTCAGGATGTCATTGGCCCGGCGCAGCTCTTTGACCTCACGTTCCAGTTCCTTGATGCGCTGGGCATCCGAACTGGTGGTGCCGGCACGCTGGCCGCTGTCGACCTCGGCCTTCTTGACCCATTCGTGGAGGGTCTGCGGCACACAGCCAATCTTGGGGGCAATCGATTCAATGGCTGCCCACAGCGATGGGTAGTCGGCTCGATGCTCCTGCACCATGCGCACGGCGCGCTCGCGGACCTCGGGTGAGAACTTGTTTGACTTGGTCATAGCTCCATCTTCTCAAGTGTTGGAGCCTCCTCAAAACCCGGGGCGGTTCATTGGGCCACATAGACGGGTGTCTTGGTCGTGCCTGAGTGCAGCACTGCAAAGGCTTCGTAGCAAAGCTCTTGAAACTGGGCCCGGGGCGTGATTGCGGGTGGTGTGCCATTGGCAAAGAACTGCGGGCACTGCGAGAAGGAGGTGGGCTCGGGTGTGAGCAGCGCGGTATTGGCGAACTGCGGAAATCTGGCCCAAGAGAGATTCGAGACCACCGTACCCGCTAGGGTCAGGGCAAGCAGCGCGGCTACGCGCATTCGGCATAGGCGGCGGGAACAGTGACTCACAAAGGATGGCATGCATCTTTCTGGCGCGGATTAAATCACTGAGGTAGCACCCGCCAAACCAGCTTCTACCAGCCGCCCGTGCAGCAACGGGGGCAACCTGCTAGTTCCTAAAGGCCGTGAAACAGCAGAGACTTCTCTGGGGCGCGTTCACCGAAAACCACATCAATTCGATCTCGGCAAAGTCGTTGTGAATCACCCTGGTTCGATTCAGGAAGCGCCGAGTGATTTAGGCGGTGAAGTTAGAGAAATCTCAATACCGGTTGGAAGGCTGACAAGGCGAAAAACATCGAGACTAACCTCGATAGGACGGCATTCAAATTGAGATTTTTTGTTCGATTCAGATGCAGGCTGCCACTGAAAGTTCACGGGCAATGGATTGCCTGGTTCGAGGGTGGCATCAAGCTTTCCAGCCGATAGTGGTGAGGCCGCCTTGAAGTTCTTCGAGAAGGAGAAGGTGTGCTTTTCGCACCCAGTGCTAGCTGACCGAGACATTGAGCTGGAGACCTCGGTAACGATTGCTGCAGCTCTCGTCACTACCAGACAGCTACTCAATCCGATGATTTCAATGCCAGAGAACGGTTCAGAACCGCGAACGCCATCAACATTTATGAACACCGTGATGTCGCTCTCAGCGTCGGAGGTGAACTGAAACGCAAGAGTTCGTTTTTGCATAGATATCCTCGCCCTCTAACTTGAATGTTCATGAATCTTCATCAGCGGCTGATGAGCTGTATCTTGTCGATGAGTGCAGAAGTTTTTTCCGTCGCGCTCTTGACGCCTGAACAAAATTCCTCATGAAGTTTCATTCTGTTGACTCGATGCTTATCTAGGCCACGCTTGTCGAAGTGCTTGCCAAGGATCGCGGCTGCTCTCATCATCGGGCTGCCTGGGTCAATGTCTGTCGCCCACCAGTGCAGAGATATCCGGAACCGAGGCTCTGCTGCGTACTGTCGGCTGTTTTGATGGCGAATACTGAGCACGAGCGGCCAGTAACCTGCCTGCATCGGAGGCTGGCGCTCTGGCTCCAATGGCATAGCACGTCTAAACCAGACGCGCCCGCTTTCTACCACCTCGGGGGTGCCCTCTAAGAGCGGATAGGCCTCCGCCAGCTTTGTGAGAAGTAGCCGCATGTGCGACAAGCCCACTAAGCGGTTGAGAGCTCGTTGATGCTGAACGTACAGGCGAAATAGCTCATGCGAAGCCCCGTCTCCGTCAAGGAGACGCGTAGTCCAGCTCTCCAGTACCCGAGCATTCGCGCGCGCAGCCTTTAGGGCTGCTACAACCGCTGGATGCTGAATTGCGAGTTCACCGGCCAGCTTGCTTAAGCGTTGTTCAGTCGGATCTTCATAGTCAGTTACCGCACGGCAGAAGGAAAGCAATGGAGCTGAGCTTCTATCACCTCGTTGCACCGCACTTTGAGCTCGCATCTCAGCGTGGTTGAGCCAAGCGTAGTCCATACCGATCCACCGATTGTCGAATGTCGTCGGCAGCTGACTGGAGTCAAGGTTCGGATCTAGAGCAACAAAAGCCTTGTCATAGTCCTTGAAGGCAGCCTTTTTTACGAGCACTTTGTTCGCGACATCTAGATACTCCGCAAGCTGGCCCTTACCGAAGGCCGCGCCTGCCTTGATCTCAACCACGATCACCAGTTTGTTCGCAGGATCAACGATGACGAAATCCGGCCGGCTCGACTTGGGCAGGTCACCCGTCATCGTGTACTCTCGGTAGCACACCACTGAACCGAAGTCAGCCGCCAGAATGCGAGCAGGAGTCCAGTGCTGCGCGAAGTGCCAACTGTGGGAGTTCTTTCGAAGTCGATCTCCTGGCTGTTCCTCGCTGCCAGCGCTGTACAAGGCGAGCAGAAAGCTTCGGAACACCGCATCGCCTTGTCTGTGCCCTTCGCCTGCGTCCATTGCCCAGGCTAATAGATCCGCAAATTGGGTTTCACGTGGGCGGATAAGAGTAAGCAAATCATCTGAAGACCGACTCAGCTCAATCAGCTCGTGCAAGTTTTTGTCTGCGCAGAAAGCCTGTAGATCGCCTAATTCCATCTTTTCTCCCTTATTTTGCGTGGTAAGTCTACGCGTTCAGTCTTTGATGGACTCTTCAAACTTCCGATGGAGTTGATGGTGGCCATTGACCCGATCCGGCTCAATGGAGTTTTAGTCAGCGTATCGAACGTGTCGATCCTGAAAGTAGCTCATCACACGCTCGGTTTTTTGCTCCAGCATCGCCATGTGCTCGTTGGCGGCGTCCCGAAATCTGGCCCCGGTTCCTACGGGTACGCGTTTGTCCATTTCTTGCTCCAAGTCCGCATTCAATCGCTCCCCTGGGTTGAATTGCGGGCTGTAGCTGGTGGATAGAACAACTCGATCTGGTCTTGGCGCTCAGCAATTGCAGCCGCACTGCATGCGACACATTACGTCGCAGCCACCCGGATGATGGATCTCATCGATAAGGAGAGACCACCATCATGGCAAAACGTAGAGCGGCAATCTCATACAACCCAGGCAGCATTGAACCGATCATTCGCCTCTGGCTGCTTCGTGTTCTAGTTCCCCTGGGGGGGTACCGCCAGTTTGTGCACCCCCACGGGTTCAACAACGACACCTTGGCAGATGTGATCGGGCTCGGTCACTGGATCGATCCCGAAACACGCGAGTTTGATCAGAAAGAAGTGCAATCCGAACTGCGCCATTTGCACCAGAAGGCTGAGGGGCAGTGGTATGGGGAGCGCCAGTCAACCTTTCTGAGCCAAAACATCGATCAGCTATCCAACCTGGTGGGGTTGAGCATGATCGATTGCAAGGTGTTGGAGTTCACGGTGTCCATTCATAACGAGCGTCTCCTCGATGACGCATCTGAATGGCTGGGTGATCTGTCTTCCGTCAAGATCATTCATGCCTTGTCCATCATTCTTGATCTGCCCGAGGCAGACATTCGTGCTTCGCTGAGTGCCACAGGCATTCTTGCCAGGTCGGGGCTGGTCATGATGGACCGAAGGGGGCGTGGCGCATTGCGCTACAAGCTGGACCTGCTTTCTGAAGGGTTTGCTGACCTGATGGCTGCCTCCAAAGCCGACCCTATCAGCCTGCTGCGGGGCACCGTGTCTGCAGCAGGCCCCGCTCAACTGAGCTTGGCCGACTACAGCCACATCCAGTCCTCCTTGGAGATCCTGTGTCCCTATCTGCGCAATGCCATGGCCACTGGTCGGCGTGGCGTGAACATCTTCCTGCACGGCGCACCGGGAACGGGCAAGAGCCAGCTGGCGCGGGCCTTGGCCAAGGAGATGGGGTACGAGCTGTTCGAAGTCGCCAGCGAAGATGCAGACGGTGACCCGATCAATGGAGAACACCGCCTACGAGCCTTTCGTGCAGCCCAGAGCTTCTTCTCTCAACAGCAGGCAATGATCGCTTTTGACGAGGTGGAAGACGTTTTCAACGACGGCAACAGCTTCTTTGGGAGCAAGAGCACCGCCCAGCTGCGCAAGGCTTGGATCAACCGGATGCTGGAGGAGAACCCAGTGCCCACACTGTGGATGTCAAACTCCATGCGAGGTCTCGATCCCGCCTTTATTCGCCGCTTTGACATGGTGTTTGAGTTGCCCATTCCACCCAAGACGCAGCGCGAGCGGATTCTGCAAAGCAGCTGCGGTGAGCTGCTTGACGCCAACCGGATTTCCCGCATCGCAGAGGCCGAAGCCCTTGCTCCTGCGGTGGTCGCAAAGGCGAGTTCCGTCATTCGCTTGATCCGGGACGACCTTGGCCCTCAAAAGACGGCAGCTGCGTTGGAGCGTTTGATCTCCAGCACCATGGAAGCCCAGGGGCACGGTCCGCTGCTCTCGCATGATCCAAACAGACTGCCGGAGGTATACGACCCAGACTTCATCCATGCCGATGTGGACCTGGCGGCCGTAGCCGCAGGCCTGGTCGCTGCACGCTCTGGCAGGCTTTGCCTGTACGGGCCGCCTGGCACCGGCAAGACCGCCTACGGTCGCTGGCTCGCTCAGCAGCTCGGTGTTCCTCTGCTCGTCAAACGCGCGTCCGATCTGAAATCCAAGTGGCTGGGTGAGAGCGAAAAGAACATCGCCAAAGCCTTTCGCGAAGCGCAAAACGATGGCGCGGTCCTCTTGATTGATGAGGTGGACAGCTTTCTGCAGGACCGACGGGGTGCCCAGCACAACTGGGAAGTGAGCGAGGTCAATGAAATGCTGACCCAGATGGAATCCTTCTCGGGGGTTTTTGTAGCCTCGACCAACCTGATGGAGGGCTGGACCAAGCCGCCCTGCGCCGGTTTGACCTCAAAGTGAAGTTCGACTTTCTACGTGCCGACCAAGCGTGGGGGCTGCTGTTGCGTCACTGCGAGGGACTCGGATTGCAGCAACCACAGTCGGAGGAGCAGGCCAGAATTTCACGAGTGGCTTCGCTCACGCCAGGAGATTTTGCGGCCGTGGTGCGCCAGCACCGATTCCGGCCCATTGCGTCTCCTGCCGCGCTCGTTTCGGCCCTCGAAGCCGAATGTGCGGTGAAACATGGCACGAATCGCGCCATCGGGTTTTTGTGAGCCCTAACCATGGGAGAATTTCTTTCAAACAAGAGGGAGTCGGCCTTGCGTGTGCTTTCCAAATCGAAGCTGCTGGCGTTTCGGCAGTGCCCCAAGAGGCTGTGGCTGGAGGTGCATCGCCCGGACCTGCGAGAAGACTCCTCGGCCACCCAGGCCAGCTTCACGGTGGGTCACCAAGTTGGCGACATCGCCAGGCAGGTCTATGACCCCAAGGGCAAAGGCGCGCTGATCGATTTCAAAGTGGGAGGCTTTGAGGCAGCCTTTGCTCGGACGCAGGCGCTCCTGCAAGCGAACCAGCCGATCTTCGAGGCTGGATTCCGTGCCGAAGGGGCACTGGCCTTTGCCGACGTGATGCTGCCGGTCAAGCGAGGCGGCAAACGGGCTTGGCGCATGGTGGAGGTGAAGTCGTCCACCTCCGTCAAGGACTACCACCGGGACGACGCCGCCGTGCAAGCCTTCCTGGCTCGCTCCTCAGGAGTTCCCCTGGCTGAGATTGCGCTGGCCCATATCGACAGTTCATGGGTCTATCCAGGCGGTGGTGACTACAGCGGGCTTTTGGTCGAGAACGATCTGACCGATGAAGCGTTTTCACGCGGGACCGAGGTGCGCAGCTGGATCGAAGAGTCCCATGGGATCGTTACCAAAAAGAAGGAACCCCGGGTTTCAACGGGCGAACAGTGCAGCGCTCCCTATGAATGTGGTTTCTTCTCCTATTGCCAAAGCCAGGAGCCTCAAGCAGAGCAGCCCTTGCATTGGCTGCCCGGGGCTCAGAGCAAGGGGCTGAAAGCGCATGTTGAGGCCCATGGAGTGCTCGAACTGCGCGATGTGCCGGATGCGCTGCTCAATGACAAGCAAAGGCGTGTGAAGGCGGCCACGCTCTCGGGAAAGACGTACTTTGATCAGAAGAGTGCGTTGCGCGAACTGGCCCAGCACAAGCTGCCCGCGTTCTTCATGGATTTCGAAACCATCCAGTTTGCTGTACCGATCTGGAAAGGCACGCGCCCCTACCAGCAGATTCCATTTCAGTTCAGCGTGCATCGCCTCGCCCGTACCGGGAAGCTCGAACAGCAGGCTTTTCTCGATCTCTCGGGCGGTGATCCCTCAAGAGCCTTTGCTGAAGCCCTGATCAGTGCATGCGGCGAGCGTGGTCCCATCTTTGTCTACAACGCTGGTTTTGAGACGGCGCGAATCCGCGATCTGGCGCAGCGTTTTCCACGTCTGTCTGATGCCCTCCTGGCGCTGAATGAGCGTGTCGTGGATCTGTTGCCTGTGGCCCGTGAGCACTACTACCACCCAAGCCAGCAAGGGAGCTGGAGCATCAAGGCGGTACTCCCAGCGCTGTGCCCGGACTTGAACTACGGTGACCTTGATGGCGTCCAGGATGGCGGCATGGCCATGGAGGCATTTCTGGAGGCGATCTCGCCCCAAACCTCGGCAGCACGCAAGGCTGAGATTGAGCAACAACTTCTGGCTTACTGCGCGCTCGACACCTACGCCATGGTCCGCCTGTGGGCTGCGTTCTCCAACTCGTCTTTGAAGATCTGAAATGGCGAAACGCTCCGACACTCTCGAAACAGTCTTACTCGCTGTCGAACTCCTGCGCCGCATTCCCCGTTGCCGCAAGGTCACTGCCAGCGAGCTGCATCAGCAACTCAAGCATGCAGGCATGGAGCGCGAACTGCGCACCATCCAGCGGCAACTGGAAATGCTCAGCGAGCACTTTGAGATCGAGCGCGATGACAGCAGCAAGCCCTATGGCTATCGATGGCTTGAGCAGGCCAAGGCACTGGCTGTGCCCAACCTTACCCCTCAAGAATCAGTGCTGCTGCAATTGGCAGAGGAGCATCTCAAGAACTTGTTGCCGCCCCGGCTCATGAAGTCCATGGATGCGTTTTTCAGTCAAGCGAGACGCAATCTGGGCCCGGAGAGCAGTGCACGCCTTGAGCGGGAATGGCCAGGGAAGGTACGTGTGGTGGCGACAAGCCAGCCGTTGTTGCCGCCCAAGATTGTTCCTGGTGTGTTTGAGGCAGTGAGCGAAGCTCTGTACAGCAATCACTGGCTGCACATCGAATACAAGAACGCAGGCGGCAAGCGCACCAGCGCGGACGTAATGCCGCTGGGACTGGTGCAACAGGGATCGCGGCTGTATCTCGTTTGCCGCTACCAGGGCTTTGACAATGAACGCAACCTGGCATTGCATCGCATCGCTGCGGCCGAAGTGTCAACTCTTACCTTTGATCGGCCCAAGACGTTTGACCTCAAGCGCTATGACGATGACGGGCGTTTCGGGTTTGGTGAGGGCGAAAAGGTTCGACTGGCCTTTCGCATTGAACGCAGTGCGGGGTTGCACCTCATGGAGTCACCGCTCTCCACTGATCAACAAGTGGTTGAGCGCAAGGATGGACAGCTCGAAATCACGGCTACGGTCATCGATAGCTCGATGCTGGAGTGGTGGCTGCGAGGTTTTGGAGAGGCAGTGACCGATATTAAAAAATTACCAGCAAATATCAACAAAAACTGAATTTGAGGCCTATTCACATCACCAAAACGACCATCACGAAAAAATTGCTTCTTCTGTGAATAATCGTAGACAGGATGACTTAACCAGAGTAGATAGGCAAGCCCCCACAAAACTCAACAAAGAAAGTGATTGGCAAATATGAACATCCGAAAAGGAACCGGCGCAACTGTCTTGCTAAACATTAGTGGAAACGACATTAGAGAAGGCACTGGCGCGACAGTTTTGTTTAACATCTCCGGGAACAACATCCGCAAAGGCACAGGCGCCACTGTTGTGCTAAATGTCAGCGGAAACAGCATCCGAAAAGGAACTGGAGCAACCACATTGCTCAACATCAGCGGAAATGACATTCGTGAAGGCACTGGTGCTACTGTGCTATTCAACCTTTCGGGTAATAATATTCGAAAAGGCACCGGCGCCACGACGCTTTACAACACAACAGGACGCTGCAACACACAACAACTAGGAGGCCGTCGGACTTGAGCCGCGCGGGTCTATTGCGTCGACCCCGCAGCGCCGTTCGCGGCGGCGCGAGGCGGAGTCTGCCTTTTCGACTCGGCTGAGACCGCTGCGAGTCGCCCAAGACCC
>NZ_JAMXAX010000184.1 GCF_023913775.1 Acidovorax facilis
GCGGATGACCTGCTTGCGACGCTCATGCAGTACTTCCCGCGACTGCTTGCGTGCATCTTCTTTTTCCATGAACTTTGGAGTCATGAAATCAATACAAGTTCATGAATAAATCATGCCTGGTCTATAGTAATCGCCACCTCAGGTTTCGGCCCCTGAGGCAAATTTACTCCTGCAGCCGCGATGACGTCAAGCTGCGCGCGCAACTGTTTTGTTGCGTCTGTCTACTGCCTTGGGCGTGCCGTCATGCCGGTGACTCCGCGTTCAGCTGCGCGACAAGGCCGGTCCAGGTGTTCGCCTTCTCGATCACGTGGCCGTTGATACGCACCTCGAACTCGGTGGTGTGCACGTAGGGGCGGCCGGTGGGGGATACGGCGAGGCTGTGGATACGAGCGCAGCCTGGCGTGGGGGACTCGCTGAGGTGCACGAAGTTCTCACGCCCGACGACGTCCAGTGGTTGGGTCCAGCCGCCGGCGTCGAGCAGGACAACGACTAGATCGCGAGGAACGCCGTCGGGCGCCGGGGCGCGGCCCTGAAGCTTCTCTAGGAACAGCTCGAGCGTAGCCTCGGGCACGCGCTGTACGCCCGACTCCCAGCGCTCCCAGGATCGGCGTGAGGCATGCACAAGCGCGGCAGCCTGGGTGGTCGTGAGATTGAGGGCTTCCCGCGCCGAGCGCAGGAAGTGTTGCGAGCTAGTGGTGAGATTTTGCATTGTCGGACTCCTTACAAGCCGCAATGATACGCCGAAATCTGGCAAAATGTCGCAATGCGACACAATGCTACGATGGGCCAAGGGAAATCCGGTGGTTACGATGACAAGTTTTCAAAGAAAAGAATTATTTGTCACGCAGGCTAATGGTACTTATGATGCGTGCGTTTGGAGTAAAAAATTGAGGCGTGCCTGTCGGGCGTGGCCTCCACCCGCTGCCCACTGCTTTTTGAAAATTTTGCGCTCGCCGGCGCCCTGGGTCAAGATGGATAAATGATCAGGTGCAGCTGGCGGCCGCATACCTCTGGGAGATTAGCCATGGCGCGCATGCGCTACTTCTGCGATCTGGGGCCCGGCCGCGAGCCGGTCCCGCTTCAGGGCGTGTGGCCCATGGCCAACTCGGAATTCGCGCAGCGCTTTCCTGTGGTGGCCGGGCTGCGCGCCGACGGCTACTCGCGCTGGGTCGGCTATCCGCTGGAAGGCCCTGGTAGCCCGCTGCCCGTGACGCGGCGAATCGTCTACAAGGCCCAGCCCTCACGGCACGAATGCAACGCCAAGTGCCTGCACGGCAAGGCCACCGGTACGTGCGAGTGCCAGTGCGGGGGGCGCAACCATGGGCGCGGCGTGTTTTCACGCCTAGTGAGCCCACCAGCGCAGCAGTCCGCTTCGGATGCCACGGCCCACCGCGATGGTGCGCGCCCTATCGCCCAGGCGGGTGCCATGAAGAATCGACTTTTTATGCAAAATTTAGGTCTCCGGCTGGACGCAGCCACGGACTTTGCGATGGAGCCGCGACATGACTGAATACGTGCACGACATTCCAGGCCTCGCCGAGGCCATTGCCAGCGTGCCCGCCGATGGGCGCGACCCGCGCCACAAGGCACTGCTCAAGGTCCTGCGCGCAGTGCCCGGCCTGGAAGCTGTCGAGTTCGCCACCAGCCGCGCGAACTGCTACCTGGCCCAGCGCCGGGTTTTCACGGCAGCGGGCGAGCTCGTGCACGAGGACCTGGCGGCCTGGCTCTCGCAGGAGTTCGTGAACGACGGCGCGCGGGCCAGCGTCACCCACCAGCGTTTGCTCGCGGCCGACCTGCGGCTGAGCACCACGGAAATCACCTCGCTGTACCTGGTGGTCGACCGGGGCGGCGACGAGTCCAACTTCCTGCAGATCGAGGTCGAACTGTCGAGCGAACGCCTGGAGAACCGGCTGATGCAGGACTATGGCTCGCCTCCGCGCGACGCCCGGGAGCTGCTCTCCGAAGCGCAGGGGCAAGAGCTGCCGCCCGAGGAACAAACGCCCCTGGGAACGCCGCGCTACCGGCTGCGCCGGGTCGTCGATATGGCCCGGTTCCTGGAACTGATCGACGCGGATGAAGAGCTGCAGCGCGCCCGGGTGCGTGCCCTGCGGTTCATGGTCTCGGACTCCCAGTCCGAAGGACCGCCGCGTGACATTGGCTACAAAGAGATCGATCCCGGGCTCGACAAATACCCCGCCAAGGGCCGCCGCCTGTTCAAGGACTGGGCCGCGAGCAGTGCCGGGCAATCGGGCCAGCGGCTGTGCCGCCACCGGGTGATGCAGATCAGCGACTCGAAGGACAAGACCACGAACCGCCGCTGGGTCTCGCTCGTGCCGATGTGGACCTTCGACAAGAAGCTTGCCGAGGTGGAGTCGCGCAAGGGCAGCGTGCACGCGCTGTATGACAAGCTGTGCACCATCGACCGGCGCACGGGTGCCCCGTTTGCTTGGTTCTTCTATCTGCTGCACGGCAACCGCGTGCACGACGGGGCTGGCCACCGCGTTCTGGAGGCGGCCGAGGCCGGCCAGATCGACCTCCCCGAAAACGACTACCAAGTGCTGCGCCGCTGGCGTGACCGCGAATATGGCTTCTGAAGCAGGCCCGGCCATCCGCTGGGACACCTCGGACCGCGCTGCGCACCTGCAGCGCGTGCGGCAGCGCGAAGGCGAGATCCTGGGGCCTGAAGGTCGCGCGCGGATCGACGCGCGTGCCAGGGCCGTGCTCGTGCCCGCCAACGCGGACCGTATGCGCCTCGTCAATGAGGCGATCGGGGCGCCTTCGCGCGCGAACGCCATCGTGTGGCTGCACCGTGCTGCCGACCGGCTCAGTCAGGCCGTGGCGCGCGAGGTTGCCTGCCGCCGGGGTTGTGATGCGTGTTGTCATCAGGACGTGGTGGTGACTCAGGCCGAGGCTGAACTCATTGGACGGGCCATCGGCCAACGGCCCGCAGCAGCTCCCGCCGGCGCCGTGTCCGTGGGGCGCGACCTGAACGAACCGCCTCCGATGCCGGCACGGCACACCGGCCAGCCATGCCCCTTCCTTGAAGCGGGCGAATGCGGAATCTTTAGGAACCGCCCGCTCGTGTGCCGCCTGAACGCGAACTTTGACGAGGACGCATTGCTGTGCCAGATCGTGCCAGGGGAGTCGATTTCCGTGCCGTATGTGGACACGTCCATCGAAAAAGCGGTCTACCACGGCAAGGTGGCCGCCGGGGGCCTGGTGGCTGACATCCGCGACTGGTTTCCGTCAGAAATCGGGGAGCAATAGCAGTGGGCATGGATGCGATGAACGTACTGCACCAGCAGCTCGCGCCGGAAGTGCGCGATGTCGCCTGGAGCAGCAACTGTGCCGGCGAGGTGTTCGCCCAAGGAGGCTCGGCCGACGGCCTGCGCATCGGGCACTTCCAAGGGGAGGCGGAGCTGGCCGCGTTTGTCGTCGCGGCGCATGACGCCTGCCGAGCACAGGAGATGGGGAAATGATCACCAGAGGGCACTTCATCGGTGAGATCGTGGATGCGTTCACGGGCATCTCCGAGCGGGTCGAGACCCGCAACCGCTTGGGCATCACCGACATGAGCGTCTTCACGGAGGCCTTTGTGGGCGAGCTGCTGAACGCGGTGCTGGGTACGGACTTGCACTCGCTCAACGATGAGCGTCCCAACGAACCCGGTCTCGACCTTGGAGACACAGGCGGCCGGTACGGAATCCAGGTAACCGCCACGGCTTCAAGCCAGAAGGTGCGCCACACCCTGGACGCCCTGACCGCCGAGCAGGCGAAGGCCTACGAGCGCATCGTGGTGTTCTGTCTGGGCAAGAAGCAAACCAGCTACAGCGTCGAGGGGCCATTCAAGCATGGCGTGACCTTCGATCCCGAGAAAGATATCTGGGACTTCACCGAGATCGCCCGCATGGTGCTGGCCTTGCCGCTCGACAAGCTGCAGGCAGTCCATCAGGTCGTGCGCCTGAACACGGTCCAGCTGCTGGTGGAGCTGGAGGTCCCCGACGAGAAAGGCCGCTACCCCACAAATGGCTATGACAAGTGGGAGGCACGGCCGCCGCTCAAATTCGGTGACGGCAAGGCCTTTCTGAAGTTCTACGAAAAGAAGTTCGGCGAGCTCGAAGACGAAACCAAGGTCGACATCGCGAAGGCATTGCCGACCCTGGCCAAGAAGCTGCGCCGATTGCCGCGAGTGACCCGGGAATTCTTGGCCATGCTGATCGAACGCCGCGAGCATCGCGAGCCAAGGCGCAACTTCCGCGACGCTGCGATTCACGCGGAGTTAAACAAGGTGCTGCGCGAGTGCGGCGGCAAGGTCAAGGAAGAGCTGGACCTGTTGATCTACGAGGGCCTGGTTGCTGTCGATGGCGAGGATCCACACGAATCTGGCGCCCCTGAGATCTTCATGGACCTCACCGATTGCATTCCGGTGCGTGAGGGTCTGGTCGATTTCATTGAGAGCCGTGGCCTGACGGTGCGCCAGGTGATCGGTGGCGCCGACCTTTCCGCGTTTTGAGGACCGGCCATGCACAGTTACACGTTCGAAGAAGGCCCGAGCTGCCAAGGCGGTGCCGATCAAACCTGGAAGCTGCTTCCCCAGCCCTGCCCCAGCTGCCCGTGGCGCCTGGACCAGACCGCGAAGGACATCCCAGGGTTTTCTGTCGCGAAGGCGCGCGACCTGGGGGACACCTGCCCGGATGCGCGTGGACACGGACCGGACTTTGACGCGAAGGTGTTCGCGTGCCACCAGTCGAGGGTTGGCGAGGAGTTCGCCTGTGCCGGTTGGCTGGCGACCGTCGGCCACTGCCACCCCAAGGTTCGGCTGGCCTGTGTCCAGGGCTGGGTGCCGGAGGCCTCGCTGGCGCCTGGCCGGGATTGGCCTGCCCTGCACGCGAACTATGGCGATGTGTTGCGCAAGCTGGAGGAGGCCGCCGATGACAGCACAGCTTAGCTCGGGGGGCGCCATGGCTGACACTGCAGGACGCGCTCTGGGCGGCACCCCGGTTGTCGATGACCATGGCCACGCGCTCGAGGCGCCCGAAGCCGCCGCGCCGCGGCGCCGGCGTGGGCGTCCGCCCGGCGCGCGCGCGAAGACCACGGAGCGGCCTATCACCGCGGATGACGTCGCCTTCCTTCGGGCCACCGTGCAGGGCGTGGATGCGCGCGTAGCCGCTGAGCAGTATCTCTCCTACCTGGGCGTGGCGATCGAGCGCAAAGCGGCCGACACCTACGGCGATCAGCTGCGCGGGCGCGTCCTCGCGATGGCCTCGACCTGGCCAGAGCTTGCCGAGCAGGCGGCCATCGTGTGGCCGGAGGGCGCCCACCCCGCGATGACGGGGGCGGATCAAGCCCTCGCGTCCCCGGCACCGGGCGAGTCGGCGGCGGATACCTGCCCCAGCTTGCAGGAATTCGCGGAGCGGTTCGACGCCGACATGTACTCGGAAGCTGAGCTCATCGAGCTGTATGAGGAAGAGTTTGGTGCGGCTGCACCGCACACCGAAGCCAACCGCCCTGCCCCGGAGCCAAACCCGGCAGCTGCCGAGGCCGGCACGGGCGATTTCCGCCGCAAGCTGCACGCCCTGGACTGGATGGACCGACGCCTCGCGGTGCGGCCGCAGCGAGAGGATGCGGTCGCGCAATGGCTCCAACTGACACCGGTACAGACGCAGGCACTGCGCGATGCCGGGGTGGTCAGCCTGGGCGACTTGCGCGACTGGATGGCGCTCAAGGGCGTGCGCTGGTGGAATGCGATACCGCGGTACGGGCGGGTGCGCGGGCGCAGACTGCAAGGCTGGCTGGACCAAAGCGGCATCCTGCCCGGTAACGGCCTGGAGGAGCCGGTGCGCCCCCCGGCCGGTGAGATCCAGGAATACAGCGGCCAGCTCGTGCCCTTCGGAGACATGGTGTGGCCGCCGGCGCTGCGGGGCGCGGTGGGCGGTTTCCGCGGCACGGTGAATACGCTGGGTGCCCAGGACGACCTGCAGGCGATACTGGCGTGGTTCGGCACCCTGCGCGACAACAGTCCGGCGACACAAGAGGTCTACCGGCGCGCGATCGAGCGGCTGGCGCTGTGGGCGATCACCGAGCGCGGCCGAGCGATCTCGGCACTGGAGTCACCTGACCTGCTGATGTTCTTCGACTTCCTGCGAAAGCCGCCTGCCCACTGGGTACAGACGCGCGTCCGCACGCGGACAGCCTCTGACTGGCGTCCGCTCAAGGGCCCACTCAGCGCAGCGGGCATGCTACAGACCAGTGTGGCCGTCCGCCAGATGCTCACCTACTGGTACGGCACGGGCTACCTGGCACTTAACCCGGCGGTGGGCATGCGGGGGCCTAAGCGCACCGAGGTCAAGATGGACGTCATGCGCTCCTTCAGTGCCCAAGACAAGGAGGTGATCCGCACCGTGGTGAGCAGCATGGACGATGGGCCGCGCAAGCGCCGGCTCATTGCGATGATCCGGCTGCTGCAGACTGCAGGCCTGCGCCGCGACGAGGCCGCCAGAATGACCTGGTCGAATCTCGAGCGCATGCGCATCGATGGCGAGGCCTCCGACAGTTGGGCGCTGCGCTTCGAGGGGAAGGGCAAGGTGGAGCGGATCGTTCCGCTGCAGGACGCGACGATCGAAGCGCTGGAGGAACACCGTGCCGACCGCATCGCGCTGGCCGAGTCGGGTGACTTGGATGCGTTCAAGAACCTGGAGCCCGCAAAGATGCCCCTGCTGGGCATCCTCGATGAGCGGCTGGCCGGAAAGAGCGAAGGAAGCGCCGGCGACCTGCCCCACAACGCACGGCGTGAAGGGAATGCGGATGGCGGACTGAGCGCGGCGCGTATCTACGGGCTGCTCAAGGAGTTCTTTGGGAAATGCGCGAAGATCGCGGGCCCGAAGAGTTCGGATTTTTTGGCGGCCTCCACGCACTGGTTGCGACACACCTTTGCGCATGACACGATTGCAGCCAACGAAGGACAAGATGGCGCACTGGCGGTGGCGCAGGCGCTGCTGGGCCATGCCGACATCAACACCACGATGATCTACGTCAAGGCCGAGCTCTCCTCGCGCAAGGAGACCGTGGACAAGATCCAGTCCATTGTTTGAGCAAGACGTTGGCGGAAAGGGGTAACCTCGGTTTCTATGCAAAAACGGAATTCGACTGACTAAAGTCCTTTAGCCACAACTACTTAGCGCTTCGAAGACGCCTTTCACGAGGCAAGAAATCTTCAAGGGTTTTGCCCCTCCCCAAGGCTTCGATCAACCACTTGGGACGGCGGCCCTTGCCCACCCATGTGTTGCCATGGGCGTCTCGGTACATGCTCGTTTCACCACCTGATGGCTGATCTACTCGGGACGTCTTTCGGATACCCACTTTGGATTCCGGCGCACCCGTTTCAAACAGGTCGTCCGGCACCAGTTCAAACCTGGCGATCACCTCTTTCATCAGCGGAATGATCTCCTCGGCTTCATGGGCTTCATTCATCGCCTCTTCAAGGCGTTTCTTCATCTGGGTGAGTGTCTTGGGGTGATCGTACTTTCCGTGCAAATTGGTGCGCTTCGCGAAAAAAGTTCTTTCAAAAACAACCACTTGTGAATGTCTGAATTTCCGGCGCGCCGTCCTTTGCGTGCAGATTGGTGCGCTTTGAGGGTTGCGGCTCCCTTTCATCAGATGTCACCGCCATCGTCCCACCGGGCTCAGTTCGGTTTGACGGTCTATGCCTAAATTGGCATAATCACCACTAATGTCCACCCAGCCGCGCAAACCGCTCAAATGGGTCGGCTCGGCCAAGCGGGATCTAGACGGAATGCCCGAGGACGTCCAAGACGTGTTCGGCCATGCGATCGACCTGGCGCAAGCCGGTGGCAAGCACCCGGACGCCAAGGCGCTGAGCGGGTTTGGTTCCGCCGCGGTTTTGGAAGTGGTCGAGGATTTCCGGAGCGACACGTTCCGGGCGGTCTACACGGTCAAGTTCGCGGGCTGGGTCTATGTGCTGCACTGTTTTCAGAAGAAGTCCAAGAGCGGCATCAAGACGCCGAAGGAGGACCTGGACCTGATCAAGGCACGGCTGAAGGCTGCGGTGCAGGATTTTGAGGCTTGGCAAGCAAAGCAAGGAGTAAAGCGATGAGCCAGAACAGCCACATCACCATCGAAGAAGGCAGCACCAACGTCTACGCGGACCTGGGCTATGCCGACGCTGCGGAAATGCAGCGCAAGTCGCAGCTCGCGGCTGAGATTGCCTGCGCCATCAAGGCGCGACGCCTGACGCAACAGGGAGCCGCCGCGCTGCTGGAAATCGATCAGTCCAAGATCTCCCGCATCACGCGCGGCCAGTTTCGCGGGGTCAGCGAGGCGAAGCTGCTGGAACTGGTGGCCAAGCTGGGGCATGACGTGAAGATCGTGGTCGGTCCAGTACGGCGGCGTGCCGGTAAGATCGAGCTGCAGTTCGCCTGACGCTGCGACCCGTCAAGATCGCCGGGCTGCGAAAGCCTCCCCCATTTGCCGCGCCCGCTTAACCTCGTCGCCGTGCAGGTAGATTGAGGTCGTCGAAATCGATGCGTGCCGCAGGTTGTCGCGCACGGTGGTCAATTCGGCCCCGCGCGCCAATGCATGCGTAGCATGGGTGTGGCGCATCCAATGTGGGCTGGCACGGCGCAGTTTCTCGGCCGTGGCCGGGCTGTCCTTCTCAATGACTTCGGCGACCTTTGTGAAAAAGCGTCGCATCACACTCCACAGCCGCGTCGCGGTGATGCCCGCTGTACTCTCTTGATCGAGGCTGCCAATGAGCGGTGCCAGCGGATCCCATCGCGCGGGCGTGATCGGCAGCTTGCGCTGCATCAGATACCGGTCCAGCGCCGCACAAGCCAGTGGCGGCAGCGCCACCTTGCCGGCCTTACTGCCCTTGCCCACCAGGTGCAGCCAGCGATCACCATGCGCATCGGTCTCGATCTGTCCCAGCGTGGCGCCGACCAGCTCCCCGATGCGCAGGCCCGTGGCGTAGGCGAAGTCCAGCACGAAGCGCAGGCGCTGCGCCGCCGGTGCCTGCCATCCATGTCCCCATTCCAGGCCTTCGGCGACCGCTTGGATCACTGACCATTCGCCTTCGCCGAAGACCCGGGTGACGGCCAGCGATTCGGAGCGCGATGCGCCGCGCACCTTGATGCCGGCGAACGGGTTGGCCAGCAGGTAGCGCTGCTGGATCAACCAGCGGAACATGGCGCCCACCACCGACAGCGCGTAGGCCACCGATCGGGCTGACAGTCCACCGATGAACGGCCGCCACTCGGGCGACGAGCGCGGCCGCGCCGGGCCGATCCAGCGGGCCCTGGGCGCTGGGTGTCGCAAGAAGGCGCGAAAGGCGACCGCGTCTTCTGTGGTGAGCGAGGACAGCGCCCGGCCGCGCTCCACAACGGCCCACAGAATCAGCCGCTCGGCCTCCTTGCGGTAGGCCCGCTGGGTTGCAGCCGATTCGTGCAGCGCCAGCCAAGCCTGCACCGCCTCGTAGTCGTTGTTTGCGTCCAGCGTGCAGGTGGCCTTGGGTGCGCGGAAGGTGCCCCGCGAGCCGTCGACCTCATGGGGCACGCGCAGCCTTTCCCAGGGCGCCACATCATCTTGAGCGCCGATGGGCACCAGCGCGCGGGCTTGCTGCGTGAGGTGCGCGTGCGCGGCGAAGAAGGCTTCGATCTGCCTGGCGCTGGCCGCGCCCAAGCCGGGAATGCCCGTCCACCAGCGCCGGCGCCGCGGAATTCGCACCGTCAGATCGGCCAGGGTCTTGAAGCCATGGGCTTTCATGGCGCCGGCGGCACGCGCCGGCAGCCAGCGCTCGAGGTCG
>NZ_JAMXAX010000185.1 GCF_023913775.1 Acidovorax facilis
TGCTTTTGCTGCAGTCCCAGGGCTATTGCGTGGCGTTCGCTCTGGCTCAACTGCTGGTAATTCTTCTGTGTCATCTTGGCCTCAATTCTCGGTGTTGCACTTCAGAATTGAGGCCGCCAAGCGCTAGAGCCAATTTTCACTTGAAATGCTGTGCAAGACGCTGACGCTGCCATCGCAGCAGGGGGCGGCAGGCCTCAGGCCCCTGCCCCGACTTGGGGAGTCAGCCGCCCAGGCGCCTGCCGCTCAGCTCAATACAGGGTTAGTTCCTTGTGCTCGCCCAAGCTGCGCGGTGGCTCGCCCGTGATGGCGGCCTTGGCCATCTTGAAGAGCTGCACCATCTTGCTTTCATCCACATCCCAGTACTCGGCATGGCGAATGCGCACGGCCAGCAGCGCCAGATTGGGGTCGGACACGCCACCCGGAAACCACGCCTGGGCCATGGGGGACCACAGGGCTTGTTTTTGCGCATGGTCGTCCACAGCGCGGGCCTGGCCTGACAGCGACACGTAGCTGTCATCGTCCGGGTTGGCATACGACACGTTGACTTCGCCATCGGTCAGCAGGCGTTCGTACAGCTCGCCCGATTTGGGGATAAAAAAATACAGCTCGCCGTGTTCGTCGAACTCGCGGTTTTGCGTGGTGAGCGGGTGCGCGTGCAGCATGCCCGTGGACGTGCGGTGCGTGAGCATGCCAAACCGAATGTCCTTGATGAGTTTCCACAAGGTTTCGTGGCCGGGGGTGTCGTGGTGCATGGGGGGCTTCCGTGAAATGGAGGGGGTGTTACGACTCTAGGCCGCCTGCGCCCTGCGCCGCGTCGTCCCCCTGCCCGCCTGTGCGTGGGCGCTTGTCCGACAGCTTTCTGTTATCCCAAGGTGTCAGCGTCGGGAATACTGCACCACAGTGACTGCCGCGTTGGACTCCACTCTCTCTAGGCTTTGTAGCATCCATGTGAGCGCTCGGTCAGCCTGGGTGCCGCCTGTGCCGCCTCCTATTACCGGAAACGCCACCGACGCAAAACCGTGCTGGTTAACCAGTTCCATCGCCGAAACAACGGATCGCTGGATGGAGCGCTGCGACGAAACCCACCACATGCTGATACCTGCAACATGAATGATTGCTTTGTATGGGAGTCGGCCCGCGCTCGTCAAAACAGCGCTACCTAGTGGCATTGGACCGTGGCGCCCAGCTCCACAAAAGGCTGAAAGCCTGCGCGCTGCTTGATTGCTCGTGACACGCCCTGTGGTACCAACAGCCACCACGGAATGATGTTGCGATTCCAAGCATTGACGATCACTTCTGTGGGTTGGTCTAGCAGATCGCCTTGCACCACTTTCACAGATGGGGGTATGGGATTCGGCTTTATGTCTTGTGGCACGGCGCCTCACGCCTTCTTCAAAAACTCCGACTTCAGCAGCATGCTGCCCAGGTCGGTCTTGCAGTCCACGTTGTGGCCATCGGCGCCGTCGACCAGGCGGATGCTCTTGATCTTGGTGCCCTTCTTGAGCGTGGACGACGAACCCTTGACCTTGAGGTCCTTCACCAGGATCACCGCGTCGCCGTCGGCCAGCGGGTTGCCATTTGCATCCCGGACGATGCCGTCGCTTGCATCGGCGTCTGTGTCCGCTGCATCAGCCACCTGCGGCCATTCAAACGCGCAGTCAGGGCACACATAGTTGCTGCCATCGGGGTAGGTGTTCTCCAGGCCGCATTGGGGGCAGGCAGGGGTGGTGTGGGGCATGGTGGGGTCCTCTCTGTCGTTGTTGTAGTGGTTGTGAAATCGGTGCGCAAAGTGTCGCCGCTTCAGAGCGGCGCGCGTTGCTCCAGCGCAAACGGTGGCAGCCCTTTGAGCAGCCGCTGGCCGTAGCTGGTGCGCGTCAGGCGCTTGTCGTAGCAGTACACATGCGCCATGTCTTCTTCGGTGCGAATCGCGCGGCCCACCCACTGCGCCAGACGAATGGCCGTGGCGGGCACCACCAGTTCGCTGAAGGGGTCGCGGCCCACGGCGCGCAGCCATTCGGCGCGGGCTTCGCCCACGGGGTCGTCGGGCGGGGCAAAGGGCAGCTTGGTGATGAAGACCGACTCGCACAGCCGTCCCGGCAAATCCAGCCCCTCGCCAAACGACTGCATGCCAAAGATGACCGAGGGCTCGCCGTTTTCCACCCGCTCACGATGGCGTTTGAGCAACTGCGTGCGCGGCAGTGCGTTCTGCACCAGCACCACGCTGCGCATGGCGGTGGGCAATGCGTCCACCGCCTGGCGCATTTGCTCGCGCGAGGTGAACAGCACCAGCGCGCCGTATTCCACGCGGGCAATGTCGTGCAGCAGCGCATCGACCATTTCGGTGGTGAACTGCGCGGCGTTCTTGGGGTCGGCGCGCGTCTCGGCTGCAATCAGCGTGCCCTGCGCGGCGTAGTTGAAGGGGCTGGGCACTTCGAGCGTGGTGGCTGCCTCGTCGCCATGCAGGCCCGCCTCGCGCAAGAAGAAATCAAAGTGCCCGCAGCTGGTGAGCGTCGCCGAGGTCAGCACCGCACCGCGCACCGCGCTCCACAGGTGGTTGCGCAGCGTGGTGCCGGGCAGGATGGGGCTGGCGTGCGCCTTGACCACGATGAAGTCGCCATCCACCTCCAGCGTGAACCATTTGGCGGCGGGCACCGCGCCTTCGGGCGCATCCTGCAGCAGCAGTTGCGCGGTGGCGTGCAGCTCTTCCAGGCGCGGGGCCAGCATGCCAATTTGTGCATACAGCGTGGACAGGCGCTTGGCCTCCTCGGGCTTGTCGCGCATCTCGGCGCGCAGGGCTTTGCTGATGGCGCGCAGGGCATCGAGGAAGCCTTCGGCACTTGCGGCCAGCAGGCCCAGCGGCGCAATGAGCTGTTCGGGCAATTCGCCGCGTGGCACGCGCACGCGCGCCGGGCCCCAGGCGCTGGGCTGGCTCTTGAGCTGGGCGCCATACACATCCATCACGATGCGCGCCAGGTCCTGCAGCGTCTGCCGCAGCTGGGCCGAATGTTTGGGGATGTCGGCAATCTCTTCGACCTCCAGCAGTGCCCCAATGCGCAGGCCTCGGCTGGCAAGGCGCTCGATCCAGGTGATGCGCGACAGGTCCATGCTGCACGCAAACTGGTCGAGCGCCGTGGCGGGCAGGTGGTGGGCTTCGTCCAGCACCAGGAGGCAGTTGTCCAGCTCGGGCAGCACGCGCGCGCCCAGCGATGACAGCAGCAAATCGTGGTTGGCAACAATCACCTGCGCGCCCACCAGCTCCTTGCGCTTGTCGTAGTAGGTGCACTGGCTGAAGGCCGGGCAGTGTTTGCCGGTGCACGACGCGCCCTCGGCTGCCACGGGGCTCCACACTTCGGGCTCGGGGGGCGTGTCCAGGCTGTCGCGGTCGCCATCCCACGCGCCTTTCGATAGCGTCTGCGCCATCGTCGAATAGAACTGGATGCGCGCCTCGGTCTCGTGCCGGGGGCGCTTGGCGCGGGCGGCGGCTTCCTCTTCGGCAAACAGGTCGTCTTCGCCCTCTTCTTCCGCCTCGCCCGTGCCCGCCAGGCGGTCCAGCTTGAGCTTGCACACATAGCGCCCGCGCCCCTTGGCCAGCGCAAATTTGAAGGGCTGGGGCATCAGCGCGGCCAGTGCGGGCAGGTCCTTGTTGACCAGTTGCTCCTGCAGCGCCACGGTGGCGGTAGAGATCAGCACCCGCGTGCCGCGCGACAGCGCCAGGGCGATGGCGGGCGCGCAGTACGCCAGCGACTTGCCCACGCCCGTGCCCGCCTGGATCACGGCGATGGACCGCGTAGGCGCGTCTTCACCGCTTTCTTCATCCACCTTGCCCAGCGTGGCGCTGCTGAACGTGCGCGCCACCTGCTCGGCCATCAGCCGCTGGCCGGCACGGCTGCGAAAACCCTCGGTGGCTGACACCACCGCATCGAAAGATTCAAGGGCCTGCGCGGCCCACACCTGTTGAGACATACAGTAGTGTCGCATGTCGAAGACAGGTTGGCGCTGGGCAGTGCCTTGTGGCGGATGGGCGGGCTGTCCCCTCGCAGCTGCCTTGAAAGAAAATCCTCGCACAGCTACAGGAGAGCCAAGATGCAGGGGGGAAATGCGTGGGGATATGGGCTGAACTGCGGTTCGTTGCTGCGCGGTAGGCCATGGGCAAGGGCAAGCTTTGTTCCGGGTGGGGCGAAAAGTGTGCAACGCGCCCTGCTGCGGGTGCTGGGGTTCGTGCTGCTGCTGTGCATGGTGAGTGCATCGGGCGCATGGGCACAACAACCCGCATCGTCGGCTGCCCAGGCAGGCAGCCCTGCGCGCCAGCAGTTGCTGGCGCAGGAGCTGGTGCCGCAGCAGCCTGCCCGGTACGCATGGATGCGCGCGGCAGAGGCCCAGGGACAAGGGGCCGATGCGCTCTATCTGCGGCTTGCATTGCTCGACGAATGGCTGCTCGCACTGGAAGGGCGGCCGGCGCAGGTCGGCCGCACCATCGAAGTTGCCATCGCTCACGGGCGCGAGGTCGATGCGGACGATCTGCAGCGCCGAGCGCGTGCGGTCTGGCCCTCCCTCCTCAAAGCCCAGTTGCGGCCGCTATGGGACATGGACGGCCCCGATGTTCCGCTGCCGTCCGAGCTGGATGCCCTGGGCGCGGACAGCATTGCCCAAGAAGGCCCTGGCCTCTGGGTGCACCGGGCCAAAGATGGCCGGCCTCGGGGCCTTTACCTTTGGCTGGGCGTGCGCAATGGGCTGGGGGAGCCCGTGCCCTTGCCGGAGTTTGCGCTGCGCCTGGGGCGCCCCGGCCAGCAGGCGGCTGCGCCGTTGATGCAATGCTATTTGCCCCGGTACAGCACGCGGCAGTTCGTCCCGCCGCAAAGCACCCAGCACTACCTGTGCCGCGCGGGCGAGGGGGGTTTTGGGTTGCCGCCAACGGGCGTGGGGTGGCTGGCGCAGATGGGTGAGTGGTTCAGCCAGGGCGCGTCCCTGCAGACCGAAGTGCCCCAGCACGACCAGGCTTTATCGCGCGCGGGCCGGATCCTGGGCCAGGTGGACAACCCGGCGGTGGACGACTTCCTGCGCGGCGCCCGTGAATCTACCGAGAAGCAGCAACAACTGCAAAAAGAACGGGCCCAGGCGGCGGCCGCAGCGGCCAAGAAGGCCCGTGACGCCACGCCAGCGCGCAGCTCTGGCGAGTCGCTGCCGCTCTGGCTCAAGCGCCTGCTGTTCTTGGGCGGGGTGGTGGGCGCGTTGGTGCTTTATGGCCTGCTCGCGCACCACGTCAGCGTGGCAGTGGCGTCCGGGGTGCTGTGGTTGGGCCTGGCCATTCCGAGCGCGATCTACTTGCGTTCGATCTGGACCATGGGCGGGACCGACGGCTGGGGCAAGCTCGTGGCCATCGTCCTGTCAGGTGCCGCCATCGCTGCGCCTTTTGTGGGAACGCTCGCCGCGTACACGGTCTACAAGCTGGTGGTGAGCGCGCGGGCGCGCCGCAGGGCGATCCTCTTTTTGCTCGGCGTGATCGTGGTCATCGTGCTCCATGCGCTGGAGCGGTGGCTGTTCTGGTGACAGCAGGCTCCGCACGCCCGCAGCGGCGCAGGGCCTGGGCCTACAGCGCGGAGCGGCCAGCGGCGCTAGGGTCAAGGGACTCCACGTTGCATACCAAGGCCCCGCATGAAAACGACCCCCACAGCCCCCCGCAAGGAAGAGGAGATCATCCCCTCCGCTCCTGTGCCCGCCCGCACCGAGCGGCGCGTGAACACCACCCAGCCCCAGCCGCACCCCTGCAGCGGACCCGAAGACCTGAGCGGGCCCGAACCCCTCTTGCCCCACGAGCGCGACGAGGCGGTCAACATGACCGACGGCGAACCCGACGCCAAGATGGAGCAGGCCTACCGTGATGTGAAACGTGGACTGCAGGACACCGACCGGGGGCCACCGGCCGACAAGGCGTACCAGAAGCAGAAACGGTAATGCTTCTAATTTGATAGCTATTTACGCTTGATGGATAAGCGCTAGAGGCCAATTCTTATCAGTTTTACGGCACCCGCGCCGCCCTGAACCAGCTCGGCAGGTGGTCATGGGCGTGCACCAGCGATTCGAACACGCCGTGGCTGCGCTCCACCACCTCAGTGCCTGGCGCTTTGAGGTCCGGCACGATCACTACCGCGACCCCTGCGGCTTGCGCCGCGCGTGCGCCGTTCTCGCTGTCTTCAAACGCCAGGCACTGTGCGGGGTCCACGCCCAGGCGCACAGCCGCCAGCTGGTACAGGGCGGGGTCGGGTTTGCCGCGCGGCACCTCGTTGCCGCCAGCCCAGGCGTGAAAGTGCTGCAGCACGCCCACCCTGCCCAGGCGGTGCTCGATCTCGTCGCGCCGCGACGATGAGGCCACCGCGCAGGGCACGCCTGCTTGCCCCAAGGCGTGCAGCAGCGAGGCGGCGCCGGGTTTGAGGGGAAACAGGGGCTCTGGCCCCTCGTCCCACAGGCGCGCAGCCACATCGGATTGCACCTGTTCGAACATCTGCGGACCACCCAGCAAAGCCGTGAGCATGGTGTCGGAGTCGGTGGACGCGCGCCCCACCACCTGCAGGTAGTCGGCCTCTGCCAGTGCAATGCCCCGCGCCCGTGCGGCGTCAAGCCAGGCGCGCAGAGTCACGCGCTCGGAGTCGACCAGCAGTCCGTCCATGTCGAAGATGGCGGCGGTGAAGGGCGGGCGAGGAGTCTGCATCGAAATATGATGCCTGCAAAAACCACTGCTTCAGTCCATCCGAGGGAACATGGAAACCACGACGCGATTCACGCTGGTCTGCAAGAACGATACCGATGCCGACACACTGCATGCGGTTTTCAGCACTCCCGGTGGTGCCGGGCTTGAAGCGGCGGTCAGGGCCTTCTTCGCGGCCCGCAAGCTCACCATCCACCCCACGGACCACCTGGGCTTCGACCGCTATGAGCGTTCGGGCCTGGTGATCGACGCGGCATTCACCTCGGGCTCTGCCGATGTTGACGATTTCATCAAGCCCTTGTCCAAGGTCTGCCATGCGCTGCATGCCGAACTGGTCGATGATGAGGTCGCCCGCAAGCTTGAATATGGCTTCATCGACGGCAAGAAAAAGCCGCCCGTAGATGTCGTGGCCTTGATGAAGACCCTGGCCCCGACCGCCCAGCTCGGCCGTGTGGGAAAGATCATCGAGGCTGCCGAGCGCGAGCAGAACGACCCGACCTATGCCTTCATTCGCGCCATCGGGTTCTCCAAGAACCAGGCCACCGTGCAGGCCCTGCTGGAGAAGGGGGCCGACCCCAACAGCACATTCTCTTCCGGCTACTCCTGCCTGAACAAGGCCATCACCGACAAGCGCTTGAAGGTCGTGCAGCTCATGCTGGAGCATGGCGCCGCCCCCAACCTGCCGCACAAGGGCTATCCCAACCTGTACGAGGCCTGTCGGTTCTCTGCACCCAAGATCGTGGACCTGCTGCTGCAGCACGGTGCCGACCCCGATGGGCGCGCTCAGGGCGCATCGGAAACCAGCTACCCCATCGAGATCGCCATCTACTACCACCAAGCCAAGATCGTGCAGTTGCTGCTGGACAAGGGCGCCACAACCCGCGGCCTGCCCAAGCTGGCCAATTTGCTGGAGCTCACGGCCCGCTCGTTCGACGCCATGTATGAGAACCTGGACGGCAAGCTCGCTATCCTGAAACTGCTGGTGCGCGACCCGGCGTGGAAGGCCGAACTCGTGCAACGCCGTGACCGGCTGACCGGAATGCTCCAGCAGTCGTTCGCTGCCTACAAGTACCAGACGCCCAAGGACCGCAAGGACTTCGACGACATCCTGGATTTCATGGCGGCTGCTTGAAGAAATACTGCGGGCTCAGCCGCGCTGCTGCAGCGCCCGCTCAATCCGGTCACGTCGCACCGTCGTCTTGGGCACCTTGAACGGGAACCACGTGCGTACGTCCTCTTCGAGCCCGATGCCGTGCATGTAGTTGTAGATGGCCTTCTTGAGCGCGCCACCCAGCGCGTCGTGGTCCACGCCGGTGGGGTCGATGAAGGCCACGTCGTTCTTGGCAAAGTCACCGGGCGGCAGCGGCGCCAGCGTCACGCCGTACTCCTCGGGGTTCTTGCCCACGGGCGAGTGCACGGTGCAGGCAAAGCGGTGAAAGAACCCGCTCTGGATGCAGCCGTTGGCGAACAGCTGGCGCACGTATTCGAGTGCGTCCACGGTGTCCTGCACGGTCTGCGTGGGAAAGCCGTACATCAGGTACGCATGCACCAGGATGCCCGCGTCGGTGAAGGCCCGGGTCACGCGCGCCACCTGGTCCACCGACACGCCTTTTTTCATGAGCTGCAGCAGCCTGTCCGATGCAACCTCCAGCCCGCCCGAGATCGCGATGCAGCCGCTGTCGGCCATCAGCTCGGCCAGGTCGGGCGTGAAGGTTTTTTCAAACCGCACATTGCCCCACCAGCTGATGCCTGCGTTGCGCGCGATCAGCTCGGTGGCCAGTGCCTTGAGCGCCTTGGGCGGTGCGGCCTCGTCCACGAAATGAAAGCCGGTCTGCCCCGTCTCGCGCACGATCTGCTCGATGCGGTCGGCCAGTACGGCGGCGCTGGCGCCCTCGTAGCGGCTGATGTAGTCCAGGCTCACGTCGCAAAAGCTGCACTTCTTCCAGTAGCAGCCGTGCGCCACGGTGAGCTTGTTCCAGCGCCCATCGCTCCACAGGCGGTGCATGGGGTTGAGCATGTCCAGAAGCGACAGATACCGGTCCAGCGGCAGGCCGTCCCAGGTGGGTGTTCCCACCTCGGCAAAGGCGATGTCGGCTTCCATCATGTTGATGTACTGCACCGCGCCATCGTCACCGCGCACGAAGGTGCGCACCAAGCGCTGGCGGCCGCGCTCGCCACGCAGGTGCTCGAGCAGCGCCAGCAATGGGCGTTCGCCCGCGTCCAGCGTCACGTAGTCAAAGAAGTCGAACACACGCGGGTCGGCCAGTTCGCGCAGCTCGGTGTTCACAAAGCCGCCGCCCAGCACGGTGGCGATGTGCGGGTGCCGCGCCTTGATGGCCTGGGCAATGCGGAACGCCGCATACACGGACCCCGGAAACGGCACGGACAGCAGCACCACGCTGGGCTGGTGCTTGGCAATCGCTTCGTGCGTGAGCTGCTCCAGCAACTCGTCCACCAGCGTGGGCGGCGCAGCGAGTGCTTGGGCCAGCGGGTCAAACGTGGGCTGGCTGCCTGCGAGCGATTCGGCATAGCGCACAAACTCAAAGCGCTCGTCCACCGCGTCGCGCAGCACATCGGCCAGGTCGTTCAGGTACAGCGTGGCCAGGTGCTTGGCCTTGTCCGTCAGGCCGAGCGCGCCAAAAGCCCAGCCCAGCGGGTCGCCGCCTTCGTCATCCACATACACATCCAGTGTGGCAAAGCGCGGGCCCTCGGGCAGGTAGTTCCGTCCCACGATGCGGTGCGCCAGCGTGCTGTCGCGGCCTTGCAAGAAGGCAATTGCGGGGCCGATGGTGGCGAGGTAGCGGTCCTTTTGCGCCGCAAAACTTTGCACGGCGGGGCTCTGCTTTTTGGCGGGCAGCGCATCCACCTGGGCGGCCACCGCGCGCAGCCCTTCGGGCGAGAGCAGGCGCAGCACCAGCGCCAATGCCAGGTCTTCCTGGAACGCCGTCACCCCCCGCGAACGCAGAAAGCCCGTGAGGTAGGCGGTGGAGGGGTAGGGCGTGTTCAGCTGCGTCATCGGGGGGATG
>NZ_JAMXAX010000186.1 GCF_023913775.1 Acidovorax facilis
TCTACCTGCTCCACCACCGCCAATTTAAAGGCCAGCGTGTAGTCGCGCTGCGTGCGTTTGACACTCGATTCCATGACACATGCCCTTTTGAAAGGTCCACGTGTCAACGCTGGGTAGGACGGGTCAATGCCATGAAAAAAGGCTTCCCGAGGGAAGCCTTTTTTTGTGGTCGTTCTCCCGCAAGGGAGAACTGCGCAGGGCAGCTTACACGCGCTTGCGGTATTCGCCGGTGCGGGTGTCGATTTCGATCTTGTCGCCTTGGCTGACAAACAGGGGCACGGGCACTTCAAAGCCGGTGGCGATCTTGGCAGGCTTCATGACCTTGCCGGAGGTATCGCCCTTGACGGCGGGTTCCGTCCAGGTGATTTCACGCTCGACGCTGGTGGGCAGTTCGACCGAGATGGCCTTGCCGTCGTAGAACACCACTTCCACGGTCATGCCGTCTTCCAGGTAGTTCAGCGAGTCGCCCATGTTTTCGGCTTCCACTTCGTACTGGTTGTACTCGGTGTCCATGCACACGTACATGGGGTCGGCGAAGTAGGAGTAGGTGCACTCCTTCTTGTCCAGGATCACGTTGTCGATCTTGTCGTCGGCCTTGAACACGACTTCGGTGCCGAAGTTGCCGATCAGGCTCTTGAGCTTCATGCGCACGGTGGCTGCACCGCGGCCGCCGCGGGCGTATTCGGTCTTCAGGACCACCATGGGGTCCTTGCCGTGCATGATGACGTTGCCGGCGCGGATTTCTTGAGCGATTTTCATAGCAAGTTGCTTGGGTTGGGGCCGCTCAACGCGCGGGCTGGCAAACCGCCTGGTTTGCGCGCCGGTGCATGTTCTGCGGCGAAAGTGCGCGGGGTGGTGGCACTGCTGTGCCGTACCTGATTTGCGCAAAGCCTCGGATTTTACCGTTTTTCGGCGACAAAGCCCAAAAGTTGTGCGACGAGGTTGTCCTGCATCAGCAGGCGCGCACGGGCGGCCTGGGTGCAGGCCGTCCACTCGGCCAGGGTGTCGTCGCCGGGCCATTGCAGCGGCTCGGCGTCCAGCCCGTTCCAGGTCGCGTGGAACTGCCGCAGCGATGCGGGGGCCTGCAGCCAGTCCAGAAACGCCCAGAGCTTGTCGTGGTGCGCGTTGTCATGCTGCGGGTAGATCTGCCACACAAACGCCTGGCCCGCCCACAGCGCCCGCACCAGCGAGTCCTCGCCGCGTACGGCGTTGAAGTCACAGGCCCAGAGCATCTCGTCAAACGCAGGCTGGGGGCGGTGGGGTAGATATGAAATTGATAGCTGCTCGCGCTTTTCAGATAAGCGCTGGAGACCTATCTGACCGATATTTTGATCACAGCCCTCAGCCAATGCAGCCCGCACGGCGGCCGTGGGGCGGCCCGGAGTCACCAGCAACTGTGTGGGCCGCGTCTGGCTGTGCCGCAGCAACTCCGGCAGGGCGGCGGGTTCGTAGCAGAACAGCGAAACCCAGCGCTGCTCGGAGCAACCATCGCCCAGCCCAAAGGCGGCGGCGTGCTCTGCACGCCAGGCGCTGCGGTCAAACGCCTCGCGCCGCGCCATCAGGTCGGGTTCGCGCAGCAAGCCGCCCGTTGCTGGCGTGAAGCCCGGGTAGAAGAACCAGCGCGTCCACCCTGCGGCGGGGCCGGACAGGATGGGTGACGGCAGCCTGTGGTTGCGCTCCACGTAAGCTTCTGCCGACAGGTATTCCAGGTTGATCCAGACAGGTTTGGAGTATTTTTGGCCTTTAGCGCTTGATGGATAAGCGCTGTAAGCTATGAATTCAGGAGCAATATCGCAGCCGAAGGCCTCCACCATCACATCGGGGGCGGGTTCCTCAGGGCTCGGTGGTGGCGAACCCCAGGCGCGCAACTCCACGCCGGGGCAGCCTTGGGGCGCCATCCACTGCAGGGCCGAAGCGTCGTCCACCCACAGGCGCACGCGGTGGCCCAGCGCGGCCAGTTGCGCCACGAGGCGCCAGCACACGCCGATGTCGCCAAAGTTGTCGATCACGCGGCAGAACACATCCCACTGGAGCGGGGGCAGGGGGCGGCTCATGGTAATGGCCCCGTTGGCTGCGCGCGCAGGTGCTCCACCAGCAGCCGGGCAACGCTGGAGAGCGATTCTTCAGACCGCACACACAGCGCCAGCCGCCGCTGCGCCCAGGGCTCGTTCAGCGTGACGGTGCGGATGGCCAGCGTGCCCCGGTACAGCGCGGCGCTGCCACGGGGCATCACGCCCACACCCAGGCCCGCGTTGACCATAAGGCACAGCGCGTCGTAGCTCGTCACCTGCATGCGCAGGCGCAGTGGCAGGCCCGCCTCGGCGGCCGCGCGGGTCAGCTGGTTGTTGATGGCGCTGCCCGGGTGCGCGCCCACAAAGTCAAAAGGCAGGGCGTCTGCCAGGCGCACCGACTTGCGCCGCACCAGCGCGTGGCCGGTGGGCACCACCAGCACCAGTTCGTCGGTGCGGTAGGGCAGCAGCGTCACGCGTTCGCCGTAGCTGCCTTCGTTGAGGATGCCCACGTCGGCGGCGTTCTCGGCCACGGACTGGGCAATCGCGCTGCTGATCTGCTCCTGCAGCCGCACATCCACCTGCGGGTGTTGCTCTAAAAAGCTCTGCAACTCGGCGGGTAAAAACTGCGTGATGGCCGAAATATTGGCCACCACACGCACATGGCCGCGCACGCCCGTGCCGTAGTCGCGCATCTGCGTGGCGATGCCGTCCAGATCGTTCAGCACACCGCGCGCCAGGTTCAGCAGCGCAAACGCGGCGGCGGTGGGCTCGGTGCCTTTGTTGCTGCGGGTGAACAAGGCCACCTGCAGCGCGTCTTCCAAGTCGGCCAGGCGGCGGCTCACGGCCGATGCGGCCAGGTGCTCGCGGGCTGCGGCAGCGGCGATGGTGTTTTCTTCCATCACGGCAACGAACAGGCGCAGGGAGACGGGGTCGAGTTTCATCAGGGCGTGATGGTAAGCCGTTTGCCAAATGCCATGCCGGTTTGCGATGGCGGCTTCTTGCATCAGCGTTTTGCAGTCGTGTGGACTGTGCGCATCATTCGCGCCAACAAGCCAGGGGTTCATGGTTCTTTGGAATCACCCCAACACCGTTCGGGCTGAGCTTGTCGAAGCCCTGCGCTGCGCTTCGACAAGCTCAGCGTGATCGGGTTGGGATGCATGGGACTGCTTGGTGATCGACCCCGCAGGAGACACATATTTCCATGGATTCCATCGCTTCCCCCGCCGCACTGCAAGGCGTGCGTGTCATCGAAATGGGCCAGCTCATCGCCGGGCCGTTCTGCGGCAAGACGCTGGGCGAGTTTGGCGCCGACGTGATCAAGATCGAAGCGCCTGAGACCGGCGACCCGCTGCGCAACTGGCGCCTGATCAAGGAAGGCACCTCCGTCTGGTGGCAGGTGCAGTCGCGCAACAAGCGCTCGGTGGCGCTGGACCTGCGCCAGAAGGAAGGCCAGGACATCGCTCGCCAGCTGATTGCAGAAGCCGATGTGCTGGTCGAGAACTTCCGCCCCGGCACGCTGGAAGGCTGGGGCATGTCGCCCGAGGAACTGCACGCGCTCAACCCCGGCCTGGTCATGCTCCGCATCTCGGGCTACGGCCAGACGGGGCCGTACCGCGACTTGCCGGGCTTTGGCGCCATTGGCGAGGCCATGGGCGGCCTGCGCCACCTGACGGGCGAGCCGGGCCGCGTGCCGGTGCGCGTGGGGGTGTCGATTGGCGACACGCTGGCGGCGCTGCACGGCACCATCGGCGTGCTCACGGCGCTGTACCACCGCAAGGTCAACGGCGGCAAAGGCCAGGTGATTGACGTGGCGCTGCACGAGGCGGTGTTCAACGTGATGGAAAGCCTGATCCCCGAATACAGCGCCTTTGGTGCCGTGCGCGAGGCGGCGGGCAGCGCGCTGCCGGGCATTGCGCCGAGCAACGCCTACCCCTGCACGGACGGCTGGGTGCTGGTGGCGGGCAATGGCGACAGCATTTTCAAGCGGCTGATGGATGCCATCGGCCGGCCCGACCTGGGCGCGGCGCCGGACCTGGCCAACAACACCGGCCGCGTGGCCCGCGTGGAAGAGATCGACGCTGCGATTGGCGCCTGGAGCGCGCAGCGCACCGTGCAGCAGGTGCTGGACGCGCTGGGCGCCGCCCGCGTGCCGGCGGGCAAGGTCTACACCGCCAAGGACATCGCCGAAGACCCGCACTACCGCGCCCGCGACATGCTGCTGACGCAGCAGACGCGCGACGGCTACAGCGTGGAAGTGCCCGGCATCGTGCCCAAGCTCTCGGGCACACCCGGAACCATCCGCAGCAGTGCGCCGCACCTGGGCGATGACACCGATGCGGTGCTGGCCGCGGCGGGTTTGACGGCCGAACAGATCGCCCTGCTGCGCAACAAAGGGGTCATTCAATGAGTGCACCCAACACCGTGTGGCAAGGCGCGAACCGCCGCATCCACATGCAGGAGGTCGGCCTGCGCGACGGCCTGCAGATGGAGAAGGCCTTTGTGCCCACGGCCGACAAGATCGCGCTGTGCAATGCGCTTTCGGCAGCCGGCCTTTCCAAAATTGAAGTGACTTCGTTCACATCGCCCACCGCGATTCCTGCGCTGAAAGATGCCGAGGTCGTGATGCGCGAGATCACGCGCCGCCCTGGCACCGTCTACACCGCGCTGGTGCCCAACCTGCGCGGTGCCGAGCGCGCCATCGAGTCGCGCACGGACGAGCTCAACCTCGTCATGTCGGTGAGTGCCACGCACAACCTGGCCAATCTGCGCATGACGCAGGAGCAGTCGTTCGCGGCGCTGGCGCAGGTGGTGGCCATGGCGCAGGGCGCCAACGTGGCGGTGAACGTGTCGCTGTCCTGCGTTTTTGGCTGCCCCATGGAAGGTGATGTGGCCCAGGCCGATGTGTTCGGCTGGGTGCAGCGTTTTGTGGATCGGGGTGTGCGCGGCATCACGCTGTGCGACACCACCGGCATGGCCTACCCCACGCAGGTGCACCAGCTCACGGCAGCAGCCCGCGCGCGCTGGCCGGGCGTGGAGTTCACCCTGCATTTCCACAACACGCGCGGCATGGGGCTGGCCAATGTGCTGGCGGCCATCGACGCGGGTGCGGACCGGTTCGATGCCTCGCTGGGCGGCCTGGGCGGCTGCCCGTATGCGCCCGGCGCCAGCGGCAATGTGTGCAGCGAAGAGATCGTGCATGCACTGGCGCTGATGGGCTACGACACGGGCGTGGACCTGGCCCGGCTGGTGGCAGCGGCGCAGCAGTTGCCTGTGCTCATCGGCCACGACATTCCGAGTCAGATCGCCAAGGCGGGTCCGCGCCTGGCGCTGCATTCGGTACCTGCGGATTTCGACGCCATCCGCGAAAGAGCGCTTTCGCGTTGAATGCGGGCGAGCCTGCATTCATTCACAACAACAGGAGACAAAAGCCATGACATTTCAAACGATGCTGTCCCGCCGACTCTTCACGGCTGCTATGTTGTGCTCTGCTGCCTTGGCCGCAGGCGCGCAGGACAAGTACCCGTCCAAGCCCATCACCGTGGTCGTGCCCCAGGCTGCGGGCGGCGCCAATGACGCCATTGCGCGCGTGGTGGCGCAAAAGCTCGGCGAGCAACTGGGCCAGAGCGTGATCGTGGAGAACCGCCCTGGTGCCGGCGGCACGCTGGCCACGGGCACCACGGCCCGCGCGCGCAACGATGGCTACACCCTGCTGCTGACGGCCGACAGCGCCCATGTGATAGGCCCCGCGCTGTACAAGAACCCCGGCTTTGACCCGGTGAAGGACTTTGCCCCTGTGGCCCCTGTCGCCACGGCCGGTTATGTGCTGGTGGCGCACCCGTCTTTTCCCGCCAACAACGTGGCCGAGCTGGTGAACTTGGCCAAGGCCAGCCCTGGCAAGTATTCGATTGCCTCGGCGGGCAACGGCACGCTGAACCACCTGATCGGCGAGATGCTGCAAAAGGCCGCTGGCATTCAGCTGCAGCACATTCCGTACAAGGGGTCCGCCGCAGCCGCAACCGACGTGGTGGGTGGGCAGGTGCCGCTGTCGGTGCAAAGCCTGCCGTCGGCCATTGCGTTCATCAAGGCGGGCAAGCTCAAGGTGCTGGGCGTGGTCAACGAAAAACGCGTGGCTGCGCTGCCCGATGCGCCCACCATTGGCGAGACGATCAAGGGCTTTGGCCAGGCGCCCTGGTACGCGCTGTTTGCCCCGGCCGGCACGCCCGCGCCCATCGTGGCGCAACTGCAGGCCGAGGTGGCCCGGGCGCTGGAGCACAAGGACGTGGTGGACAAGCTGGCCACCGTGGGCTGCGAGCCTTTCAAGGGCACAGCAGCGCAGCTGGCTGCGCTGGTGCAGTCCGACCTGCCCAAGTGGAGCCGTGTGGTCAAGGACACAGGTGCCACGGTGGATTGAGCGCCTGAGATGGCTATGGCGGGTGCTGGCTGCCCAGCCGCCGCCCCGGAACGATATTCAACAACAGAGAAAGCGGAGACATCGCATGAACCTGCATCGCAAGCAATTCACGTCCCTGGCCCTGGCGGCCATCGCCACCGGCTTTTGGGGTTCTGCCCTGGCGCAAGGCGCCTACCCTACCAAGACCGTGACCATGGTGGTGCCCACCGCCGCAGGTGGCACCACCGACCTGTCGGCCCGCATGCTGGCCCAGGCCCTGGCGCCGGTGCTGGGCCAGTCGGTCATCGTGGACAACAAGGGCGGTGGCAACGGCAATATTGCCGCCAGCATCGTCAAACGCGCCGAGCCCGATGGCTACACCGTGTTCATGCAGTACTCGGGCTACCACGTCATCTCCCCCCACATCACCAAACAAAAGCAGTGGGACCAGCCCGACTTTCAGCCCGTGGCCAACGTGATCTCGGCCCCGCAGATCATCGTGGTGCGCAACGACCTGCCCGTGAGGACGCTGCCTGAGCTGATGGCCTATGCCAAGGCCAACCCCGGCAAGCTCAATTACGCCTCATCGGGCAATGGCTCGCTGCAGCATGTCACGGGCGCCATGCTGGAGCAGCAGGGCGGCATCAAGATGGTCCACGTGCCCTACAAAGGAACGGGCCCCGCGCTGCAGGACCTGCTGGGTGGGCAGGTGGACCTGACTTTTGGCACCGCGCCTCCGTTCATGCCCCACATCGCCAGCGGCAAGCTGCGCGTGCTGGCCGTGACGGGCAAGCAGCGGCTGCCCAGCCTGCCCGATGTGCCCACCACGGCCGAGGCGGGTTACCCCAAGGTCGATGCCACGTCGTGGTTCGCGTTGTTTGTGCCCGCTGCGGTGCCCAAGCCGGTGGTGGACAAGCTCACTGCCGACATCCGCACCGTGGTGCAAAGCGCGGCCTTCCAGCAAAAGGCGCTGGAGCAGGGCGCCACGGCCGACTACCAGACCCCGGCGCAGCTGGGTGACAAGGTCAAGGCGGACCTTGCCAACTGGGCGCAGGTGGTGAAAAGCTCGAAGATCGAAGCAGAATAGTGGTCAAATTGGCTGCTAGCGCTTGATGCGTAAGCGCTAGTAGCTATTTTTTTCATAGTACACAGGCCAGGCTGCGCGCGGGGCCACAATACGCGCCATGTCCCATTCCGAAGAACTCCTGGCGCAAGTGGCTGCGCTGCCTGCTTTGCCTGGTGTCTACCGCTATTTCGACGCCCAGGGCGCGCTGCTGTATGTAGGCAAGGCGCGTCACCTCAAGCGGCGCGTGTCGAGCTACTTCACCAAGAACCATGGCGGCACGCGCATCGGCCACATGGTCAGCAAGATCGTGCGCATGGAGACCACGGTGGTGCGCTCCGAGGCCGAGGCGCTGCTGCTGGAAAACAACCTCATCAAGACGCTGAACCCCAAGTTCAACATCCTGTTCAGGGACGACAAGAGCTATCCCTATCTCAAGATCACAGGCACGCCCACGGCCAGCGGCAATGCGCCCGCCCAAGTGTTTCCGCGCATGGCTTATTACCGGGGTGCGGTCGATAAGAAGCACCGCTATTTCGGTCCGTACCCCAGCGCCTGGGCGGTCAAGGAAACCATCCAGCTGCTGCAAAAGGTGTTTCGCCTGCGTACCTGCGAAGACACGGTGTTTGCCAACCGCACGCGGCCCTGCCTGCTATTCCAGATCAAGCGCTGCACCGGGCCTTGTGTGGACTTGATCTCGCCTGAGGCCTATGCCGCCGACGTGCAGCATGCCGAGGCCCTGCTGCGCGGCGAAACGCAGGAGGTGCTTAAGGCTATGGAGGTGCGGATGATGGAGCATTCCGACAGGCTTGAATTTGAGCAGGCCGCCGATGTGCGCAACCAGATCCAGGCGCTGTCGCGGGTGCTGCATCAGCAGTCCATCGAGATTGCGGACGACAAAGATGTGGACATCTTGGCCGTACGCGTGCAAGGCGGCCGCGCCTGTGTGAACCTGGCCATGGTGCGCGGCGGGCGGCATCTGGGAGACCGGCCGTATTTCCCGGTGCATGTGGAAGACGCTGCCGCCGTGTTCGAGGAAGAGGGCGGTGATGGCACCGATGAGAATACTCCGGCCGCGCCCTTTCGCCGTGTCGAGGTGCTGGTGCTCGAAGCGTTCATCGCCCAACATTACATCGGCGTGCCGGTGCCGCCGGTGCTGGTCACCAGCGAACCAGTGGACAAGGCGTTGCTGGAGGCGCTGGGCGACCAAAGTGGTGTGCGCGTGACCGCCATCCACCAGCCGCGCGAACAGCGCCGCGCCTGGCTGGACATGGCGCAAAAGAATGCCGACCTGCAACTGGCCCGCCTGCTCGCCGAAGAGGGCTCGCAACAGGCGCGCACGCGGGCCCTGGCCGAGGCGCTGGATCTGCCGCCCGAAGACCTGGACCAGCTCACCATCGAGTGTTTCGACATCTCGCACACGGCAGGCGAATCTACCCAGGCGTCGTGTGTGGTGTTCCACCACCACAAGATGCAGAGCAGCGAATACCGCCGCTACAAGATCGAAGGTATCACCGGCGGCGACGACTATGCGGCCATGCGCCAGGTGTTGACACGCCGCTACAGCAAAGTGGTGGAGGCACAGCGTGAGGAGGGGGGCATCGACTTTGCCGCCCCGGACGCCGAAGCAGGCGCGCCCCCCCGCAAAGGGGCTGCGCGCCTGCCCGATCTGGTGCTCATCGACGGGGGCAAGGGCCAGGTGGGCGTGGCGCGCGAGGTGTTCACCGCGCTGGGGCTGGATCTGACCCGCATAGTGGGCGTGGAAAAGGGCGAGGGCCGCAAGGTGGGCCTGGAAGAGCTGGTGTTTGCTGATGGACGGGAGAAGGTCTATCTGGGCAAGGACTCGGCGGCGCTGATGTTGGTGGCGCAGATCCGCGACGAGGCCCACAGGTTTGCCATCACCGGCATGCGCGCTGCACGGGCCAAGG
>NZ_JAMXAX010000187.1 GCF_023913775.1 Acidovorax facilis
GGGCAGGGCTGCCGAGCATAGCTGCAGCAAGGGAGGAAAGAACCAGTGCGGCGCTGAGTGAACAGGATGGCGTCTGACACCCGCTTCATCTCCGGCCTGGCCGGGGAGGCGGAGCTTGACAGGTAAAATAGGCTCCAGCGCTACGCTAGCTTGCGCTGGCAGCTATCTAATCCATAGCTGATACATCTGGGCAAGTGTTGCCTGACCCTCTCATCCAGGCCTCAAGGAGACACCGCCATGACCACCATTGAACTCGACATTGCCCAGACCATCGGCATCGCCGCCGTGCTGCTGGTGGTGGGCGATTTCATCAAAAACCGCGTGGGCTTGCTCTCGCGTTACTTCATTCCCGGGCCCATCATCGGCGGACTGGTGTTTTCGCTGATTGCGCTGGTGGGCCACCAGACGGGCCTGTTCACCTTTCAGTTCTACGACAACATGCGCGCCTTTTTGCTGCTGGTGTTTTTCACCACCATCGGCTTTTCGGCCAGCTTCGAGCTGCTCAAGAAAGGCGGTGTCGGCGTAGCGCTGTTTCTGGCCGCCGCCGTGGGCCTGGTGGTGCTGCAGAACCTGCTGGGCGCCGGGCTGGCTGCTGCGCTGGGCGTACATCCGCTCATCGGTGTGGCGGCGGGGTCCATATCGCTCACGGGTGGGCACGGCACCTCGGCCGCGTTTGGCCCGCTGCTGGAGCAGGCGGGCGCCGCAGGTGCGTTGCCCGCCGCCATTGCAGCGGCCACCTATGGCCTGGTGGCGGGTTGTGTGATTGGCGGCCCGCTGGGCACCCTGCTGATGCGGCGCAACGGCCTGCACACCTCGGGGTTGGCTGCGGGCACGCCAGCCGCGGCCACCGCCACGGCGGCTGGCGCTGTCGACGCCGCCAATGCCTCCACCGCCCGCCTTGCAGCCCCGGCCCCCATGGGCAACAGCGACACTGTGATGTACGCCAGCATCCTGATTGCCGTGTCCATCGGGGCAGGCACGTTGCTGGTCAACTGGCTCAAGGGCCTGGGCATTACGCTGCCTTCGTACCTGGGCCCGATGCTGGTGGCGGCGGTGGTGCGCAACATCATCGACTGGCGCGACAGTGCGTTGCCCCTGCGCCAGTTCGAGGTGGTGGGCAACGTGTCGCTGGCGTTCTTCCTGGCCATGGCGCTCATGTCCATGAAGCTGTGGGAGCTGGCCGAGGTGGCCGGGCCGCTGCTGGTCATCCTGCTTGCCCAGACCGTGCTGATGTTTGCGTATGGCTACTTTGTCACCTTCCGCGTGATGGGGCGTGACTATGACGCCGCCGTCATCGCCGCCGGCCACTGCGGCTTTGGCATGGGCGCCACGCCCAACGCCATGGCCAACATGCAGGCGTTCACCGCCGTCAATGGGCCATCGGTGAAGGCGTTTTTTGTGATCCCGCTCGTGGGTTCGCTCTTCATCGACTTTTTCAACGCCGTGATCATCACAGGCTTCATGAATTATTTAAAGTAGCCCGTTGAAGCGTGGTGCGGCTCAACGGGCTGCATGGGCTTCAGCGCGGCGCACCGGCCCGCAGCCGCGAAGCGGGCACGGCCCGAGCAAGGGCCGTCCCGCAGTGAGGGGCGTTATCCCGCGCAGCGACTCAGGGGCTACAAGAACAATGCGGGGTCCACCATGGTGCGGTTCAGCATCACTCCCCAGTGCAGGTGCGGCCCGGTCACGCGGCCGGTGGCGCCCACCTTGCAGAACGCGTCGCCCGCCTGCAGCACATCGCCCAGGCGCACGTCCATGCTGCTCAGGTGGCAGTACATGGTGAGCAGGCCCTGGCCGTGGTCCAGCCACACCGTGCCACCGTTGAAGAAGTAGTCGCCCACGTCAATCACCCGGCCCGGCAGCGGCGCCACGATGGGCGTACCGGTGGCGGCGGCAATGTCCATGCCGCTGTGCGGATTGCGCGGCTGGCCGTTGAACACGCGCCGCAGCCCGAACGAGCTGGACCGCCGCCCTGGCACCGGCACCCGCATGCGCAGCGATGCCAGCGCCACGCCGGCGGGCTGCTCGGTGAAGGTGGCCATCACCTGGGCCTGGTGGTCGCGCTCACGCTCGTAGCGGGCCTGGTCCTCGGGCGACAAGTCCACCGTGCGGGGCGACACCTTCAGGTGCTGTTCCTTGTACTGCTTGGGGGCCACGCTGTAGTACACCAGGCGCGGGCTGCCGCCGCCTTCGGGCAGCACGCTGATGAAGGCATCACCCGGCGCCGCCGCCAGCGGGATACCCACGATGGCCGTCCACTCGATGGCATCGCCCACCACGCGCAGCGGCACATCCACCTCGCCCTGTCGCACCTGCGCCACCGGCCGCGTGGCCGCCGGGCCCAGCGACAGCCGCGCCACGCCCCCGGGCACCTGCAGCGCCTGGGGCCACACCGTGGGCGCGGGTGGCAAGGGCTTGGCGTGCAGGGGCGCCACCAGGGCAGGCTGCGCGAGCAGGCCCGCCGTGCCGATCAAGGCGCTGCGGCGGTTGATGGAGAGGGTGGGGCGGAGGGGCGCAGGGCGGGAAGATTCAGGCACGGCAGAGAAGGGCGAGAGCAAAAAACAAAGAGGCGGCGCGAGGGGTGTTGCCATGGACAAAGCACTTCACCGTCGCGGCCGGCAAGGGTAATTGTGCCCCCGGTGTTGGCGGCGTCCGCCTACATCGCGGCCGCATGGTGCCACCTACCATCGCGCCATGCCTCCCGCCGCCCCTCGCCGCCGCCGCTCCACCATGCTCACTGTCTTGCTCACGGCCCTGGCCACGGGGGCCCTCGTCCTGTTGGCACTCAACTTCACGGCGGGCGAGAAAAAGGTGCAGCAACAGCTGCCGCGCCTGTACAGCACCGCCCACCCGCAGTTTGAGCGTGCCTTGGGCAGCCTGCTCGGCCCAGGCATTGTGGGCGGCAATGCGGTGACGGAGCTGATCAACGGCGACCAGATCTTTCCGCCCATGCTGGCCACGATCAAATCCGCTCAGAAAAGCGTCACCTTCGAAACCTACATCTACTGGTCGGGCGACATCGGCAAGCAGTTTGCCGACGCCCTGAGCGAGCGCGCCCGCGCTGGTGTGCCCGTGCATGTGCTGCTGGACTGGGTGGGCAGTGCCAAGATGGAAGAAAGCTACCTGGCCGAGATGAAGGAGGCCGGGGTGCAGATTGAAAAGTTCCACAAACCCCATTGGTACAACCTGGCCCGCCTGAACAACCGCACCCACCGCAAGCTGCTGGTGGTGGACGGGCAGGTGGGCTTTACCGGCGGCGTGGGCATTGCGCCTGCGTGGACGGGCCATGCGCAAGACCCCGACCACTGGCGCGACTCGCACTACCTGGTGCGCGGCCCCGCCGTGGCGCAGATGCAGGCCACGTTTCTGGACAACTGGCTCAAGGTCACCGGCAAGGTGCTGCACGGCGAGGCGTACTTTCCGGCCATTGCACCGGCGGGTGGGCAGAAGGCGCAGATGTTCTCCAGCTCGCCATCGAGCGGCAGCGAGAGCATGCAGCTCATGTACCACCTGGCCATCACGGCGGCCGAGCGCAGCATCGACCTGTCGGTGGCCTACTTTGTGCCCGACGACCTGACCCGCAAGCTGCTGATGGATGCGCTGGCACGCGGCGTGCGCGTGCGCCTGGTCACCCCCGGCGAGCACACCGACACCGAGACCGTGAAGGCCGCATCCCGCGCCACCTGGGGCGAGCTGCTGCAGGCCGGGGCCGAGATTTATGAATACGGGCCCACCATGTACCACTGCAAGGTCATGATCGTGGACCAGCTGCTGGTGTCGGTGGGCTCCACCAATTTTGACAACCGCTCGTTCCGCCTGAACGACGAGGCCAACCTGAACGTGTATGACGCCGCTTTTGCGCAGCGCCAGACGCAGGTGTTTGAAGACGATATCCGGCGGTCACGCCGCGTGACCTACGAGGCCTGGCTGGAGCGGCCGTGGAGCGAAAAGCTGCACGAAAAGATGACCGGGCTGCTGCGCTCGCAGTTGTGAGGTGGCTGCAGCGCCCGGTGTTTCACGGGTCAGTGTGTCACAAACTCGTACGCCACTTCTTCGCTCTCCACCATCTCCAGCACTTCGTTGAGTTCGTCCTCGTTCTCGCTGCTGCTCCACATGTCTTCGGGGTCGTTGGCGAACAGGGGCTCGATGGCCAGGTCCAGAAACTTGTTGTCGGCCATCTGGATGACTGGCGTGCCCTCCGAGGTTTCGACCAGTTGCCAGTCGTCGGGCACGGTCATTTCGAGCTGTATGGTGACATTGAGTTTTTTCATGATGTTCCTTGTTGGGTAGGGGCGGTGGGTGGTTGGCGCCAGCCGTTGGCAGCGCCTTCAGGGCATGCAGGGTAACCCAGCAGGGTGGCAGTGCCGCGCGGTGCCATCATGGGGCACGCACAGTGACACGCACATGGCACGTTGAATGGGGCAACGCTGAATAGGTCCCCGCAGTGGCGCGCGCCCTGGTTTGGGATGGGATGCAAGGCGCAAACCACAGCGATAGCCGTAGCTATCGCGAGGATTTGCAACGCGGCAGACCGTCCAAAGCAGGGTGCGCGGTGCGCGAGGGACTTGTTCAGCGTTGCCGTAGGTGCTGGCGTATTCTTTGGTGGCCCCGCCTGGGCTCGTGCGTGCAGCATTGGCCGGGCGGGCCGATTCATCCCTTCTGCACCCCTTTGCCTTCTGGAGCCCTTTCCCATGATCCCCAAGAAATCACTCGCCGTGGCTGCGGCCGCGCTGTTTGCCGCCATGTCCCTAGTCTCCCAGGCCGCGCATGCCGGCCCCCGGCTGGACAAGATCATGGAGGCCAAGGTCATCCGCGTGGGCACGCCCGGCGACTACCGTCCGTTTGCCATCAAGACCGACGCGGGCTACAGCGGCCACGACATCGACGTGATCGAAACCATGGCCAAGGAGCTGGGCGTGAAGATCGAATACGTGCCCACCACCTGGCCCAACCTGGTGAAGGACCTGCAGGGCGACAAGTTCGACGTGGCCGTCGGCGGCATCACCCGCAACGTCAACCGCATGCGCATCTTTGACATGCTGCCCGGCTACGCTCCCTTTGGCAAAGTGGCCCTGGTGCGCGCGGCCGACAAGGCCAAGTACACCAGCGTGGATGCCATGAACCAGCCCGCCGTGCGCGTCATCAAGAACCCCGGCGGCACCAACGAAACCTATGTGCTGGCCAACCTGAAAACTGCCCAGGTCAGCACGCACGACAAGAACGCCGAGATCCCCGCGCTGATCGCCGAAGGCAAGGGCGACGTGATGATCACCGAAACCTACGAAGCCCTGCACTACGCCAAGGTCGACCCGCGCCTGCACGCCGCGTTTGTGGATGCGCCACTCACGCCCAAGAACTACCTGGGCTTCATGTTGCCCACCGACGACGCCGACTATGTGCGTGTGATGGGCTTTGTGTGGGGCCTGGTGGACAGCCGGGGCACCATCAAGCAGGCGGCTGACAAGTGGTTGAAGTGATCAGGGCCTGAGGCTATGGGCGTCTGAGTTATTCGCCCGGAATCTCTGGCTCCACCAGCAGCGCCAGCAGCTGCAGCGACTCCTGCCAGCCCACGTAGCACATCTCGGTGGGGATCACCGCCGGGATGCCCGCCTGCACGATGGACACCTCGGTCCCCGCGATCACCTTTTTCAGCTGGATCGTGGTGCGCATCTCGCCCGGCAGGTTGGGGTCGTCAAACCGGTCGGTGTGCACGATGCGCTCGCCCGGCACCAGCTCCACATACTCGCCGCCAAACGCATGCGTCCCGCCACTGCTGAAGTTGGTGAACTGCATGCGGTAACTCCCGCCCACGCGTGCGTCCATGCTCAGCACCCGGCCGGTAAACCCGTGGGGCGGCAGCCATTTGCACATGGCGTCTGGGTCCAGAAAGGCGCGGTAGATGCGCTCTGCCGGGGCGCGCAGCACGCGGTGCAGGGTGACGGTACCGGTGTTGGTGTTGGTCGTCATGCTCGGGTCTCCTTGGGGTGTAGATCTGTGGTGGATGAAAGCGTGAACCGCCAAACCATATCGGTTATTCAACATGTTCACACCCCTACGACGAACGGACCTGCGCGTTTTCGACACGCCGCTGTTGCAACGGCAAACTTTTTGGCAAAGCCTCAGCCTTTCAGGCCAAAACCGTCCGCACCCCAAAGCTCTCGCTGCCCTGCGCCCAGGCCAGCAGCCGGTCAATGTTGGGGTGCTTGCCAGGGAAGGTGCGCGCATCGGCTACATGCTCGGCATACCACTCCAGCCCCAGGGTGGCGGCCGCAGGCGTGATGCGGCCGCCGTATAAGGCCGCCAACGCGGCATACACCACCAGCGACCCGGTCTGTCCGGGCTTGTTCTCGATGGTGGCCAGCACTTGCCCATCCGGGCCCAGCAGGTGCAGGGCGGTAAGGTGGCTGGCGGAGGGGAGTTGCTTGAGGCGGTCTGTGAAGTTCATGGGATGGTGATAGGAGTGAAAATTTGAATGAAATTGGCCGCTTCCGCTCTATGGATAAGCACTTGTAGCTACCAAAAGAGGAGTAAAAACCGATGGTATGGAAGTAGCGGTGCGGTGGCGGGTGCTTACGCCTGCCACACCCCAAACCCCGCCGACCGCAGGTCGATGCCAATCTCGATCTCGCGGTCCACTGCATCCTCGTAGCTCATGGGGTTGAAGCCTTCGTACAGATCGGGCAGCAGGCGCAGGCCGTATTGCGTCACGAACCGGTTGGCCTGGATGCCCGCCTTGTGCTTGTCAAAGCGCACATCCGGGTCCAGCCCGGTCATGCCCACATACACGCAGGGCTTGCCCTCGATGTAGCCCGGGTTGCACCGGCGAAAGCGCGGCTCCAGCAGCACGTCTTTGGAGAGTTCGACCACGTAGACGTGGTGGTGGAGCTTGCGGCGGCGCATGGGTGGATGGGATAGACGCGGGTAGTAGGGCTGCGGTGAAGCGCTCTGCGCGGTGCTACTTTTTACTCGTCATCGTCCGCCTGGCCGTCATCGCTCAGGCGGCGGTCCAGCTTGCTGCGCAGCGACTCGGTTTCTTGCAGAAACTGCTCTACCGGCACGGCCGGGGCCACGCGCAGGCTGGGCGGGAACAGGCTGCTCATGTAGAGCGTTTGCGACAAGCGCATGTTGTTGAGCCACTGCGCACCCAGCCACGACGGCACGCCCAGGGCCACCACTGCAGCCACCATCCACGCCAGGCCCGCGCGGCGGCGCGGCAGCACGGTCGCCAGGTGCGCATACAGCGCACCAGCCAGCACCAGCACGATCAACACACTGGCGAACTGCGAAAAAACCTCCAGCGAGAAAACGAATGCGGTCAGGTGGGCCACCAGATGCACCACATCCACCCCCAGGGCCGCAGCGCAGGCTATGCGCACGTGGCGCCAGAACTGCAGGTGGCCCGCAAACACCTTGTTGGCCGCTGCCCACACGCCCGACCAGGCGCCCAGCACCACCAGCAGCGTGAGCAACACGCCCGGCACAGCCTTCAGGTATTGCGAACTGTCGCGTGCATCCAGCCACGACTCCCCCAGCCCCGCCAGCAGCACCAGCGCCACCAGCGCCGCCGTGGTCCCCACCGTGCGCCACGGAAACTGCGGCAGAGGCTGCTCGTCGGCAATCGGCGCATCAGCCAGGCGCAGCGTGATGTGGGTGTGGCCCAGGTCGATGGGCGTGGCGTCGGGCCAGTCAAAGTGCTCGCCCGGGCCGTGCTGCTTGCGCTGCACGCGTGCGCCATTGCGCGTCTCCAGCACCTCCACCTGCACGGTGCGTGGCTCGTTCACCGCGCGGTCGATGCGCAGGTGCCGGGGCGCCACAAACGGGTCGTCCAGCACCAGGTCGCAGTCCAGCGCCCGGCCTACTGTGACGGGCCAGCGCGTGATAGGCGCGCGCGCCAGCAACGCGCCGTGGCGGTCAAAGGCTTCGATAAGCCCCAGGGTCGTCGGCATCGTGCTCATGGTGCGGCCTCCCAGCGGAAGGCCTTGAGGTAGTGGCTGGCCAGCTTCATGCCGTTGTCAAAGGCGATGCCCTGCACGTCCAGGCGGCCCAGCACGCCTTGCGTAGGCTGGTTGATGGACGCGGCCAGGACAGTCATGTTGTACAGGCCGGGCAGCTTGCGGTAGGCCGACAGGCAGACCACCGCGCGCAGCGGCAGGCTGCCGGGGTCCACAAAGCGCTCGCTGCACTCTGCGGCCGTTTGGTGGCGGTTGCCGCGCCGTTGCAGCTGTTCGTTGGCAAAGCTCTGGGAGAACATCCGGGCGAACCGTGCAGCGCCCAGGGTGGGGGCGTTGTAGGCCTCATAGCTCAGGCGCACTGCGCCGGTGTTGAATTCACCCGCCACCACATCGCTGTCGGCCCGGCATTGCGTGCGCTCCAGGTTCAGGCCCGGAAACGCCGGGTCGCGCCCCGATCCCCAGCACCGCGCCAGTGCATCGTCGGGTACGGGCACGCGGTAGTTGCCGTGGCGCTGTTCGCGAAACGGCGCTTTCAGGAACCGGTCCGTCAGAAGCTGCTGGTGCTCCATCAGCTGCCGCGTCATCTCGGCATGCGCGGCATGGGTGATGGGCTGGGCGTTGGCCGCACGCTGCACCAGCGCCTGCGCAAACTCGGCCGGGATCAGAAAGCTGACCTGCTCGCCGTCGAGCCGCTTGGCCACGTTCACGCCCAGCACCCGGCCCGCATCGTCCACCGCCGGGCCGCCGCTCATGCCGGGGTTGAGCGTGCCGCCAAAAAAGATGCGCGGGTAAAAGCTGCGCTTGACCAGCCCGTTGTAGGTGCCCTCGGTCACGGCAAAGCCGATATCGAGCGGGTTGCCCAGCGAGTAGATGCGCTCGCCCTGTGCCAGCGCCTCGTCGGCGGGCCGAAAGCCCAGCACCGGCGCAGCGGCCGTGCGGCCCTTGGCGCGCAGCACGGCCAGGTCGCGCTGCACGTCAAACGCCAGCAGCTCCACCTCGCCCTCCTGCCCCTCCATCGTCACGTACACGCCCCGGTAGCGCTCGGGCTCTAGCGCCAGCTGGCTGGCCACGTGGAAGTTCGTCACGATCAGCCCATCTGCCGATACAAAAAACCCCGAGCCAATCGACGCCTGCGTGTTGGCATTGCGCAGCAGCGTTCGGATCTGCACCAGCTTGTCGCGCGACAGCTCATAAATGCGCCGGGCATCGCGCGACAGCAGGGCGGCATCCGCCCCGGTGGGGGCAGAGGCTGCAGCGGCCCCCGGTGGCGGTGTGGTGCCGTCTGCCGGGTCACTGCCCGCAGGGCGA
>NZ_JAMXAX010000188.1 GCF_023913775.1 Acidovorax facilis
CCCCCTGGCCCATGCGCTGCAGCCCGTCGAGGCCGCCCGCATCGCAGCGGCCACTGCAGCGCCACTGCCCGCACGCGGGCCCCCATCGCGCTCTTGATCTGAAGCCTGTTGGCAGTACCCCGTACCTGGTGGTCGGGCGCTGCCTTGTTCCCGCTGGTTTCCAGACCGCGCAGCCCTGCGTGCACTCCACGCGGGCCTGGTTGCGCTGTCGCCTCAAGACAAGAGCGTTTTCATGTCCCGTTCGTACTCCTCCTCCCGCCATGCTGCGGGCTCTCGGCGCCTGCCTCTTTCTCCTTCGTGCTGGGGCGTGTTCGCCACCTGCGCACTGGCCTCCCTCTCCGTCCCTGCCCAGACCACCACGCCCACGCTCAAGGCCGTGGACGTGGTGGACACCGCCGCATCCCCCAACGGCAAGCTGAACCTGGACACACCCGTGGACACCGGTAGTCGCCTGGGCCTGACGGCGCGTGAGAACCCGGCCTCCGTCACTGTGGTGGATCGCGCCACCATCGACGCACGCGGCGCACAGGACACGCAGGAAATCCTGCGCGCCGTGCCGGGCGTGGTGGCGCACAACGCGCCGGGCTCCATGTCCGCGCACTACCGGGGCTTCACCAGCAACTCGGTCGCGCAGCTGTACAACGGCATCAACCCGCAGTACGGCAGCGCCACACGCGCGGTCGATAGCTGGATCTACGACCGGGTCGAGGCCATCGGCGGCGCGTCGAGTTTTCTGTACGGATCGGGCGGCGTGGGCGGCTCAATCAACTACATCACCAAGACGGCCGAGCGCAGCGACTTCACCGAGGGCCAGCTGCGCCTGGGCTCCTACGACCTGAAGGAAGTGTCGGTAGGCCTGAACCGCCGCATCGCAGGCGGTGACGGCACTGCAGGCCCTGCCCACTACGCGCGCATCGACCTCAATCACCGCAACGCAGGCAGCTGGACCGAGGGCACCAAAACCCAGTCCACCCAACTGGCCACTTCGCTGCTGTCGGACTTGGGCGGTGGCTTCAGCCACACGCTGGCCTACGAATACCAGAAGGACCATGTGGACCGCCCTTACTGGGGCACGCCGGTGCTGAACCCCGCCGTGGGCGCGCTGCAGATCGACCCGGCCACGCGCTTCAAGAACTACAACAGCGCCGACGGCATGTACGAGCATCGCGTGCAGTGGCTGCGCTCGGTGGCGCAATGGCGCGTGTCCGATGCGCTGCAGCTCAAGAACACGTTCTACGTGTACGACGCGCTGCGCGACTACCGCAACGTGGAGATCTACACCTTCAACGCGAGCAACACGGCCGTCACCCGCACGGCGCCCTATCTGCAACGCCACGACCAGACGCTGGTGGGCGACCGGCTGGAGGGCACCTACCAAGGCCAGCTCGCAGGCAGAAAGAGCGACTGGGCTTTTGGCCTGGACATGAGCGTGAACAAACAGACGCGTTTCCCGTTCGGCCCCTCGGTCACCGTGAGCACGGTCAATCCCTACAACTTCACCACCGAGAACTTCTTCGACATTCCCGGCATGTCGCCAGCGCTCAACCCCGATAAGGACAACAAGATCACCAACACCGCGCTGTACCTGGAAAACCGCACCCTGGTGGCATCCGGCGTAAACCTCGTCACCGCGCTGCGGCACGAGCGCATTGACCTGGACCTGGTGAACCGCCGCGCCGTCACAGCCACCGCACCCGCCACGTTCAGCCGCAGCTACCACCCCACCACCGGCCGCCTGGGCGTGGTGTGGGACATCGCCCCCGGCGCCAACCTGTATGCGCTGGCGTCCAACGCGGCCGACCCACCCTCGGGTTCGCTGGCCTCTGCCTCGTTTGCCGATGTGCGCAACAACAGCGAGCTGACCACGGGCCGCCAGGTCGAGGTGGGCAGCAAGTTTGACTTCTGGGACGGCAAGGGCAGCGCCACGGTGGCGGCCTTTGACATCCGCCGCAAGAACATCGCATCGCAAGATCCGTCCAACCCCAACCTCACGGTGCTGGTGGGCGAGCAGTCGTCCAAGGGCATCGAGCTGTCGGCAGGCATCCGCCCCACGGCGCAGTGGCAGCTGCAGGGCAACCTGTCGCTGATCCGCGCACGGTATGAAAACTTTGTGCAGGGCGGCGTTTCACGCGCAGGCAACGTGCCGCAACTGGTGCCGCAGCAAGTGGCCAACCTGTGGGCGTCGTATGCGATCACGCCCACCGTCACTGCCAGCGCGGGTGTGCGCCATGTGGGCAAGGTGTATGGCAATGCGGCCAACACCAAGTTCTGGCCGTCGTACACGCTGCTGGACCTGGGCCTGGCCTGGAAGGTCAACAAGACCACCACCCTGACGGGCCGCGTGCGCAACGCCACCGACCGCATCTATGCGGCCGAGACGCGCGATCAGGTCTACCTGGGCGCACCACGCACGCTGGACGTGACGCTGCACACCGCCTTCTAACGCAAGGAGCACACGCACATGCTGCATGCCAAGCGTTGGTTGTACCTGGTTCACCGCTGGCTGGGCGTTCTGCTGTGCGCCTTCTTCGCCATGTGGTTCGTCTCGGGCGTGGTGATGATGTACGTGGGCTACCCCAAGCTCACGCAGGCCGAGCGCTTGGCCCACCTGCCCCCGCTGCGCAGCGCCACGCTGGGCACGGAGCCTCTGCTGGAGCCCGCTGACGCCTTGGCGCGCGCAGGCCTGGCAGGGCCGCTGCAGGACCTGCGGCTGGCCGTGGCCAGCGGCGGGCGGGCGGTGTACCTGGTGGTTCCGGCCGCCTCCACAGGCGACGCCGCACCACGCACGCGCAGGGCACCGGCGCCTGCGGTCATCGACGCCCTCACGGGCGAGCGGTTGCAGCGTGTGGACGCTGCGCACGCCATTGCCTCGGCCCGCGCCTTTGCACAGGAAGCCAACCCGTCCATCGACTACCAGGGCACGATCGACGAAGACGCCTTCACCCACTCGCGCGCACTGGATGTGCACCGCCCGCTGCACCGCCTGCACCTGGGCGACAGCGCGGGCATCGTGGTCTACGTCTCCGGCACCACGGGCGAGGTGGTGCGCGATGCGCCGCTGCAGGAGCGCGCCTGGAACTACGCCGGTGCGTGGATCCACTGGCTGTACCCCTTCCGGGGCAATGTCTTCAACGACTACTGGACGGACATCGTCAACTGGCTGTCCATCGCGGGCATCGTGCTCACCGTGACGGGCACCGTGGTGGGCGTGCTGCGCTGGCGCTTCCAGGGCCGGTACAAGACGGGTTCGCGAACGCCCTACCGGGGCTTCATGATGCGCTGGCACCATGTGTTCGGACTGGTGTTTGCGCTGATCACATTCACCTGGATCTTCAGCGGCCTCATGTCCATGAACCCATGGAAGATTTTTGACAGCGGCGCCGCGCCACTGCGCCAGCAGGCCATGAATGGCGGCCCGCTGGTGTTGCCCCCGCAAGCCGCCACCGCGCAGGCTTTGCTGTCAGGCGTTTCGCCGAACACGCGGGAGCTGCGCTGGGTGCAAAGCGCGGGCCACCCGCTGGTGCTTGCTTACAGCCCGACCGGCGCCCCCGCGCTGCTCGATGCGACCACCGCCGCGCCCCACCAGTGGCCCCCAGGCGCGGTGGCCGAGGCCGCAGCGCGCCTGCTGCCCCACGCCGTGGCGCGCACCGAAACGCTGACCGCCTACGACCTGCATTACTACGACCGCGCCACCCACACCATGACGGGTGGGGGCGACAAGCCCCTGCCCGCGCTGCGCCTGGTGTTTGACGACCCCCATGCCACCTGGGTCCACATCGACCCCCACACCGGCGCCGTACTCGGCCGCACCGACAGTTATCGCCGTACCAGCCGCTGGCTGTTCTCCATGCTGCACAGCTGGGACTGGCTGCCGCTGCTGGAGCGGCGCCCGCTGTGGGACATCGTTCTCATTGTGCTGAGCCTGGGTGGTGCGGTGCTGAGCGCAACGGGGGTTGTCATTGGATTGCGGCGGCTGGGCGCCAAGTTCGCATTCGTAGCGGGCCCGGCGTCGCAGCGTGCCGGACGGGGCCACCGCAGGCGCGCCCGTGTCTTGCCTACGACAGGTGGCTGAGCCGTCATTTTTGTTTGATACTTTTTGTTTCAAACAACTACACTGGCTTCACCCCCCACACGTCCATCCCGGGCGTGCGGGGGCTCCATCCCTCGCAGAGATTTTCCCCATGCAACTGATCCGCACCATCACTGGCGCCGCCCTCCTGTTGGCCGCTGGCACTTCGGCCTGGGCCGCCACCGACTACAACCGCCCACCTGCAGGCGACGCGCAATACCGGCAGTGCCTGAGCTACTCTGCCACCGTCTACGAGGGTGGCAACGAGCCCAGCCCCATCAAGGGCCAAACCAAGGCCCAGGCATGGTGCACCTGCATGTGGAATGAAACGCCCGAAGATTTCAAGGGCAACCTCGTGAAGTTCGCCGAAACCCGCAAGGGCAAGGAAACCAACAAGCTGTGCGAGAAGCACTCCGATTGGAGCGAATGAAAAGGGTCCGCTCACAGCAGCGCACTGCCAGCCGCCCTCGGGCGGCTTTTTGTTGGGCGGGAGCGGGATGCCTCAGCGCAGGTCACCCTCGGCTACGCAGCGTGCGGCTCAGCAAGATCACCGGCACCAGCCCCACGGCCACCAGCGCCAGGGAAGGCAACGCCGCCTCACCCAGCCGCTCATCGCGCGCCAGCTGGTAGGCCACCACGGCCAGGGTGTCGCTGTTGAAGGGGCGCAGCACCATGGTGGCGGGCAGCTCCTTCATCACGTCCACAAACACCAGCAGCGCGGCAGCAGCGGTAGACCGCTTGAGCAGCGGCCCATGCACGCGCGCCATCAGGCCCACGCTGCCCATGCCCAGCATGCGGGCAGAGTCATCCAGGCTGGGGGGAATTCGCGCGTAACCGCTCTGAATGGACTGCAGCGCCACCGCGCAGAACCGCACCAGGTACGCCCATACGATGCCCAACGCCGTGGCCGTGACCAGCGCGCCCACGCCCCACTGCGGCATGGCCGCCTGCAGCCAGCCCACGGGCAGCAGCAGGCCCACCACAATGACGGCACCTGGCACGGCGTAGCCCACGCTGGCCAATTGCACCACGCCGCGCGTGATCGCATCAGGCTGGCGGCGCACGGCAAACGCCAGGGCCAGCGCAATCATCACGGCCAGCGCAGCGGTGATGCATCCCAAGCGCACGCTGTGCCAGGCCCATTCCATGAATCGCTCCCACGGCAGCACCGACCAGTCGGCCGCCAGCGGGCGCAGCATGAAGAGAACCGGGGCGACAAAACCCATCACCACCGGCACCGCGCACACCACCCAGGCGGCCCAGCGGCGTGCGCCGCGCAGCGCCAGGGGCTGTGCCTCGGCCGAGCCTGCGCGCCCGCCGCCCGTGGCGAAACGCATGCGCTTTTGCGCGCGATGTTCCAGGTGCAGCAGCGCCATCACCACCACCAGCAGCATGGTGGCCAGCTGCGCGGCGGCCAGGCGGTTGTCCATCGACAGCCAGGCCTTGTAGATACCGGTGGTGAAGGTCTGGATGCCGAAGTAGCTGGCCACGCCAAAGTCAGCCAGCGTTTCCATCAGCACCAGCGCAACGCCTGCAGCGACTGCAGGGCGTGCCAGGGGCAACGCCACGGCGCGGATGCGGCGCGACAGCGGTGCGCCCAGCAGGCGCGCGGCCTCCATGAGGTGCGCGGCACGCTCGCCCAGCGCCGTGCGCGCCAGCAGGTATACATACGGGTACAGCGAAAAGATGAACACCCACACCGCGCCGCCCAGGCTGCGCACCTCGGGCAGCAGGCGGCCTTCCAGGCCAAAGGTGTTGCGCAGGCCCACCTGCAGCGGGCCGCTGAACTGCAGAAAATCGGTGTAGGCATACGCGGTGACATACGCGGGCATGGCCAGGGGCAGCAGCAGCAGCCATTCAAACGTACGGCGGCCCGGGAAATCAAACAGCGTCACCGCGGCTGCCGTGCCTGTGCCCACAATGGCCGCGCCCAGGGCCACCAGCACGCTCAGCCACAAGGTGGTCCACACATAGCCGGGCAACACGGTGGCTGCCATCTCGCGCAGGATGGCGCCCGCCTGCGCATCGCCCTGCCCCACGGGCAACCACGATGCGAGCACGGCCAGCACGGGCAGCGCAAGAAACCCCGCGAACAGGATCAAAGGGATGGTGCGAAGGGCAGAAAATGGCGTGCGGCGCAAGGCGAGTGGCTCGGCAAAGTAAGAAAGCGCACACCCGCTGGCAGGCTCAGGCCGGGCAACGATCAGGAATGCAAATGCGAATTTTAAGCATTCGTCCCTGCCCGCCTAGAATCAGGCGATGTTTCTAGAGGTCTCCCAACTCGAAGTGCGCTACGCAGGCCGCCCCAACGCGGCGGTGGAAGGCGTCACGCTGGGCCTGCATGCAGGCGATATCGGTGTGCTGATCGGCCCCTCGGGCTGTGGCAAGACGACCTTGCTGCGCGCTGTGGCAGGGCTGGAGCCCGTGACGGGCGGCGAGATCCGCCTGACCAAAAGTGTGGTCAGCAGCGCCACGCTCAGCGTGCCGCCCGAGCTGCGGCGCATTGGCATGGTGTTCCAGGACTACGCGCTGTTCCCGCACCTGTCGGTAGGCCGCAACGTGGCGTTTGGCATCCACCAGTTGCCCCGCGCCGAGCAGGCCGCGCGCGTGGCCGAGGTGCTGCAGCTGGTGGGGCTGGAGGGCAGCGAGAACCGCTTTCCGCACGAGCTTTCTGGCGGGCAGCAGCAGCGCGTGGCCCTGGCTCGGGCCCTGGCACCGCGCCCGCAGCTCATGCTGCTGGACGAGCCTTTTTCGAACCTCGACGTGGACCTGCGCGAGCGCCTGGCCCACGAGGTGCGCGGCATTCTGAAAGCCGCTGGCGCCACGGCCCTGTTTGTGACGCACGACCAGTTCGAGGCCTTTGCCATTGGCGACGTGATCGGCGTGATGCACGAAGGTCATCTGCACCAGTGGGACGATGCGTACACCCTGTACCACCGCCCCGCCACACGGTTTGTGGCCGACTTCATCGGCCATGGCGTGTTCGCCCCTGCCACGCTGCTGCAGCGCGGCAACAACGTGGTGGCGCAGACGCCGCTGGGCGAGCTGACCGACCTGGAAGAATGCCCCCTGCCCAGCAGCTACCCCGGTGGCGAATGTGATGTGCTGCTGCGTGCGGATGACATCGTGCACGACGACCATGCCCCCGTGCAGGCGCAGATCGTGCGCAAGTCGTTCCGGGGTTCGGAGTTTCTGTACACGCTGCGCCTGGCCAGCGGCCACACGGTGCTGGCGCATGTGCCCAGCCACCACGACCACGCCTTGGGCGAGTGGATAGGCATCCGCGCACAGGTGGACCATGTGGTGACGTTCCCCCGCGAACAGGGAACCACCATCTAAGCCAAAAATAGGCTCTAGCGCTTATCTATAAAGCGCCGGCTGCTATTATTTTTATGCCACATTGCGCCACGGCGCACTGCAGCCTTCAGGATTTGCCCTTGCGCTGGAGGCTTTCCAGGGCATTGAGATCCACCTGCGACATGAAGCCCCGCAGATCCTTCACACCCATGTTGTCGCCCTCAATGCTGACCACCAGGCCATTTTTCAGGATGGTCTTGAACTCGGCATGGCTGCCGTCCTTTTCATAGCGCTGGTGCAGGGTGCGGCCACCCTCCTGCCAGGTCTTCTCGGCGCTCGTTGGGTCTTCTTTTTCGCCCTGGGCCATGCCCATGGCCATGACCGCCATCTGCCCCAGGCCGCCGATGTCCACGATCTCCAGGCGCACCTGCTTGTCATCGCTGCCGTACTGCGCACTGGCCTGGCTGGTGGGCAGGCCCAGGGCGGCGCCGTCCTGCACATCAAAGCCCGTGCGCGGCAGGCCGGCGAGCTTCTCGGGCAGTGCCGCCTTGAGCGACTGCGCCGCAATGGCCTGGCCACCCCCCAGCGCACCTGCGGCGGCCTTGGCGGCATCACCAGCAGCAGCGGCAATGGCGGCGGGGTCCTGGCTCTTTTGCGCTTCTTCCATCTTGCGGGCGGCCTCTTCCATCTTCTTGCCTGCGGCCTCCAGCCCGGCGGTGTCGATGGACACCTTGCCGCCCGGCGTGTTCATGGTGATGGCGGGCGCATCGGCCCGGCCAAACATCGCTCCGCCACGGGGCAGGAAGAGCGCACTGACAGCGCCGATGACCACCCCCATCACGATGGCCGCAATGATGACCACCACGGTGTAGACCACCGACTTCTCGGGGGCGTTTTTCATGAGCGCCGGCAGGCCGGTGTAGAGCAGGTAGATGGAGTACAGCGCCGCCAGCAGGCCCAGCATGGAAAGCGCAGGCAGCAGGCTGAACACCCCGCCCAGCATGGCCGCCGTGCTGGCATACACGGCCACCTTCAGGGCCTGGATGGAGTTTTTCTGGCCGCCAAAGGTGGAGGCCAGCGCATCGATGATGAGCCCGAGCACGAAGATGCCCACGAGGCTGAGCACATACGACACCACCATGTTCACCAGCCCCGAGACAAAGGGCACGCGGATGGTGACGCCAAAGCCCCCAAAACCGATCAGCGACATGCCAATGAAACCGCAGACTGCCGGAACGGCGGCCAAAATCATGGCGTAGCGGGTGTACAGGGTGGCGGCGTCGGTGCTCTCGGCCTCAATGGTGACCCAGGTGTCCTTGGGTTGCAGAAGAATGCTCTTGGCGCGCTCAATCAGGTTCATGGTGCCCTCCCGGCAGTGTTGACAAACCTGCTCGCTTTCTTGGGTTCGCTTGCAGGAAGAAAACGCGAACGATACTGCGATTTGCGAGAGATGAAGACTCGGATTGCGGCTGGGCTGCCGCGACCGTGAAATACGCACGTTTTTGCACGGCAGACGTACCGCACACGTAATAAGAAGGCGAAAACCGCCCCCTCGAATCAGCGGTCTATTCGTAGGTGTCGCATCCCGTACGATCATATGGTCGCTTGTGAAACAGGTGCGGGTGGGTCTGGTACCACTCTTTCATCGCCTGCATCGGCGTACTGCTCTTGAGCGCTGACTGCGGTAACTGGTGGTTGT
>NZ_JAMXAX010000189.1 GCF_023913775.1 Acidovorax facilis
TGGGTACGCCGCGTCGCATATCTCGGTGTCTCTGAATCTTTGAGCATGGTGTCCACGATGGTTTACGTGCACACGATCTTGCGAGATGTCGCGGGACTGTTCAAGGTGGTACGGCTGGTCGCTTACCTCTGAACAGGTCTTTGTTTTGGAGGTAATCGCAATGGAATCGAGTGAGCGCATACAGCACCAGCAACCGCGCAGGCTGGAAGATGTTCGGCAGGTGGGCAATCGCATTGGGCGTGGCGCATCTTGGATTTGGGCAGCTGTCCAACGGGGCGATTTCCCAGCGCCCCGGCGTCTGTCTGCAAGGTGTACGCGATGGGACAGCCGTGCTGTTGACGAATGGATTGAGCAGCAGTTTGCGCAGGAATGACGGCTATGGAGACCCCTACTCAAAAGGCGCAGGCAGCTGCAGACGCTGCCGCGCGCCGCACCTTGGAGCAAGCGGCGCGGTTCGCTGAAATGCACAGCACCGCCAAGCCATGGTTGAGCAAGACCATGCGCAGGCCCGGCGGTAAGCCGGTGCTAGTGCGGGTGGATTGGCCGGGCGTGCTGCGAGTTTTTGACCCCGCGACGGGTGAATGCCTTGCGCGTTCGCAGGTCGGTGACCTGTACCAGCTTGAAGGGAAGACCACTGCTGGTGAGCCCGGCCCTGGCAAAAAGGATTGAAATGAATCAAACCAAAGAAAAAGCCGCCGGGGTGTTACCAGCACCCAAGGCGGCTATTCAGAAAACAGACAGAGCAATTATCAAACGACAGCCTGACCGGGTCAACCTGCCTATGCCGCAGGCCATGCAGCTGGCGGGCCTGGCGCCAGCCAAAGCGCTGGAGCTGGTGCCTGATGGCAAGCTGCGCCGCTACCGCGTCGAAGGCGATAAGGCGGGCAGCACCAACGGCTGGTATGTGCTGCACAGCCACCCCATCCTGGCGGGCGCGTTCGGCAGTTGGAAAACGGGCGAGTCCCACAACTGGCACGAAGCGGGCGCAAAGCCACCCACCCCCGAAGAGCGGGCCGCGATGCAGCGGCACATGCAGGCCGCGCAGGCGGCGCGGGTGATAGAGCAGGACCGCGTGCATGGCGAGGCGAGAGCGAAAGCCGAACGCCTGTGGCGCATGGCCCGCCCTGCGACCAATGCCCACCTCTATCTGGAGCGCAAGGGCATCAACGCCATCGGCATTCGGCGGCTGCGCGACATGCTGCTGATACCTGCCCGCGATGCGGCGGGCGTGCTGCACACGCTGCAGTTCATTGGTGCAGATGGTGCCAAGCGCTTTCTGACCGGCGGGCGCATTGCGGGCTGCTACTTCGCCATGGGCAGGCCAGCCGATCGCTTGCTGCTGTGCGAGGGCTACGCCACCGGGGCCACGCTACATCAGGCCACGGGCTGCGCGGTGGCGGTTGCGTTCAACTGCGGCAACCTGCCCGCCGTGGCGCGGGCGCTGCGTGCGAAGTTTCCAGCGTTGCGCATCGTGGTGTGTGCGGACGATGACAGCCGCACCCCTGGCACCCCTGGCAACCCTGGCCTGACCCGCGCCCGCGAGGCTGCGCGGGCTGTGGGCGGCTTTCTGGCGGTGCCTCGATTCGAGGGGGTGAGCCATGGTTGAAAAGACCTTTCCCCCGCTGCCCGAATCGCTGACCGACTTCAACGACCTGGCTGCCGTCGATGGCCTGGATGCTGTGCGCGAGCTGGTTGAACAGGCCGTGCCAGCGACCCCAGCAACGCCGCCGCCAGAGTGGCCTGATCCCATCTTGCCGGGCATGCGGCGCGTGCCCGATATCCCCGCGACCGTGCTGCCCGACTGGCTTGCCGCGATGGCCCATGCCGTGGCTGAGAGCACGCAGACACCGCCAGCCCTGGCGGTCATGTCATCTTTGGCCGTGCTGGCCACGGTGCTGCAGCGCCGGTTTGAGGTGGCGCCCTATGGCGACAGCTACACCGAGCCGCTGGCGCTGTGGACCCTTAGCGCCACGCCCAGCGGCACCCGCAAAAGCGCGGTGCTGAATGCGATGCTGGGGCCGCTGGTGCATTGGGAAAAGCTGCTGCGCGACCGCATGCGCCGGGAGATTGTGCGCGTGAGTTCCGTGCGGGCTGTGGCAGAAAAGCGCATCGAACGCCTGAAGCAAGACGCGGCCAAGGCGAAGGACTCAACCGAGCGGGAGTCGTTGACAGCAGAGATCGAGCGCGAGCAAAACGACATGCCCGACGAGCTGCGGGCGCCACGGCTGTTCACTGGCGACACCACCGCCGAGCGGCTGCAAGCACTGCTGGTGGAGCATGGCGAGCGCATGGCTGTGCACAGCGACGAGGCGGGAATCTTCCTGATCATGGCTGGCATCTACAACGGCGGGGCATCGAACCTGGATGTGTTCCTGCAGGGGCACGCGGGCACCACCATGCGCGTGGATCGAGCGGGGCGCAGCGCCCACATCGACCAGCCCGCGTTGTCCTTTGGCCTACTGCTGCAGCCTGGCGTGATGGCTGAGGTGGCCAGCTCGCGCAGGTTCCGGGACTCTGGCTTGCTGGCCCGGTTCCTGTACGCCATCCCCGTCAGCAACGTGGGCAGCCGTGACGTGCGCAAGCGGGCACCTATCCCCGATGGCGTGCGCGACGAATACGAGCGCCGTCTGCACCAGCTGCTCGAGGGAGTGCCCGCGCCCATCGCCGCACCCAAGACCCTGACCCTGTGCGAGGCTGCGCGTGAGATCTGGCTGGACATGGCCGAGGCCATCGAGCTTGAGCAGGGCGAGGGCGGGCGGTACGAATCCATCAGCGACTGGACCAGCAAGCTACCCGGTGCAGTGGCGCGTATCGCCGCGCTACTGCAGGTGGCCACCACTGGCCTGGATACCAAGGAGGTGGGGTTCGAGTGCATGGACAACGCCGTGACCCTGGCGCGGCTGCTGGTCCCCCATGCGCAGGCGGCGTTCGGGATGCTGGGCACGGATGCCACCGATGTGGACGCCGCCGCCATCGTGCGCTGGGTGCGGGCTGGTGAGCGTGTGGAGTTCACCAAGCGCGAGGCACAGAAGGCGCAGGAGGGACGGTTCCGCAGCGTGGACCGACTGCACAAAGCACTGGAGCGCCTGGAGCACCAGGACGTGGTGCGTTCATTCAAGCGCCAGAACAAGGGCGCACCACCCAGCACCTGCTACGCGGTCAACCCCAAGGCTTTGTCGGGGTAGTCGAGTTTGTAGCCAAAAGCAGTTTTAGAACCTCTTTTCTTTTCTATATCAATGACTTACGAGAAAAGAGACCTACCCCTGTCGACACATCGACAAAGTCGACAAACCCACGGAGGGCATGCAGTAGGCAGAAGGATCAATTCTCAGTCTGTCGACTTTGTCGATGTGTCGACGGGGTGGGGGTTGAAGTTTGGCGCATGCCCATGCGCCGCAGCAATGAACACATTTACCAGGAGTTTTGTATGAGCATCAGCATGAACGTGAAAATCAGCGGCCTTCAGCAACTGAAGGCTGAGTTGGCCGGGTTTTCTGATCGGCGCCTACGCGCTGCAACGGCCACCGCCATCACACGCACAGCCAAGCACTTGGCTTCCGATTGGCAAAAGGAGATCGATACCAAGATCGACCGGCCTACACCAATGACCAAAAGCGCTGTCCGGATTGAGCCTGCGCGTGCGAACAAGCTATCTGCAACAGTGGCACTGAAGGATGTGAGCCGATCAGGCAGCCTGTCGCAGAACGACTATCTTCAGCAGCACGAGCTGGGTGGAAGCCGCTTGGTCAAGAAGTTTGAGCGGGCGCTGATTGCATCGGGCGCCATGCCCCAGGGCTACATCACCGTGCCAGGCAAGGGGGCGGACCGCAACGGTTTCGGCAACGTGCCTCGGTCCACCATCATCGCGGTGATATCGCAGCTTGGAACGGACTTCTCGGAGGGCTATCAGCAGACCATCAGCAAGGACGCTACCAAGCGTGCTAAGTCCCAGGCGCGCCATGGCAAGCGCTACTTCGTGATGCCGGTGAACAATGGCCGCGTGAGCCCTGGCGTGTACATGCGCGGTGCGGACCGCAACATGAAGATGGTGTTCGCCTTCAAGCGAGTTGTGAACTACAGCCGCAAGCTGACGCTTCAGGACGCGGCAAAGGAATCGAGGGTGCAAGCCATCGCGGCTCAAGAGTTTGACCGTGCCATCAGTGAGTCAATGGCTCGAATGAGGTCGGCTAAATGATCGAGGGTCCTTCTGAGCGAGGGGGCCCCGCGGGTCATGGTGGCGCGGTGTCGGACTGTTCCGCAGTGCTCTAAGGGGGGTTGTATTGTGAGCAATCAGGGCATCGATAGCTTTTTAGTGGTGCTTGACCAACCTGTTACTCAGGAAGAGTTTGGGCAAATGGTCGGGATCAGCCAGCAGGCTGTCAGCAGTCTTTGCACGCGGGGTGTTCTGCTGCCTGGACAATCCGCGCGCGAGTGGCTTCACCGTTACCTGATCAACCTTCAGCACCAAATCATTGCACGCTACACGGGGAGAAACGAACGATGAGCGCCGTTGTCGATCTGCTGCTGCAAGCCGCCTCCGGTGCCACCGTGCAGTTGCCCCCCGAACTTGCGCGCCGGCTTCTGGCCTGTTCCACCGATGCAGCGGTGGGCGCTTGCCTTGGGCTGAGCCTGCCCCAGCGCATCCGCGTGCGCAACTCCGCATTGATGCAGGCCGCGCAAGAGCTGGCGACGGACGGCGCCACTACTTGGCAGACGGCGCAGCGACTGGCGCGGGCCGTGCGCCGCTTCGAGCTGGCGCTTCTGCCTGCACTTCAGGCCGGGCATGCCCTATCCCTGACCCCGCACGAATCGGCGCTGTGGCGGGCCTACCAGGTGAGCGGAACCCGCCCACTGCGCAGCCCGCGCAAGCTGTACTCGCTGCTGTTGCTCTACTGACCAAAATCACCAACGCGGGCAGCGGGTTTGCTGGAACATGGGGACAACACAAAAGGACAACCCCATGCACACCACCGCCATTAAACCCGCTGAAGTTCTGGCCGCCGCGCCCGATTTTTTCGCCCTGCAAATGGGCGCCGCGCCCAGCAGTACCACGCACCCACTGGCTGAAAGCCTCAGCGCCCGCCAAATTGCCTACGCCATCGGCGCCAAGCTGCGAAAGCCCAGCGATACCGAAGCCGAATTGTCAGTGGTGGCCCGTGGCCTGCGCAGCGCGGACTTTGCCCGCCTACTGGCAGACGGCGCCAAGAATGTGACCGTCGCCGCTTTTGACGCTGCGGCACAAGAGCATTTGCAATTCACCGCCAGCACCGAGGTGGAAGGGTTCATGCAGGAATCGCTTCCGGCGATTGATGGCGACCTTGACCTGCAGCCTTTGGGTGAGTTGGCCGAGATCGCCCACGGGGCCGCCTTCACTGCAGCAGGTGGCGCAGCCGTTCAAATGACCACCTTCGGGCGCATCGTCACGGTGTCGCGCCATCTGGTCATCAACGACCAATTGGGCGCCCTAAAGGCGGTGTTTGCCGCTGTCGGCGCCCATGCCGCACAGAAGGAGGCTGCCGTTGTTGCAGCCGCCCTGAGTGGCAATCCCAAGATGGATGACGCCGACGATATGTTCAGCGACGCCAACACCGTGAAGACTGCATTGGACGGTGCCGCCCTGGGTGTTGCTATGGGCATGTTGCGCAATCAGAAAAGTGCAGCCGGGAACGCTTTGAACCTGCGTGCTGCGCATCTTGTCGTTGCGCCAGAGCTGGAATATGCAGCCCGCAAGGCCGTGCTTGATGGCGGGCTGTCTCTCTCCGTGGCTGCCATCGCTGGCCTGCCTGCTGCGCGCTGGTTTGTGCTGCCTGACCCCAAATTTCATCCTGTCTTGACCGTGCTGCGCCTCGCAGCATCGCCCAACCCGCTGCGCCTGGAGCACAAGGCTTCGTTCGACGCGGACGGCACGGGAATTCGCATCACTGCCGATTTGGGCGCGGCGTTCATGCGCCGCACGGGCATCGTGCGAGGCGGTAGCGACCTGGCATAAATTGCGGGCAAGCCCTTCAGGGCACCGCGTCACGCAGGGCGGCTGATCTGCGTGACAAGGCCGGATGCGGACGCGCTTATTGTGGGAGCGCAGCGACCCGGCCACCTACCCCTTAGCATGCCTCCCCACCCATACCCCTGCACCACCACCCTGCGCCGCGTGCAACCCTGGCAAGCTCGCCCCAAGCTCCCCGATCCGATGCGCCAGGCTGCTGTGCATGAAGCTGGGCACATCGTCCTGATGCAGTGGGTGGGTCTGTCGCCACCCGAGGCCAGCATTGCCGCCCATGATGGCCGCGTAAGCGGTGAGGCGCATTGGCCTGCGCGTGAGACCTTCGCTCGGCTACCCGACCCCTCCCCGGACGAATCCGGGGTTCTGGCAGCCACGGCCGCAGCGGTTTTTCATGCGGGCGTTATGGCTGAGGTGCTGGAGTCTGGCACGCACTGGACCGGGCCGATTCACTATGCATACGCCACCGACTACCAGCGAGCCGAGGAGATGCTGCGCCCGGCCTTCGGGTGTCACGCCAGTGGCGGTCATGCCTATGCTCAGCAAGTGGCCCTGCACGTCCTGCGGGCGCGCTGGGCTGAGGTGGAGGCGGTGGCGGGCGAGTTGCTGCGCTCAGGGCGCTGGAAAGCGTGAATGTTGAACGTTGGGGGCACTTTTGGGGGCATATTCGAATCTTCATAACCAAAAACCTAGCATTCATGCGGTTTCCATGGTTTTTTATGAATGTCACCCTCCCGCCACTGACAAAGCCCTGATGCTATTTAATCGATAGCGCAGGGCTTTTTCTTTGGCGCATCGTGAACGGACAAGGGCGACACCACCGCCGTCCCTTGCAATCCATCCCTCAGCTTCTCTGGCGCGCGATGTGCTGGGGCCCCAGTTCGCTGCAACCCGTGGCGCCGAGCATGGCGAGGTTGCGATCGACCTCGTCGCGCAGCAGGGTGATTGCGTGGAGCACCCCCGCTTCACCGGCAACGGCGGCTGCATAGTTGAAGGGTCGGCCCACCAGAACCAGGCGCGCGCCCAGCGCAATGGCCTTGAGCACGTCGGAGCCGCGCCGAAAGCCCCCATCCACCAGCACCGGGTAACTCGGGCCCACGGCCGCGACCACGTCTTCCAGCACGCGCATGGGCGATACGGCCCCGTCGAGCTGGCGCCCCCCGTGGTTGGACAGCACCACGCCATCGGCCCCGGCATGCTGCGCCTGCAACGCGTCCTCCACGCTGAGCAGGCCCTTCACGACCAAGGGCCCCTTCCAGCGGCGGCGAATGGCCTCAATGTGGCGCCAGCTCAAATGGTCGCGCGCCGAGAAGTCGCGCAGGACCGTGGAAGAAACAATGGGCGCACCGCGCGTGGCGAACGAATTTTCAAAGTGCGGCATGCCGTGGCGCAGCAGCGTGCGCAAAAAGGTTCCCGCCACCCAACGCGGCCGAACGAGACCATCCCATGCCAGACGCAGGCTGAGGCGCAAGGGTGTGGAGAAACCCGTGCGGATGTTGTTCTCACGGTTGGCGGAGATGGGGATATCCACCGTGACGACGAGGGTGCGAAAACCCGCACGCTCCACGCGCTCGATGAGCGCTTCAATGCGTGCCTGATCGCCAGGTAGGTAGGCCTGGAACCAGGTGCCCGGGCTGTCGCGGGCCACGTCTTCCATCGGAATCAGCGACGTACCGCTCATCACAGACGCAATGCCCATGCGCCGTGCAGCACGCGCCAGCACAAGATCGCCCCGGTAGGTGGACAGCGCATTGATGCCCATGGGCGCTATCCCGAAAGGGCTGCTGTAGCGTTCGCCAAACAGCTCGACGGATTGCGACCGTTGCGATACGTCTCGCAGGACCCGCGTCACGAAGGCAAAGTCTCCAAACGCCGCGCGGTTGTCGCGCAGCGAGGCGTTGTCCTCCGCCGCACCGGCGATGTACCCGAAGATGGGCCGGGGCAGACGCCTGCGCGCGGCGTCCTCAAAGTCGTGCAGCGACAGCATGCGGCGCAATACAGCAGGCGAGCGCGGCGCGGTGGTAGACGGCGTAGCAGTGGAGACGGGCATGGTAGATGGTCATTGCGTTGAGGGATCAGCGCCACTGTAGATTTCCGCATCAGTGAATAAAAGCGGAATATTTAGAATGACTTTGTTCGCTTTTTGACAATCTCTCTGCACATGCCCCATCCCTCGGTCAAACAACTTGAAGCCTTCTGGTGGGCGGCCACCTGCGCCAATTTCGCCACGGCAGCGGAGCGGGTGCACCTGTCGGTCTCGTCGCTGTCCAAACGCATCAGCGAACTGGAGTCCACGCTGGGCCAGTCGCTGTTCGACCGCAGCGGGCACCGTGCCGTGCTCACCGAGGCGGGGGAGCGTCTGCTGCCGGCCGCACTGGAAGTACTCAACGCCATGGCGGCGCTGGGCCATAAGCTGGGCTCCCGCGAGGAGCTTGCGGGCCGCTGCCGTTTTGGCGTGGGCGACCTCTCTGCGCTCACGTGGCTGCCCACCTTTGTGGCGGCAGTGCGGCGAACGCACCCACGCCTGGCTCTGGAACCTTGCGTGGATGTGGGCGGGGTGCTGGAGCGCCGCCTGGACGACGGCGAACTGGACTTCGCCGTGATCGCAGGACGCTCGTCGCGCAGCACACTGCTATCGCAGCCCGTGGGCGCCGCGCGCTTCGCCTGGGCCCTGTCACCCAGCCTGGCGGGCGCCAGCCGCCTGGGCATCAAAGCGTTGCTGCAGCAGCATCCCCTCGTCACGCTGCCGCCAGGCGCTGGCACCACGCGGCTGCTGGACGACTGGTTGCTGGCGCAAGGTGTCACCGTCCGCGAGCACATCCTGTGCAACAGCCTGGGGGCTGTGGCGGGCATGCTGCGCGCAGGAG
>NZ_JAMXAX010000018.1 GCF_023913775.1 Acidovorax facilis
GCCGCGGGCTTTCACCCCCCATCGCCGTGCCCGCACGGTGACCTCCACAAATTTCGCTCACTCGAAAGGAGCCCACCACCATGAGCACCGCAACCGACATCCTGCGTTCGATCGAACAGCGCGCCGAACGCGCCATTGCCCAGGAGCTGCATCAGATGATTCAGCAGGTGCTGGGCCTGCGGACAGCCCTGATCCTGGACGATCGCGCCCATGCCGATGCCTTGCTGCTCAAGCTCGACCGCCTGATCGACGATCAGGTTGTCCGGCCAATCGACACCGGCACGATGCCACCCATGCCGCCGCTGCCGGACCTGGACGGCCTGTGGCCGCCCGGCCCGAGCGACTACGAAGTCCGCTTCTTCGACCGCGACTACGGCGACCTCGAGGACGTGACTGTCGTCGAGAGCTTCCCACTGGCCGTCCAGGTAGCCGCCGATCGGCATAAGGCCGATCCGGCCGATCTGACCGAAGCCGGCTGGGCCGATGGCCGGGGCACGCTCACCGTGCGCTCGCACTACGGCACGGTGCTGCTGCGCATCGAGGCCATCGAGAAGCCGATGCCTGTCGTGCAAGCGCACGTCGCCCGCGCCTGCCAGGCCCTCGAGAACGGGGAGCCGGCGCCGGCACAGCAACTCTTCACCGCGCTGCGGCAGGTCGCCTGAGTACCTGAGCCGCTCGTCACTGATCCCAGACCACCCGGTCTTTTCATCCACCCGACGGGGGAGCCTTCCCCCTACGGGCGAGGGCATCTCACGTCTTCATCAGGAGTTGAGCATGCCCTCCACATTCTGGGCCGACGCGCCCACCCCGGTCCTCGCGACCGAGCAGTTCCCGCGCATCCTCGCCGGCGTGATCGCGGCGGAGCCCCACGACCGCAGTGTCCTGAGGATCTTCGGCATCCCCGAGTCCGCCGGGTCCGATGCCACCCACAAGCCAAGTCCCCGGCCGCAGATCGCCCTGAAGCTCTATGAGCGGCTGATCGAGGCAGTTCTCGCGAGCGGGGTGGTCTATTCGCTGCGCACTGTTCGGGTCGCCGACGATTTGTACATCGAGTACCTCCCGGCGCAGCGCTGCCTGTGGCTGAAGTATCAGCAGATCCTCGGTTCGCGCCTGCTGATCCAGATGACCGAGGAGCAAGCCGCGCTGTTCGAGAAGACGGCCCGGCAACTGCGAGCGCCCGAACCGGACAAGGACGCCGACTCGGAAGCCGAGATCGACACCTCGTCGCTGCAAGGCGAGATGGCCCTGCTGCGCGCGAAGGGGCAACGCATCGAGCTGCCCGCCCGGCGGCTTCAGCACTACGCCCGCATCAAGGCACTGATCCTGGCGGCTGGAGGCGTCTACAGCCGCAACGGCTTCCAGTTCGGCGCGGCCATCGACGTCAAGGAGGTGCTGACCCGATTGCGGGGTGGCGAGAAGCCCAACCCTAAGAAGGCGCGGCAAGCCTTCTTCACCCCGGAGGATCTGGCCGCCGGGACGGTGGCCTGGGCCGCTGAATACCTGGGTGACCTCGCTGGCAAGCGGATGCTCGAACCCTCGGCCGGAGAAGGTGCCTTGGCCGAGCCCGCCCGCGCCGCCGGAGCGAAGGTGCTCGCCGTGGAAAACCATGGCCCGAGCGCGCAGATCCTGCGCGACAAGGGCTTCGAGGTGGTGGAACGGGATTTCCTGTCCCTGAGCCTGGCCGACATCGGTCTCTTCGATGGGGTCATCGCCAATCCGCCGTTCACCAAGGACCAGGACATCACCCACGTGATCCACATGTGGCGATTCCTGCGTCCGGGGGGCGTGCTGGTGAGCCTGACCTCGCCGGGCTGGCGTACCGGACGCACGAAAGCACAACGCAATTTCCGCGCCTTCGTGGACAACATCGGCGCCGAGGTCGAGGCCTTGCCGGCCGGCGCTTTCAGGGCATCCGGAACGAACGTCTCCGTCCTGCGCCTGCGGGCCGTGAAACCGGTCGACGGTGCACCTGCGGGCCGCCAAGCCGGGCGGAACGCGTGAGGTGTGCCATGGTGAACGTCACCCTCAACACCGAGCAGCAGCTCTACGTGCTCGATCATGGCCACGGCTGTACGTGCTTCGGCTTCACCAATGCGCGCGACCACGCGAACCAGATGGCCGAGCGCCTGAAACGCCCGGACCTGGCCTTCAATGAAGCGGATTTCCGGGCGCTCAGCGGCTACCAGAAGTACCTGGCCGCCGTGGACGCCTGGGGGAAGTCTCCCTTGAGCCGCAAGACCTACTTCGATCCGGCGACCGATCCCAAGGCCGCCCGGGTCCTGGAACGGTGCCGGGAAGCCAATGCGAAGGTCCGTCTGATCCTGGGCGACACCGCAACAGGCCGGACTTGGCTCGACGAGCATGACGTGGTCGGCCGGATCGGCCGATCGACGGGAACGCTCAAGGTGCCGCTGCTGATCGAGCCGGGCGCCGACGGCGGCATCGCCGTCCTCACGGCCTGCCTGCTGGCGATCATCGACTGGGAGAGCGGGAAGTTCCTTTTCCGCCATCCCCGGTACCGCGCGCCGGACCTGCTGATCCGGCCGAGTGACGACACGGAACGCCCCTGGGAGGTGCTCCATGACGAACAGGTTGTGGCGTGCTTCTGGGACATCGGCAAGGCCGGTGCCTATGTCGCCTTCATGCGCGGCGAGACGGTCGAGCCGCGCATCTTCCAGTAGCTGCCCTCACTTTACGGCCCCGACTCCCCACACGGGTGGTCGGGGCCGCTTTTTGTGCGGAAAGATGCGGCTCCTGAAAACGATGGTCACGTCAGCCGCAAGCGTCTTCACTTGCCACGCATTGCGGATGGCGTTTCGCCCTCCCCCATCACGAACCCACCCTCGCCGCGAGACAATGCCTCATCACTCGCGCTCCATCGCGGAGCCATTCCGGGTACGCCCGGCGTCGCAGTCGTCACCTGCCCTTTCGTACCGGCCGCGCACGCGGCTGGTTCCTCCCATCCATTCGGGACACCGGTCCCGAGGGAGGTCTGGTGTTCCGTCCATCAGGAGAACACCATGAGCAACCTTCGCATGGATCTTTGGACCGTGCTGACCGCAGCGATCCGCAACGCCATCAAGTCGGTGATCGGCGGAACCGCGCCGAAACCCGCAGCGACAGCCTGCGTCGCCACACCGACAGACGCACCCACCGCAGGCACCGGCTTCGACCCACGACAGCTCAGCCGCGCCAGGCTATTGGGCGAACTCCTTGCCCCCATGCCTCCCATCGGACCGGGTGAGCTGAGCCAAGCCTGCGACGCAAGTCTCCCACTGGCCTTGCCGGCCGCCCTGGAAGCCGGGATCACCCGGCGCCTGCTCGCTGCACGGGAACTGCTGTGCCGCGACATGCTGACTGACCTGCAGGGACGTCCGGTGATGGATTCACCCAAGCAACTGGCCGAATGGTTGCGCCTGCATTGCGCGGGGCTGGACTACGAGGTCTTCCTCGTCATTTACCTGGATTCCCAACATCGGCTGATCACTGTCGAGCAGCTCTTTCGGGGGACGCTCACCCAGGTCAGCGTGTATCCCCGAGAGGTCCTGAAACAGGCACTTGCCCACGGGGCTGCGGCCCTGGCCCTGGCGCACAACCACCCCAGCGGCGGCCTGGAACCCAGCATGGCGGATCAGCGGATCACCCAGCAGTTGAAGACCAGCTTGGCGCTCATCGACGTCCGCGTCATCGACCACTTCATCGTGGCCGCTGAGGGGCACTACTCGTTTGCCGAACACGGGTTGATCTGAGCGATGAGCACACGCCTTCCTCCCTCCTGCCCTATGTGCGCAGGCCCCGGCGTCGCGCTGGGCCAGCTCGGCAACCTGCGCTGGTTCCGCTGCCGGGATTGCGGCATGGACTTCAGCAAGGCCGCTCGGCGCAAGCCCAGGCGAGCCGAGGTTCATCACCCCCCTCCTCTGACACGCCCGGAGCATCAACCATGATGCCCCCACGACAAGGGACTCCCAGTCTGTGCGTCGCGGAATCAAGGTGATAATTCGACGGTCAGGTCTGCACCTCCCTGCTATCTCCTCCCTGTAGCAAGCAGACCTTTCACCGCCTTGGTTCGCCAAGGCGGTTTTCTTTTTCCGTTCAACAGCGATGTCCGGGAATCAACGAGAAGTAGAGAGGGCCTGCGCCCTGGCATGAAAGGCTGCGCTATCCGCAATGGACATGGTGCCAACGGGACTCCAGCCAGCCGGACGATCAACGCCGGTCGGCCTTGGACATGGCTCGGCTCATTTCAAACGCTTGGTACTTCTGCATGACACGCACGTCGGTGTACTCGCCATCGACCGCGTCCTCGATACTCCGCCCATCCAGCCCTCGGATGCCGTCGATGGCCCCACCCCACAGTTGGCGTTCGCGTGCGGCACCGACAAAGCTCAACAGGTAACCGTCCAAGAGGCCTTGCCCGGGGGATGCGATCTCCGCGCTCAGCGCCGCAAGGTACTCCGTTTTGCGAGTGCGCTGCCACTCAATGCAAAAACCAGCTCGATGGCAGAGTTCGCTGTGGATGATCAGCATCGTCCGACCATTGCCATCGAGAAAGGGGTGACCGAAGGCGAACCATCCCATGACCTCGCCCGGGTGCTGCCGCAAGGCAGCCTTGTCTTGCCCGATGCGCAATCCTTCCTCAACCGCCCGTCGAGCATCAAGAGGATGGGCAAACACGGTGTTGCCTTTGGAAACCGCGATGTTGGGCACAGTCGCAGCACGATCCTGCCCGGCCCAAGGATAAAACGCCGAAAACAGGATTCGATGAACGGCAAGGAAGTCTGAGTATCCGAGCGTCTGGCGCTTCGCAACATGGGCGAGCGCCTCGTCCAACCCAGTTCGAAACAAGGTGTGCTCCAGTTCCCGCACGATCTGAGGATCCTTCTCGCCATACAGGTTTCGAAGGTAGCCGGCCCGGTCAAAGTCCTTAAACGGGTCGAACATGCTGTTTGCGCTCCCGAAGGTGCCTGATCGTCAGCGCTGCCACCTCCTCCTTGGACAACTTTCCAGCCCGCTTGAGTGCAACAAGCAAATCCTGAGTACTGTCTGACCTGACCTCATCGCCAGCCAGATGCGTGACTGTCTCCGCCCACTGATCCATCGAGCTCGGGACGTAGGCCACCTTGAGTCGACGCGCGAGGTCTTGAACGAAGCGCGCGACGCCCGACGCCGGGATCACCAGCGACCGATGCGCCTCGACATCACGATGCTTTCGACGACGGCTTCGGAATTTGACGAGCTGTCCATCAATCACCAGCCTGCGCGAAATCCTCGGCGAATCGGTCTCCGCCAAGAGAGCCACTGCACCATCTTCGGTTCCGCCAGCTTCATTGCAGGACACCATCCCTCGCAGAACCAATCCCCACTTCTGGGCCGTCTCGCGAACGATTTCCTCCAGATTTCCAAGGGGACGTACTCGCCCGCTCGGGCTTTCGCGCTTCGCCTTGGCATAGACGCCATTTGCAAGACGGAGCAACTCCCCATCGCGCAACAGAGCTCCCAGAGCATGCGTCACCTGCGTCCGACTCCCTAGAGCAGCAACTTCCGAGCGAAGCACGACGGAGCCTGATCGACGCCTAATCGACTGGCGCATCCGATCCTCCAGCTTCATACGAACACCCCTTGCAAGGTCACAAATTCAATTTTAACACTCACCCCATAGAAATTCCATTTTTCCACGCAGCGACAATAACTTACATGTTCAAAATTTGCCGGAAAACCGGCATCAGTTGTCCATTCTGTAACCAGCCGTGACGCCCATCATGCCCCTTGATACTCCGACTCAGTTGGCGGGGCCGACGCTTTCATCGTGGGAGGCCCCCAGGCGTCCAGATTGATCACCGCGTCGGCCATGGACGTCAGTTCCGGCGTCTGGGAGATGAAGATCTCCCGCGCATACCCACCCAGGCGCAGCACCTCGCGCTTCATCGCCATGAACATGCGCTTGCGCGCCGGGTCCAGAGCGCCATCGACCTCGTCGCTGAAGAGCGTGCCGTAACAGCGGCCACTGTTCTGCGACAGGTACAGGGCGACCGCACGCACCAGGCACTCGTTCACCCAGATCCTCTCCCCACCGCTCATCTGCTCGACCCGCTTGCTCTGCCCGGACTCCCCGTCGTGGACTTCGATGACGAAGCCCTCTCGCTGCTCGCCCTTGCGGTTCTCCACCTGGGTCAGCAGTGAGACCGTGAACCTCGGGCCGTAGCTCGCCAACAGCAGGTCGTTGGCAAGGCCCGCGAGGGCGGGCCCCGCATCGTCGATCGCCAGCGCGATCAGGCCATCGTTGCCCAGGCACTTGACCAGCAGGCTCCAGTTGCCCAGCTGCGCCTCCACCTGGGCGATGCGTGCCGCTGCATCCGCCCGCTCCCGCTTCCTGTCCCGGAGCTGGCGGTCCAGGGCGGTCCGCCTTTCGGCATCCCGCACCGCTTGCAGGTGGGCGCGCTCGGCCTCGGCGAATGCAGCCTGCGCTGCGGCCAGGGTTCGCTCCGCCTCGGACAGAACCCGTCCGTCGAAGGCCGGCGGCAAGGCTGCCAGTACCTCATCCAGCCGATCGAGCCCCTGTCGGTAGTGCTTGGCCTGCTGCTCGTGCTGTGCTTCCAGCGCCTTTAGCGTCGCCCTGATGTCGAGGCGCTCGGCATGTTCCTCATCGGTCTCGCCGTCCTGGCTTCCGGCTTGCGTCAGCGCTGCCAGTTCCCGCTCGATGTCGTTGCGTCGGGTCAGTGTCTGCTGAATCTCGCCCATCCGGGCGGCCAACCTGCCGTTTCGGGTTGCCCGATCGCGGGCGATGGCTTCCCGCCGCTCGGCATGCGCCAACACCTGGGGCGCCTGCGTCAGGGCCCGACGCTGCGTCTCGTGCTCGCTCAGTTGCCGCTGGACATCCGCCTTGTCGGCGGACAAGCGCCGGATCGCCCCCTGGGCGCTGGGCATCAACCCCTGCGCCTCGCGGGCGTCGCCCAGGAGCTTGCACCGCCCCTGCAGGTCGGTCCCGGCGCAAGGCACCTCCCGTGCGAGCCCGAACCGGCGCGCCAGATCCTCCGCCCTCAGAGCGGCCTGCCCCGCCTCACGCTCGATCGCCTTCAGGCGCTGCCTGGCCGACTCCCATGCGGCCGTGCATCGGCTGAGTTCCTGCACCTGATGGCGTGCAGACTGCAACCGCTCGGCGCGGCGGGCCGCCACGGATTCTGCCAGCGACAGCCGACGGCCTGCGCGCCGCACTGCCGCCTCGCCCAGCAGCACCGTGTCGCATTGCCGACGCTGGCGGTCGAGGGTCTGGAGTTGTGCCGACCGTTGCGCCTTGCGGTGGGCGATGCGCTGTTCGAGGCGCACCAAGCGTTGTCGCTGAGCTTGCGCCTGGTCGGCGATGACCTCGATCACCTGTTTGCCCGTGCCGATCAGGGCACTGCGCTCGCCATTCAACTGGGTGCGCCGGGCTTCGAGGCCCCGCGCCTGCTCGAAGACCGCTTGCTGGCGGGCCAGATGCGTGTGGGCAGCTTCCTGCACACGCAGGGCCTCCACCCGGGCACGCGCCTGTGTGGCGATGCGCGTGCCGGTGTCTCCCAAGGACTGGTACTCATCCTGCAGGCGCAGGAGCTGTTCGTCCAGGCTCGCCTGTTGCTGGCGCATGGCGACCAGACCAGCCTTCAGCAGGTCGACCACCTGCGCAGCCTTCTTCCCTTCGTTCCGGATGTGCTCCTGCCCCAGCAGGTCGGCGAGCAGGGTTTTGATCTCGCTGTTCTGGTAGGCGCTCAGCTGGCGCTTGCCCTGGGCACTGAAGGCAGAGGTGAAGAAGGTCTCGGCGCTACCCAGCAAGTGTTCGACACAGCGGTTGTAGGTGCCGGTCTTGCCATCGGACAGGGTGCCATCCGGCAGCACCACCGGACGCCAACGCCCCTCTGCATCGGCCTCGAAGAGGAAGGCATCGGTCGCCCGCCGGCCGTTGTTGCGGATCACGATCTGCGAGCGAAAGCGCCGCCCCTCGTGCAGCCATACCAGGTCCTTCTCGCTTTCCGGCAGCACCACGTGATCGTAGTAGGAGAAGCCGCCCGGCCCCGCCAGGCTCGTGCGGGACGGCAGGGTCTGGAAAGGCTGCAGGTTGTCGAGGATGGTGCTCTTGCCGCGGCCGTTAGCCCCGGAAAGCGCCACCAGTTCGGCATCGCCCGCCAGCCGCTCCAGGTCGAGGGTCAGTACGTCGAGTCCAAGGCCATCGCGGATGCCGCGAAAGCCCTTCAAGGTGAGCGAGAGGGGATACATCGCATCGGGCTCCAAAGGTCAGAGCCTTCAGCTTCCCACCGGCGCGCACCGCTTCAAGGGGCGAGCGAGTGGCGCCTTGTCGAGAAACGTCCACACGGCACCCGGAAATCACGCGCCTTCGAACCTGTGCGCATCGCCTTGCCGCGCACCCCGTTGCCCGATTCACCCAGCCCCAGCAGACCTCCCTCATCCTTTGCGATCGGATGATCGCCCCCCCTTCCAGCCCCGGACGGGGAACCCGGCCGCGTGCCGGGCGGCGTAGCCGTTACCTGCCTTTGATTTCCGCACCTCGCGGACCCCGCAATCCCGGGAACACGTTCCCGGCGCGGGGAGGTGTTCCCGTTCTTCTTGGAGACACCTCGATGCCCAGCCAGATCATGAACATCGGCCCCGTGCCATGCGAAGAAAACGCGGCCCAGGTGGGCCGCCCCGACTACGAAGAACGCTCCCGGCGCGAATGCCAGCTGTTCAAGCGCATGCTGGAACGCCTGCATCCCGTCCCGGCCGACTGCCAGGCCGGCCTGGTCATCAAGTCCTTCCCGCACGACTTCGGCAGTTACCGCGAGGTGTGCGTGCGCTATGAGGACACCGACCCGATCGCCACCGGTTACGCCTTCGACCTGGAGAGCAATACGCCGGCCGAATGGGACGCCATCGCGCGCTACGAGCTGATCTGGCTCGAACGCCTGGAGGTTCTGAACTGCGCCGTGCGCAAGGGCGAGATGAGCCAGGACGACATTCCGGCGGCCTTCCGTACCGGGCAATTGCCCGCACTGCCTGCCGAGCACACGTTCAGCCAGCTCCTCGCGGCCTTCCCGCTTTGGTTTTCCGCGTAGGCCGGGTCTGCCGCTCCAGGTCAAGCCTCGTCAGGTTATTTCCCGTCTCTGGAGACAACCCCATGAACCGCAAAGCTCAGTCCCTCGCCAAGGCAACCAAGTGCCCCTCGAAGCCGCCCGCATCACTGGCGGCATTCACATGGTCAAAGTAGTTGTACCAGCCGCTAGCCAAAATTCCCCCCAAAAGTACATTTCGCGCCTGCTGATCTGGAAAGCGCCAGATTCCCACGAAGCGGTGCTCGCTAGCCTGCGCAATGCTGCGATCGTTTTCGCCAAGTGCCAGCACTTCAATTCCCAGCTTAGACAGCTCACTCATGGCAGATTGAATACCATCCAAGAACTTTTTGCGCTGATCGGCTGACAATACCTGCCACGCGGCATTGGGAGTGTAGAGTTCGATGAGATAGTGCGACATAAGTTGTTCCTTTCATTTCAAATTACGCAGAGCCCGCTGGCATATTCGGCGTGTGGCATCGGCGGGCTTGCCTTGAAGCCACTGTGCGCAAAGGCTGCGCACCCAGTCGGGCTGATCCTTGGCGACATCGTTAAGCCAGTTGGCTACGGAGTCCTGCACATACGCAGATGGATCGGCACGCAACGGCGACAGAATGGGCAAGCCACGGTTCGGTTCGTCCTTGAACAAAGAGATGTGCGCGCACCACACGCCACGCGGCCGCAAAGCTTCGCTGGCGAAGCGTCGCAGACGGCAGGAAGGAGAGGCTGTCCAGACCGACAGTTGCTGGACAGACACTTCCAACTGCTCTGTCAGGTGTGGTCGTAGTGCCATCCAGGCCCACTCGCGAACACCAAAATGCGCGTCGTCAGCAAGCGGTTGGATGGCGGCGAGACGCGCCAATAGATCCTGCTGAACCTGCGCACCAATCATGAAACAAGCCCAGCCACGCACTGTGTCCGATTCGCTAGTACGGCAGCGATCGATACCTGCCGCCCCCAGAGCATTCAGCAGCACAGCGCCGATCCCCGCCATCCGCTTCAGGATGCCAAGTGGGCACACCTCGTCTGCCTCAGCCAGTAACCGCTGAGGCAGTTCAGGAAAGGTTGCACGCAGCAGGCGAGCCTGATCTACTGCGAGGCACTCTACGAGCGTCGCGCTCTGCAACACGCCGCGCGACAATCCGTCAAGGATGTCAGGAGAGATGTCGGTCCCACGCGTAGCCCCCTTGCGAGCGGCAGACCGACTCACCTGCATGTCTTTACGCCACCAACGCAAAGGTTGCCAGCAGCCTTATCGAGCAGCAGCGCAAGGTGGCCACGCTCATGGATAGTCAGGTTGCTGAACAAGCCTGCAATCCAACGCCCATGCGAATCAAAAACCCTCACTGCCACCTGTTTGCCTTTACGGGTCAAATAGATGCGCAAAGCCCGGCGATCATGGCTATCGACCCGACGCTCGATCAACGCCTCACGTTCCAGGCCATCAAGGAGTCCCGTGACCGTAGCACGTGTTACGCCTGCCTGTTTGGCGAGTTCATTGGGAGCCAATCCATCGCTGGCGGCTTCTAGAAGGAACATCAGCACAAAGCGGCCCTCGGAGAGGCCGTGGGGCGCCAGCAAGCGCGCACAGTCACGATCAATAGAAGACGCGAGCGACAGCACTTGAAAGCACAGCCGGATTCCCTCCACATCAGGGAGCCCCCGCCGCTGCACCTCTTGAAGTAGGGCTTGGTATTTTTGATCGAACTTCACATTAGCCACCATATCATATGGCGCCTAATTATATAGGCATTCCGCCTTCCACGATTCAAACAAACACGCGCGCACATGTCGAGGCATATTCCTTCACCAGCGCTCTCATCCCAATCGATTGGAGCAGATGCTCCACGATCTCAGTCGGCCCCTCTTCGCTCAGTGCTTCCAGGCACTTCAGCACACAAGCAGGCTCCACGCCAGTGAGCTCCGCCCAGCGCCGCACCTTGTCGGCCAGGGTGCCAAGCTGGCTGATGCTCGGCGCCCGGGTCCGCACGACTGGGACGATCCGCCCTTCCAGCTTGGCCTGCGCAGCGCCTGCCAGCAATCGGCTGATTGCGGCGCGATCGACCGCGTGGCGATCCTCGTCCGCGACTGTCCAGCGTACGCGCACATGCGCCCCCTCCACCCCGTGACTGGCGATGGCCTCGCGCAGCGCCTCCAGATCCGGTCGCCCTTCGAACACGATGTCGATAGTGCGCCGCGCCGGCGTCGGCACCAGCATGCACGCCCCGGCATCGGCGCTCACCTCCCAAAGCAGAAAACCCTTCTCGCCCTCCTCCCCGAAGTGGAAGCGCCCGATGGAGCCGGCATAGGCGATGCACTGGCGGCCAGCCGGCCCGTTCTGTTCCCAGGATTGATGGCGGTGGATGTGGCCCAGCATCACGGCCTGGGTTTCGGCGCTGAACAGCACGCCGGTGCTGAATTCGTGGTCGAAACCCGCCATCGGCACGCCATGCTCGGAGAGGCTGCCGAACACAGTTCCATGTGAGACAGCGACCGTCGGAATGCCCTGTGCCCGCGCCCGCCGGTTGGTGGGCGCAAAGCCCGCGAGCAGCAGCGCCAGGTGCTCTCCCACCGCCTGGGGCGCATCGACCGCGCCGACGGTGGCTGCGACTACGGCCTTGTTGATGGTCGGCACGCATGACAGCAGCAGCCGCGCGCCCATCGGCACGTCCTCGAAGCGCCAGCTGCTGGAGGCCTGCCAAAAGCCCTCCCGCGTCAGCGCAACCTGCTCGATGCGGTCGGCGACATGCACCGGATGGCGCGCTCCCAGCAGCCGAAACACCGAAAGCGTCCCCGGCGGCTCGTGCGAAAACGTCCCCTGCAGCATCAGCACCGGGCAATGGTCGGCCAGCCGGCGCACCTGCGCCAGAAGCTTGAGGGTGGCCGGCTCATGCAGGTCCAGGCCGTGGTCGGTGGCATCCCCCGAGAGGATCGCCGCCTCGACCCGTTCGGCGATCGCCCGATCGACCGCAGCCCCAAAGCACCGATCCGCCTCCTCCAGCGTCGCAGCGCCGTAGTGCAGATCGGAAAAGTGAGCGATGCGCATGGTCAAGCCCTCCCTGCCATCGCGCCCAGGACACAGTCGACCTTGTCGGCGTAGCCTTCCGGATCATTGGTGTAGCGCTCCAACTCGTCCCAGGCGCGGCCGCGGCCATGGGGGTTGATCTTCCAGCCCCGACCCCAGCGCCGGTCGGCGTACTGCTGGAAGCGCCCAGCATCCAGACCCATCGCCTCGGCGCGCCCCAGCAACTGTTCAAGCGTGGGATGGCCTGGGCGCATGGGCGCGGCCACGTCCACCGGCTTCGCATCGCCCTCAATGGCCTTGTCGGCTGCAGCCGGATGCCCCGCCGGCACGCCTTCGAGCACCTGCTCGGCCAGGCTCGCCTGCATGATGGCCGTTTCCGTATCCTCGCCGTCGCGCAAGAGCGCGGTCACGTCGATCGGCGCCTCCAGCTCGATGATCCACTGCGGCACGCGCACGGCGCGCCCGTTCTCGTCGATGTGCGGCACCTCGCGCAGCACCTTGGTGAGATAGAAGGTCTCGCGCGCCCAGTCAAGGAAGCCTGAGATCCGGCCGCCTCGCATGTGGCCGATGGCTTGGAAGCGCTGGAACGCATTGCTCATCGCATAGAAGCTCGTCGTCGGCAGCTCCAGCGCGCTGATGGTGCGGATGCCCGGGATGAAGAAAAGGAAGCGGCCGGTCAGGTTGCACTGGCGCGCCTGGTATTCCGGGCAGGACTCGGGATCGCAGACCCCGCCGTTGTCCTCGCGCAGCATTGTCTTGCGTCCGCCGAAGATGCGGATCGTGCGCCGGCCGGTGTGGTCCATCGGAACCGGCGCGTGGCACATGCAATGGCGCGTCACGCCATCGGCCGAATACTGAGACCAGAAGCGCTTCTCGTGCGTACCCCAGGCAGCCAGCTCGTGGGGCATGACGCTCTGCCAGTGATCGGCCGGAAACACCACGGGGAAGCGGTAGAGGCGGCGCCCCTGGCCCCGCTCCTCGCCGTAAGCGTCGAGGATCTGTTGCGCGACCTCCGGGTTGGAGAAATCCTGAGCCCGTACCGTGAACCAGGGCACATTGCGCGGCACCAGCGGCGACTTGAGTTGGGGCAGCGCCTCCTTCAAGGTACGCTCGATCTGCTCGAACGAATGGCCATCGGCCACGCCCTGCCTGTAGATCTCCTTCGCCTTCGGCATCTCAGCCGCGCGCTTGGTGAGCACCATGATGCCCGGACGAATCTTGCCGCCGGTCGGGATGCGTGCAGGCCCCTGGCCCAGCAGTGTCGGCTGCGCGACGGAACCGCCCTGAACGGTGACGATGGTGTTCGCCATGTTTCGCTCCTTCATGAACCTCGGCAGATGCCGACGATTCATGCTCTCAGCGCGCTACCACCTTTCAAGCCCGCGAACGCCCTCTCCTCCCGACCGGAACAAGCGTCGGCCCGTCCCTGCCCTCGCGATTTCCCCTTGCGTGAAATGCAAGTTCAACGGAACGCCGAGGCTGAAGCGCCGCTCATGGCACCTCTGCACGATCGTGCGTGTCGTCTGACCTCGCTGGCGCTGATGAACGCTGGCGGGATGGAAGGGGTCCCGGTGGACCGGATAGTCACTGTTCGGCCAAAGCAGCCTGCCGAACATGCCAGGCCTTGGCGCGCTGCTGAGCTGCCCACATCGCGCGGTACCGCCCTTCCCTGGCAAGGAGTTCGTCGTGCCGGCCTTGCTGCACGAGCCGACCGCCATCGATGACCAGAATCCGGTCGGCCGCCGCAATGGTGGAAAGCCGGTGGGCGATGACGATGACCGTACGGCTCTCCACCAGCGCGTCTATGGCCCGCTGCACGGCCAGCTCGCTCTCGGTGTCGAGCGCCGCGGTCGGCTCGTCGAGGATGACGATGGGTGCGTCCTTGAGCAGGGCGCGGGCGATGGAGATGCGCTGGCGTTCGCCGCCGGACAGGCGCGCGCCGATGTCGCCCAGGCGCGTATCCCAGCCTTGCGGCAGGCGTTCGATGAAGTCGAGGCATTGCGCGGCGCGGGCGGCTTCGCGCACTGCCTCGTCGCTCGCATCAGGGCGGGCCATGCGGATGTTGGCGATGACCGTGTCGTCGAACAGGTACACGTCCTGGAACACGGTGGAGACGAGGCCATTGAGTACATCGGGCGTCATCTCGCGCAGGTCGACGCCGCCGATCAGGATGCGGCCCGCTTGGGGGTCGGCGTGGCGCATCAAGAGACGCGTGATCGTGGTCTTGCCCGAGCCGGAGGGGCCGACCAGCGCGGTCATGCCGCGCTCGGGCAGATCGGCGCTGAAGGCCCAGAGAACAGGCGCATCGCAGGCTGGATCCTGGCCCGCGTAATGGAAGCGCAGGCCTTCGAACTGCACGTTGAACGTCGTGGGCGTGCGCGCCGGCACGCGCTGCGGCAGCGGGGACACGGCCAGCAGCGCCTCGATACGGTCCAGGGCCGCCTCGACCAGCTCGACGATGTTGGTGTAGCTGAGGAAGTTCGCCAGCGGCTCGGAGAACCGCACCAGTACGACCAGCCATGCGGCCAGCAGGGCCGGCTCCAGCGTGCCCGCCGCCACCCAACTGGCGCCCGCTGCGGCCGTGGCGAGCAGTCCGAGCTCGACCACGCTGGCGAAGATCATCTTCGGCCCGGCGGCTTTGCGCTGGCCGATGGTCTGCACGCGCTCGACCTGCGCGAACGAGGCTTGCAGCGCGGCGGCCTTTTCGCCCTCGCAGCGTGCGGCGCGCAGCACTGGCAGGCCTTGCGCGTATTCGACGATGTCGGCGTTGGCGCGCCGGTGGGCGTCTTCCAGCGCGCGCATGCCGCGCGCCTGGTAGGGGCGGCGCCAGCGGTACAACGCGACGACGGGCGGATAGACCAGCAGCAGCGCGAGACCGAGGCGCCAGTCCACGGCCAAGAGCGCCAGTGCCAGCACCGGCGGCATGACCAGCACCTGCGCGATCAGGTTGGCGACCGTCAGGGTGTAATTGAAGTTCTCGTCCACGTTGCCCAGCAGGGCGGCGTTGAGCTCGCCGGCGCGCTTGTCCTGGATGGCTTCCAGCGGCATGCGGCGCAACTGTTCGCCCAGCCGCGTGCGCAGGGCATGGGTGGCGCGCGCCATGTGCCCGTGAAAATCGAAGCCCTGGGCGCGCCAGCGCAGCGCGGAGGCGATCAGCGCCAGCGCCACGAAGGCGAGCAGCCAGCGCGATGCGGCGGCGCCATCGGGTTCGCGGTTCGCGGTGCCCACCAGCGCGGCAAGCATTGGAAACACGCAGGCCAACGCCAAGCCCTGAACGGCGGCAGCTGCGGCCAGACCGGCGAGGCTGGCGCACAGCGCCTGTGCCTCGCCTCCGGTGCTGCGCAGCAGGCGCTGCAGCAGTTGGCGCCAGGTGGCGAGGGGGGCGGAGTGGACAATGGTTGAGGTACTCATGGCAGGGCTCGGGCCGGCGTGACGGTGAAGGGTTGGCTGGCGCGCTCGTCCACCGCAGCGTGGACATCCACGCGCGGAAGTGCCCGCCAGGCCCAGGCGATGTAGGCGGCGTAGGCCGCACCGGCCAGAGCGAAATGTGCCGCGTAGCCCAGGCGCGCCGCCGAGACGCCGGCCAGCGCGCCGAGCGCGAGGCCCCCGAGGCTCTCGGCGCACATCACCAGCGTGAGGTCGGTGCCTGGCTGGCGGCCGATGACAGCACGGGTGAATACGGTGAAGAAGCCCATCGATGCCACGCCGTCGGCCACCGCCTGCAGCGCTGGCAGCAGCACGTAGACCCAATCCCACTCGATGCCCGATGTCGGCAGCCAGGTGATGCCAAGGCCGCCGTGGATGCATGCGGCCAGCAGACCCAGCAGCAGCGCCACACACAGACCCGCCCCGGCTGCCACACCGCGCGCGGACAGCCCCTTGCGGCCAAGCAGCCAGGCGCCCAGCGGAGCACCCACCAGTCCCCACAACCCCAGGTTCACCGCGGTCATGATGCCCACCTGCTCCAGCGTGACGCCGTGGTCCACCCAGAAGCTCTTGACCATGGATTCGCTGGCGGCGCTGGCGCTCTTGAACAACAGGGCCAGCGCGAGCAGCGTCCAGGGGTGGGCACGCTCGAAGAAGCCGCGCAGGCGCACCCGCGCCGCGTCGTCCCGGGCTCGATGTTCGGGTGCACCGCCCGGTGTCCGCGCCGCCGGCTTCATCCGCATCGCCATGGCGGCCGCGATGATCATGGCCGACGCGCAGGCGAGCATGAAGGCGGCCCAGCCCGCCGTGGCGCCGGCCAGCAGCAGACCGGCGCCGCCCGCCAGCATGCCGCCCGTGAAACCGGCGAAACGCAGGGTGTTGATGCGTGCAGCGCCGACTGCCCCTCGGCGGACGATGGCATGGCGATCGGTGGCGACATCCTGCGTCGCGCAGGCGGCGGCCAGCAGGGTCAGCAACGCCAGCCCGGGCAGGAAGTGCGTGCGCAGGTCCACCGCCGCCAGGACGGCGTAGGCCAGGGCCGCGGCGAGTTGCGTGGCGGCGATGACGCGGCCGCAACCCAGCCGTACCGCCAGGCGCTCGACCGGCGCGGCCCACAGGAATTTCAGCGCCCAGGGCAGGAAGGTCAGGCTCACCAGGCCGATGGTGTCCAACGCGGCGCCATGGCTGCGCAGCCACGCCGGCAAGCCGAGCCAGGCCAGCCCGGTGGGCAGGCCCTGGGCGAAGAACAGAACGGCCAGCAATGCGTCGTCGCGGCGATTGGTCTGAGGGGCGGGAGTGGTCATACGGGGGTCTTTGTGCCGGGAGTGGTGTGCAAGGTCCAGTGCTGGGCGCGCTCGTAGCCGGCCCACAGGCGCGCATAAACGCCTTGTGCTGCGCCTTGGCCTGCCAGCAGCGCCTCGTGCGTGCCGAACTCGGTCAGGTGGCCGCGGTCGAACACCAGGATCTGGTCGGCGTCGCGGATGGTGGCAAGGCGGTGCGCAACCATGAGCACCGTCTTGCCTCGCATCAAGGCCGACAGCGCCTGCACCAGCGCGGCCTCGTTCTCCGGGTCGGCGAAGGCGGTGGCCTCGTCGAGCACGAGGATGGGCCGGTTCTGCAAGATGGCGCGCGCGATGGTGATGCGCTGGCGCTGCCCACCCGAGAGGAATACGCCGCGCTCGCCGGCCGGGGTGTCATAGCCTCGCGGCAGCGCGCTGATGAACTCGTGCGCCTGCGCCGCGGTGGCCGCGGCGACCACCTCGTCCATCGTCGCCTCGGTCAGGCCCAGGCGGATGTTGTCGGCGATGCTGCTGGCGAACAGGAAGGTGTCCTGGAAGACGAAGGCCACGTGCCGCATCAAGGTGTCGGCGCTCATCTCGCGCACGTCCACGCCGCCGACGAGCACGCGGCCGGCGTTCACGTCCCAGAAGCGCGGGATCAGGCGCGCCACGGTCGTCTTGCCCGCCCCCGATGGCCCCACCAGCGCGGTGACGGTGCCCGGCGCCGCGCAAAAGCTCACGTTGCTCAACGCGGGCTCGGCGGCATCGGCACCGTAGCTGAAGCAGACGTGTTCGAAGCGCACGCTGGCGTCGGCAGGCGCGCGCTCTTGCGCCGCCGCGGGCTGCGGCAGCACGGGCAACTCCAGCACCTGCTGGATGCGACGCACCGACAACATGGTCTTGTCCACCAGATGCATCAGCGTCATCAGCGGCAGCATGGCCTCGGCCACGCCGGCGCCCAGCAGCAGCACGGCCAGCCAGGCGCCGAAGTCGAGCCGGCCGGCCTGAAACAGCCAGCCGCCCAGCGCCAGCAGCACGGCCAGCGTGGGCAGCGCACTCATGGCCGCCATGCCGAAACGCGCGCTGAACGCCGCGCCCGCGTACCAGCGCACGAGCACGTCCAGGTAACTGTCGAGTGCGCGCTGGTAGCGGCCGAAGGTGGACTGACCGGTGTCGAAGGTGCGGACCACCGGCATGGCCTGGACGAACTCCACCACAGCGGCGCTGACCTGTTCGCGCGCCTCGTTGTACCGGCGCACCATCTCGGTCCGGTCGCGCATGGCCAGGCTCAGCACGGCCAGGCCTGCCAGGACCACGCCCAGCGCGGCCAGCGCCAGACGCCAGTCGAGCGCGAACATCAGCGCCAGGCTTGCGAGAGGTGCCACGGCGGCGCGAGCAAACAGCGGTGTGCTGTCGGCCACGAAGACATGCAGCGCATTCACGTCGTCCTGCATGACCTTGGCCAGCGCACCCGAGCCCAGGCGCTGGACCTCACCCATGGACACGCGGGCCGCATGCTCGGCCACCCGCGTGCGCAGGATCGTCTCCAGCCGGAAGGCCGCGTAGTGGGACTGGTTGAAGGCCGTGATGCGCAGCACGAGGAACAGCACCGTGCCGAGCGCGGCCAGCACCAGCCAAGGCCATGGATCTGGGTCGGTCTCTGTGAGCAGCGCGCGCACCATCCAGGCCAGCGCCCCGAGCACGACGAATTGGCACAGTGTGGCCAGCGCAGACAGGGCCATGGCGAACTGGATGCGCCTGCGCACCGGTTGCATGATCCGCCACGGGGAGGCATGCTCCGATCGAGGCGTTGGTGCTGCGGTGTCACCCGCCTGCGGATCGGCTGCGGGAGGCAGTGCCGAGCGATCGGCGGTCGCGGTGTTGGACGTGTTCATGACGGACGGACCGGTGTGGGGGGCGTTGCGGGAGCCGGCGGGGTCGACAGGCGGTGGCGCCAGGCCAGCGCCACCGACGCGAGGGCGGCGAGCGCGCCGACGAGCAGCGTGTCGCGCATGCCCAGCGCGTCGATCAGCAGCGGCGCCAGCGTGGCCGAGCCCATGCTGGACAGCATGAACACGCTGAACTGCAGGCTGTAGTCGGTTCCCGCGCTGGCGGGGAGGACACGGTCCATCATCAGCGTGGCCAGCACCACGTGCAGCGGCGTGTAGCACAGGAAGTACAGGCACACGGCCAGCGTCAGGGCAGCGTCGCTCCCGCCAGCGCCGCCCCAGCCGGCCCAGGGGGCCAGCAGCGCCGCACTGCCGAAGAGATTGATGGCCGCGGCCATGATCAGTGCGCGCCGCCGCCCCCAGCGCGGCAGCAGCCAGCCTGCCGCCAGTGCCGAAGCTGCGGAGAGCAGCGAACCGGCGACGTTGGTGACCAGACCGATGCGCTCCATGCTCCAGCCTGCCGTCACCAGCAGTGGCGTCACCAGGCCATAGGCCAGTCCGGCAGCGAAGGGAAACAGGAGCAGCACGAACAGCCAGCCGACGCCCCCAGCATCGGGCCAGAAGGTGCGCAGGCGCCCGTACAGGGTGCGCGCGGACAGGGGCGTCAGGCGCTGTCCGGGCTCGCGCAGCCAGACAAGCTGTACGAGCGACACGGCCGTACCTGCGGCGAGCCACCCCATGCAGGCGCCCCAGCCGATGCTCGGATAGGCCATCACCAGCACGCCGCCGCCGAGCAGATTCCCCAGCAGGCCGCCCGCCGTCTGGATGCCGTTGCCCAGGCCCCGTTCGGCCTCGGGCAGCGTGCGGCAGGCAATGGCGTCGGTGGCCACGTCCTGCGTCGCCGACAGCACGGCGACGAGCACGGCCAGCGCATAGACGGCGGCAAAGTCCGCGACCGGATCGAACGCCATCATGGCCAGCGGCGCGACCACCAAGCCGGCCTGCGTGAGCAGCAGCCAGCCGCGGTAATGTCCCAGCCGGGCCCAGCTGAAATGGTCGAGCAGCGGCGCCCACAGCAGCTTGAAGGCCCACACCGTGCCGAGCAGGTAGATCAGGCTCAGGCGCGACATGGAGGCGCCCTGCTCCTGCAACAGCGCGACCAGCGCCACCGACAGGAAGCCGAGGGCGAGGAACTGGGTGGTGTAGAGGCTACCCAGTAGCCACCAGGTGCCGGCCGGAGTGCGCAGGCGTGTCGTCGTCGCAACTTCGGTCATGGCGACTCCGCCCCATGGGGACTCGGGCAATGGCGGCAGGCATGGATCTCGACCAGCGGGTGATGGATGCCGGGCAGGCCGGCGAGCGCGGCCTTGTACGCATCGGGTGCGGCGGGGCCGTGACTGACCACCGAGGCTGCGAGTGTCCAGGCGCCCTGGCCCACCGACCACAAGTGCAGATCGGTCACGCGGCTGTCCGCCACCGCTTCGAGCCGAGCGCGCACCTGGCGCCGCAATTCGGCCGGGCCCTCGGCATCGAGCAGCACGGCACCGGTCTGGCGCAGCAGCCCGACGGCCCAGCGCGCCACCACGCCCAGCGCCAGCAATGCGATCAGCGGGTCCAGCCAGGTCCAGCCCCAGGCCCAGGCTGCGAGCAGACCGGCGATGGCGGCCACCGACGTGGCGGCATCGGCAAGCACATGCGCCAGTGCGGCACCGAGGTTGTGGTCATGCACGTGGCCGGGGCGATCTTGAGGATCGTCGTGTCCGTGGTCGTGTTCATGAGCATGATCGTGCGCACCACCCAGGAGCCAAGCGGACAGCAGGTTCACCGCCAACCCCAGCACGGCCACGACCAGGGCTTCCGTCGGGCGCAGCGGTTCGGGACTCAGCAGGCGCTGCGCTGACTCGATGGCGGTCCACACCGTGGATGCCGCCAGGATCAGGGCGCTGGTGTAGGCCGCCAGATCGTTGATCTTGCCGCTGCCCAGGCTCAGGCGCCGGTCACGGGCGTAGCGCCGCGACATGGCATAGGCGCCAGCCGCAAGGCCCAGCGCAACGGCGTGTCCCCCCATGTGCACTCCGTCGGCCAACAGTGCCATGGAGCCCGTCCACCACCCGGCGGCGACCTCCAGGCCCATCACCGCGACGGTCAGCATGGCCACCATGCCGACCCGGCGCTCGGCCGGGCGTATGCCCTCCTGGCCGAAGTCATGGGTATGCGCCGAGGCATCGGCTTGCGGGCAGGTACGGGTCCCGACGGGCAGAGTACACATGATGGCGTCGCGCATCAGAAGAACTGCCAGGTGAAGCCCAGCCCCACGGTCCGCCCGCGCGTCGGCATGCCCACATTGGCATTCGGGGTGAAGTAATAGACGTACTGGTCGTAACGCTTGTCCTGCAGGTTGTCCACCCACAGATAGAGTTCGCCGGCGCCCGAGGCGATGCCGATGCGCGCGTCGATCTTCTGGAAACGCGGCAGGAAGATGTGGTTCTGCGGATCGTTGGCACGCGTGCTCATGACCCGGTAGGCCAGCAGCGTTGTGAGCTGCGGCGAGGCCAGCCCCATGAAACCGGGCAGCGGCCGGGTGTAGTTCACGGACAGCTTACCGCTCCAGCGCGGCACGTCCGGCACGCGGTCGCCGGCGACTACGTCGCCGCCCGATACGCCCGTCACCGACTGGGTGATGGTGGCGTCCGTGTAGACGGCGCCGCCCTTGAGGGTGAGGCCGGGCGCCGCGCGCCACTGGCCTTCGACTTCCAGGCCCCGGGCTCGCGTGTCGGCGTTGATCGCCTTGGTCGCGAAGGTGGTGTAGTCGTAGCCCAGCATGTGATCGTCGCGCACGCGATTGAAGAAGGCGGCAGTGGTCCATGCGAGACGGCGGTCGGCGCTTTCGAACTTCATGCCCAGTTCCAGGCTGTCGACCTTGGCGGCCTTGAAGGGATCGCCGTCGGCGACCTGCGAGGTCTCGTCCTGGAAGCCCTTGGCCTTGTGCCCGTGGGCGAGCACGCCGTACAGGTTGGTCTGGGTGTCCAGCGCCCAGGAAAGCGCCACCCGCCCGGTCGCATACCGGTCGTCGAGCGAGCGGCTGTCCTGAGTAGCCGGATAGCCGGTGGTGACGAAGCTGGCGTCGTATTTCTTGCGCTCTTGCGTGTAGCGCAGGCCGCCGGTGAGCTTGAGCGCGGCCGCGAGCGGCACCGTGACTTCGCCGTAGGCCGCCTCGCTGCGCGTCTCGAAGTCGCGCAGGTTGTCGGTCATCCCACCGACGGTGGTGTCGTACTCGCGCTTGGAGCCGTACAGATTGACGCCCGCCACCCAGAACGTCGCGGCTCCGGGCAGCGAGGACAGACGCAGATCCTGGTTCCACGCGGATTCGTCGCGGCGATATTGCTTGAGGTACTCGGTGGGCATCCCGAACACGGTGGCCGCCACGATGCGGTCGGCCCCCGAGGTCTGGTCTTCGCGGCGCTGCTGGAATGAAGTGTGAGACGTCAGGCGTGCATTAGCCAGGTCGTGATTGACTTCCAGCGCGTGCCGATGGCTCTTCACGTCGGCACCGAAAAGGCCGGGCGTGGCATCCAGGCTGGGCGGGTCGCCGTAGGGCCGCAGCAGCATCAGGCCGACCTTGTCCTTCTGGTCCTGATGCTCGGTGGTCAGCAGCACCGACGTCGCCGCCCGCGGCTGCCACAGCACGCTGGCGCGCAAGCCGAGTTCCTTGGCCTTCATGATCGGCTCGCCGGTCTGGATGTTGTGGACCACGTCATCCGACTGCTGGCTGCGCAGCGCGATGCGCGCGCTCCAGTCCTCGGCGAGCGCACCACCCACGGCGCCCTCGACCAGCCGCTGCCCTTCCTGTCCGGCCTCGACGCGCGCATAGCCATCGAACTCGCGGGTGGGCCTGCGTGTGACGATGTTGATGGCGCCGGCCTCGCTGTTGCGGCCGAAGAGCGTGCCCTGCGGTCCCTTGAGCACCTCGACGCGCTCCACATCCAGCATGGGCAGCGAGGCATTGCGGGCCGACAGCGGTGTACCGTCCAGATTGACGACCACCGAGCTGTCCTCGCTGCTGACCTGGTACAGCGATCCCACGCCGCGCATGCGCACGTTGGCGTCACCGAAGCCGCCCCAGGCGTTGACCTCGACGCCTGGGGTGTCGCGCAGGGCTTCTTCGAGCGTGGTGAGGCGCCGCTGCTCCAGCTCAAACCCCTGAACCGCGCTGACGCTGAACGGCACGTCCTTGGCGCGCTCGGCACCGCGCCGGGCCGTGACCGTCACCGCGGGCAAGGTCTTGTCTGGCTCGGGGGCGGGCTGGGCTTGCTCGATCACCGCGATCACGAAGCGTCCATCGCGTTCCGCGATCTGGAGCGGATGTCCCGCAAGCAGGCGATGCAGCGCCCGCATTGGCTCGAAGCGGCCGCTCAGTGCAGAGGCCGGGGTTTCAGTCAGCCCTTGGGGCCACTGCAGCGGACGCTGAACCGCAACGCCGGCCTGTGCTTCGAACAGCCTCAGCGCGGCCTCGAGCGGCTGGGTTGGGATGTCGAAAGGCAGCTCGGCGGCCAGGCAGGTCCAATGAAACGATGCGAATGCGACAAGTGCTGCGATGCGGTGGGCTTTGTTCGGGCGGGCTTGAAAGGATGTCATGAGGAAAGATGGGAGGCGGGCATGGATGAACAGGAGCTTGTGGCGGACGCCGGAGGGCGGTCATTCACGGGCGAAGCGCACGCGCACGATCGCGGGGAGGAATTTGGCAAGTGGCGGTATGTGCGCCATCCCGAGCCCCAGCCGCGCAGGGAAGGTTCTGAAACGGCGGTAGGGCTCGTGCTGCACCGAGGCGATGTGTGGACTCCACGCCCGCAACGCGGCCTCGATTTCGTCGCGATTGATGCCCCAGGGCATGGACGGGGCGCGGTAGTGGCGCGTGATATCGAAGCCGACCATCGTCTTGCGCGAGAACCAGCGCGGGATGGTGTCGAACATGAGTTCGCCCCCTTTGAAGCGCTTCGCCATCGCCGAGATCAGGCGCCCAACCTCGTCTTCGGGGAAATACATGAACAGGCCCTGGGCGGTGACGAAGACACCGTTGCTCGCCTCGACCTCGTCCATCCAGCTCAGATCGAGCGCTGAGCGCACAACATGGCGGCATCGCTCGCTGGGTGCCAGGTAGCGCTCGCGCACGGCAATCGCGTCCGGCACATCCACGCACAACCAGCGCACACGTCCATCGTCGCAGCGCTGGAACTGCGTCTCCAGCCCGCAGCCGAGTTCGACCACCATGCCGCCGGGATGCGCAGCAAGCCACGGACGCAGTGCCTCATCAAACATCTGCGAGCGGGTGGCATGCGAACTGTCGGGACGACCGAAATGGGCCCGGTAGTCAAAAGCGATGGACTGGAAGATGCGCTCGGCCTCCGGATCACGAAACCAAGCATCGGGGCGCAGGGATTCGGTGGCGCGGTTGTGCAACGTCCACAGCATGGTCTGCGGTACGCCGCACAGCACCGGCGTGGCGTCAACTGAGGAAACGGGATTGAGCGGTGCTGGGGACATGAATCGATCAAGGAAATTCGATGGATCCGTGGTGGTGCGAAGGCAAACGCCCAGCCCCTAGAACCCACGCAAGGAACAGTCACAAACTCTGCTCAATAATAATGATTCGTATTACGATTGCTACCCGGAACGGGCTCATTGCTGCCCGCATCGGATCAACAAAGGCAAGAGGAAGCGATGCATTGATGCCCAGGTCGGACGCAGCCACATCGGTACCCCATCTCCTGGCTACGGAGATGATCAGAGACCCCAGCGAAGCCTTGGGGCTGGATCTTGTCTCGTCCAGTCATCGGCGGGTGGCGACGCGAGAGGGTGTGCAGCTGATGCACTGGTCCACGCGTCTGGCCAACCCGATCGAGCTCAGCGTGCTCGATGACAGCGGGCTCATCCATTTCAGCTACGTATTGCTAGGCGAATCCCTCGCGGTGCTGAACGGCAGGAAAGGACACGGTGTCGGTCGGAAGATCGACGAGCGCCAAGTGCACGCAGCCAGCGGCAACATCGCGTTTGGCCCCGGTCAGTGCTGGCGATTTCACCAGCACGGCGTTTACGAGAGCGTTGGCGTCATGCTGCGACATGACGCATTCGAGCAGTTGGTGGGCGACGCCGAGCCGACGCTGCGCCGTGCGCTGTCAAGTGGACTGTGTTTTGAGACTGGGCACCGCGGCACGGAATTGCATGCCACGGCCCAAGCATTGGCGCATGCGATGCGACACCGTCCGCGCGACAGCGAAGCTTCAGGAGAGCGGCACCCTTTGTGGCTGCAGGCGCAAGGACTGACGCTGGTGAGCCTGCTTCTGGAGGCGCGTGCGGATACGGGTGGCACAGGCGCATTGGACCGAGCAGATCAAATGCGTCTGGCCAGTGCGCGCGCGCATCTCCTGTCCGATCTGTCGCAGCCTCCGCTGATCCTGGATGTGGCGCGCGAGAACGGGCTGAGCCCGGCGAAACTGAAGCGCGGGTTTCGCGCGCTGTACGGCTTCAGTGTGTACGGCCTGTTCCAGCATGAGCGCATGAACGAGGCCCGGCGCCGCCTGCTGAGGGACGATACCAGTGTGTCGGCAGTGGCGTGCGATCTGGGCTACTCGAACATGAGCCACTTCTCAGCGGCATTTCGCAAGCAGTTCGGCGTCAATCCGGGAGAGGCCAGACGGCGCGGCCGATGATCCAGCTGGCAATGGGCTCCTATGCGGATTTCTGCTTCCGAGTGGTGGTCGGATAGCCGAATGCGAAGAAGAAATGAGATACGCGAATCGTCCCGTGCGTGGGTGCAAGCGCGGCATCCCGCTCGTGTTCCGTATCGAAATCCGCCCCCGTGAACATCGCAGAAGGCCGGGCATAAGGGAGGCCCGAAGGCAAGCGCCGCAAACGCAGAAACGTGGCAAGCGCGGCGTCCTGGAGTGCCTCTCTGATGGGTGGCACCACCTCAGGCTCCGGATCCAGCAGAACTCCCACCATGGCCGCAACGGCCTCCTTTCGGCTATAGATGCCCGTGACGAATCGCCCCAATCCCTGGTCTTGTAGATAGTGGTCACGGTGTTTCTTCTGGCGACCCAGGCGTTTGAACTCGAAGACCAGCTTCATGCCGCGGACGTCATCGTTCCAGCCGTAGACAATATCGGTCCGCCGCTCCTCAAGCATCGCGCCAGTGTTCGGATCAACGTCCCCGATGATGTCTTCGGCAGCCCACATACCGAGCAAGCCGCGTTCCCGTGCGACGTGGTTCTCAACGTATACCTTCAGCCGTTTGGTCAGCCCATCTTCCTTCGTCTTCGGATTGAAATCCGGGCGTGGCCGTCCCGCCAATTCTGTCCAGCCCTGACGCAGCGCCTCCACGGCCTCCGTGGCCGGCTGGATCGGAAAGGCAGCAAACCAGTCGACTGGAGACATCATGCTGTCGCCTCCCCCTTCTCGACGGATTGGCGCACTTGCACACCACGGACGATATGCTCGGCATCTCGAAGAGCCTTTCGCACTGTCCAGTTGCGCTTGGTAAGCGGCCGCACAAGGTACAGCGCGCCATCTACCCAGAGATGCACATCCGGCACCAGGCAGAGGAAGTCTCCCGATGGAATCGCGCAAAGCCCCGCATTTCTCAACTCGGCGAGTGTCGCAAGCACCAACTCGTCATTCATCGACGCGCTGACCTCGGGCCCGTCAGTGGAATCTCCCAGATACGAAATCCGCGCGATGCCTGACGGCCCGGCGCGACTCGGATCGTTCGCAAGCACATCGACACGGAATCGGCCTTGGCCGCGTGCCTTCGTTCTCCACGCGGTCAAGGCATTGGCGAGGGTCTGGGCATAAATGCTGAAGTCCTCGGCGCTGGCCCTATGCTGAGCTGGGGTGTCCAGACTTTTGAAACTGCGCGGCCGCACAGAGGGCATAAGGACGCGAACCGATTCACGGATCAGCGTCTGCTCTTCACCGGAGAGTCCGAAATAGGAAAAAACCGCCTCGTCAAACTCGTCACGCAACTCATCGTAGCGGGATGCTTGCTCAAGTTCGGGCAAGGCCATCAGTTCCGCCATGCGAGCCTGAACCATCAAGAGCGCGTCCCGTGCCGCCGCCGGATCCGGCGCATCCTCTGGCACAAAGAACGGGAAGGTTTCGACGTCAGCCAGATGCACGCCGTTGCGCTCGCACAGCATCTTCCAGCCACGCATCATGAGAAAGTAGCGGGCGAGCGTCGAGCGCAGATACGCCGCAGTGAACTGAAGCAGGGCAGCGTCCTCCTCGCGGCCAGCGATCACGCCGATGCTGTGGGTGAAGGAGGCCTGCCCATCGTAGTAGACCGCGCGAATGTTCTGCTCACCCTTGGAGAAACCATCCGGGAAAAGCACTCGCGGTCCATCGAAAACGGCACGCACCCCTTCGTTCAAACCCACGACCGTGTCCTGAGCCTCAGGCCACTTGGCCAGCAGTTCGGGATGAAGAACAGGCGAGCCCGCACGCAGCGCCGCAATGGGCACGAATGGCATCTGGCGCAGCTCGCCGGGATCGACCGCCTCACGGCTCTTGTCATGGAGATGGATCCCCTTGCGATATACCCAGCGCCGAAACTCGCGGGGCCCACGCCAGAAATCGGCAAACGTACCGCGCAAGGTCAACCGCGTCCAGATGGACAGGTCACTGGCATCTCCCCACATCATGGCGACAAGCAGTTGCGGATCCTCGGCAACCGAGCGGGTCTGCAGCGTGTGGCGATCGGCGGACTGCATGGTCAGCCGACCGAGGGCAAGACTAAGGTCGGCTTTCGGCACCAAATAGTCGAACGTCTCCCCAAACGGAATGTGACTCAACAAGCCATCCGGACGCCTCTCCCCCAGGAAGACATGGCACGTGTTTTCAGCCGTAGGAAACAGCAGCCCCTGCAGATCGCCAAAGTTGATCAGGCGTGACGGTCGGTATCCCTTGAGAAGGTGAGCGACAAAGTCCGCGCTGGAAGCGCCGAGAAATTGGCCGATGGGAAGGATCAGGCAAGCTCGACCGCCCTCCGAGAGAAATTCAAGCGCGCGCAGCGCGTAGGCACCGGCGATCTGCCGCCGTGCGAAAGGAACACCAGCGCGATCCGCCCAGTCATCCGCCGACGTTCGGCTCTCACCCTCAGGTTCTGCCCAGGGAGGATTGGAGATAACCAATGAAAATCGGCGGGTGTGGAACGTGTGGGAAGTCCGGAAGAAGTCGGCCCGTTGGCTGCCATGGGCAAGGTTGCTCCCGTTGAGGGAGGGCAGCTTCGTTCCATCGCGCTCCTGTGCCGCCAAGATGTCCGCTGGGGCCAGCCCCTCAAGGAGTGACAGGTACAGGCTGAAGGCCGTCACGCGGCACGCCATGAAATTGATGTCGCCGCCAAAGATGCTGCGCTTGAGGAGCTCGCCCCGCTCGGCGAATCCGAGTTGCCTCCCCTGCCGCGCCTCGCACAGTGCAATCAGGCGACGATAGGCTGTGGTCAGCAGGATGCCTGAACCGCAGGCCCCATCAAAAATCGTCTCCGCCAACGGATCGGGCGAGGCCATGAGCGCCTGTTCAACCGCCAGCATTGCCAGGTTGCGGGGCGTGTAGTAGGCGCCATCTTTGGCCTGCTGCTCTGGCGTCAGAAACTTCTCATACAGACCGGAGAGCAGTTCGACGGGTATGTAGCTGAAATCGTAATTCCAGAAATCGCCCTGCCCCGTCTCCATGTCGGTTCGACGCAGAAACTGGTTCAGGAAATCGAATCCGTCATCTGTGAGGGCAGTCCAGGGATCGTGCCGGTCGTCACCCAGGAAATCGCCATTGAAATCTCCCCGCAGACGATCGACCAGCACGCGCACGCCCTCGCGGTCCATTCGCGCAACGAGGTCATGAAGCTCACCGACGTCGCGACGCCCGCGATAGGTCACTCCAACAATCTCCCGATGCTCCAGATAGGAGATGAAGAGCACCTGCCCCATGAGCAGCTCTGCCCATCGCTTGCGGTCACTGGTCTTTGCTGCGCCACGAAAACCAGTACCCGCAAGTTTCGACACTGTCACCGACAAGTTCGCAAGCAGCTTGCTGTCCACCCGAGCCTTGACGTCGAACCAAGCCGGCAGCCTTCGCGACAGATTCGCAGTGGCGACATCGAGGGCGGAAAACGGACCATCCGGCCTGGCTTCTTGCAAACTGAAACGCTGCTCAGCCTTCTGGAGCTTTCGGACCGGAAGCGCAACCGCTTCGCGGTCGCGCAGCTCGATCACCACCGTTGCCAGGTTCTGATTCCAAATGCGTTTGCGGACATCGTCGAGCGCAGAAGCCGACAAAGGCTGGTCATCCGCCATGAAGACAACGGTTGGCACGCCTTCCACCACGAAGACCGCCTGAGCCCGAACGGCCCCGTCCGGCTTGAGCAGCGACTTGATCTCCAACGCATAAGGGTGCGCTTCGGAGATCGCCGCACCGCGGACGTGAAGCGCCGCAGGCTCGGCGGCATAGCCGAGCCTGTCCAGCCACTGCTTCAGCACTGCGTCCGCCACGCTACACCCCTCTGCGCATCAAACCGTGCCTACCACGCACTGCGACGCTCCAAGCTTGGCGGCTCATGCCGATCTCCTCTGGCGGGGGCGACTCACCGCCTTGACCGTCGGGGTATCGCGCGTGGCAGGCAAGGAGAAAAGATCAAGTTGACCAGCAGCCACATCAGGCAAGGCAAAGCCGTCCCGCAGGACAGCAAGGTGCGGATCGAGACGAACAACGATGGCATCGGCTTCGGACGGCAGCGACCCATCATCCAGAAAGAACCATGTGCCTCCTGGAGCCAACGCCAAGCGCCGGCCCCAAAGCGCAATGAAAGAGGTTGATCGCAGCGCCTTGCGCAACTGGGCGAACGCGCTTTGATGCGTCTGCAGCTCAACAGCAAACTGGTCGCGAAGAAGCACGGCCAGCCGAAGGACGAGGATGGTTTGCCAACTGAACTGTGCTGGCGATCCTTTCGTCTTCGGACGCACGTCCGCCGGCACCAGCGCACGTCGACTGGTCCACTCGCGAAGCTTCTCTATCGAAAGGCCCGTCAGCTTCGATGCCACCGGGGTCGGGACCAGTCGCATAGCCATCCTTTCAACAGAGTTCGCCAACGTCGGGTATGGTACCCGATTTCCTCCAAAGGTAGGGTACCGTACCCGAACTCTTCCTCCCTCGGAGGACGCCGTGTTCAGCACACCGCACAAGCAGGCAACGTCGGCATCGGCTGATCGGTCCACCAGGTCCAGGGCGGCGGCGATATCCGCGCAATCACCTGCATTTTGGCCGCACGTTCCTTTGCCTCGGCGAACGCGCTGACCACGTGAAGGGCGACTGGCTCGGCGCCGGTGTCAGTCAGCAGTGCGTTCGGAAACCCCGCCGTGATCCTCGCGTCGTAACGCAAGGGCTTGATGAAACGCCGCTGCTGCTCCACCAGGGCGTGGATGAATTCAATTTCGTGCGCGCCCTCCACGGGAATCCAGTGTTCGGTCGTCAACATCAAGCTCAACGCATCCACTTCATGGACGTGCTCCCGCTTGGCGCGAATCAAGGCTGTCAACACCAGGCGCGGCCGGTAGGCCGCATCGGCGTCCTGAACCTCGAAGTAGGCAGCATAGGTCCTGCGCGCTCGTTCCCAGGTCTTGTCAGCGATGAGCAGCGGCGTATCGGGCATGTGCTTGATCCACAAGCGGCGCCCGAACGCTGTCGTCTCGCAGGTCTTGAACTCACCCAGGACCACCGCCAGCGGCGACCGACCGTCACGTGGTTGCAGGATCGCGAGCTTGTCGCGGCGGCGCTGGGCGGCCGCAGCTTTCGAAGCCTCGCTGAAGGGCTCGGGGACATGGAGGCGTTGAGCCAGTGGCTGTCCCTTGACGATCATCTCCGCCGCGGCCTCCAGCAAGTGCTTGCAGATGACACCCTGGTTGCGCTTGCCCGCCATGGCGGGCAACCAGCGATTGAAGCCCGCCCGTTCGAAAAGGAAGTGCGTCAAGGCGCGCAGGCTCATCCGGCGACGCGGGACGTTGATCTCACCCGGATCATGGGGCTCGCCCGGCGCGACACCCCGGCCGAGGACGCGCACCCACGGAAAATCCACGCGCAACTCGACGCTGCCCGCCAGGGTCTCGATGATGGCCTCCCCCATCAGTTCGCCGAGCCCGGACTGCTGGGCATCCGGCTCATAGGACGGGCACTGCGGATGATGCTGCCCACCAGTGCCCGGCATGCGCTTGACGACGTACTGCCGGTGGCGCGCCACGTACATCTCGACACCGTCAGGCACGCACAGGCAACGCGGCCGATCCACCCCCTCGCGCACGCGCGCCAGAACCTCCTGCAAGCGAGGATCCAGAGCGTCATACACCTGTCCGGCGATGGAATAGCGCTGAGCGTCCATGGAGGTCTCGAAAAGCCCATCGTGCTGGCGGCAAGACCGGAACGCCATCCAAAATCACTGCCCTATCGGCCCGATTTCGATGTCAGCCTCCATGTGCTCGGTGCAACCAGATGAAGGTCGACGGAGTCGAATACCATGTAGCAAGTCGAGGGTTCACCATGACCATCAGAACGTTCCGTGCGCTGTGCTGTGTCGCAGCCATGTCGGCACCCGTGCTGCATGCTGCAGCCGACGTCGCGGTGCAATTCATCCATCCCGAGCACTATGCCGACGCGGGCGACTACGGCGTGCGCTCCCAGCGCAACCTCGAGTCCATCAAGCGGCACCTGCAGGCCCTGGGAGATCGCTGCCTGCCGGCGGGCCATACGCTGGACATCCGAATCATCGACCTCGACCTGGCGGGCCGACACGAGTGGTGGCGCCCTGGCACGTACGATGTGCGCATCATGCGCGGTGTCACGTGGCCGCGGGCGGACCTCGAGTACCTCTGGAAGGACGCACAGGGTAAGGTACTCGCCGAACGGCAGGAGCGTGTTTCGGACATGGACTACCTGTCTCGCAGTGCGTTTGTCCGCTCCGACGGCGATCCGCTGGTGTACGACAAGGCCATGCTCACCGAGTGGTTCGAGCGGCGATTCTGTCCGCAACACCGTGGCTGAGCACCCGCGAAAAGGCACGGTCAGACGGCCCGCCCATCCAGGCGAACCCGAGCCTTGTTGAGCCGGCGAGAAGCGCCTACATCGGGTTGAACTCCACGCGCCGAAGGACTGGCGCACAGCCCGCCAACGCCTCGTCCAACGTCAGCACCTCCTCGATGTGATGGGCGCCCGGTGCCAGACGGCCAACCAGCAACGTGCGCGCCACCCAGACTGCCACCGCAGCCGTGCATGCCGCCTCCCCATCCCCGGCAACGACCCAACTCGCGCGATCGCCAGACTGGCTGAGGGCATCGACCTGGACCATGAATCCATTTCCGCCGATCGGCGCATGGGCCGCTGTCCATGCCAGCGACTTCGCCAAACCGTCCGGCGGCAGCCACTGCCGGACGCGCCAGCGCGCCATCCAGGCAAATGCCTGTGTCACCAGCCGCGAATCGAAACACAGCCAGGTGGCCGCCGACTGCATCGCCAGGGTACGCGGCAACGTGTGCTGCTCCGAGAAGTCGAAGCGGTAGGCGGTTCTTCGGCCGTAGGGCTCCGCGAGCCGCACCGGCCGCGACTCGCCAAAGGCGCGAACCTCCCTTGCCCCGGCAGGGGTCTGCAGCGTGAACGTGGCACCCAAACGGTCCAGCGTCCAGCGGATGGCAGCCAGTCCATGGACCTCACCTGCGCCCAGCAGCACCGTGATGTCGGCATGCTGCAGCGGCCCCAGTTGATCGCAGGCCTGGCGCACCAGCAAATTGGTGAGCCCCGGCGCGACGCCGACGCTCAGGACCGCGCTGGAACGCTGACTTTCACCTGACGCCCATCGGGTCCGCACAGCGTCCAACACCGAGGCCGTGGCCGAGACGTCGACGTAGTGAATGCCCGCGGCCTGGCACTGCAGGGCAATCCACAGGCTCGCTTCCTCGACGCAGTTGACCACCACGGTGATCCGGTGCGGCAACACCTCGATCACCGGGAGATACCCGTCACCCAAGGCAACCGCCGTCACCCGGGGGCCCTGGACCTGGCAGAACGCGCGAGCCCGCTCCAGGCTGCGCCCGGCAACCAGCACATGACAGGGACTGTCGCGCAAAAGGGCGCGGACGATGCCGCCTCCCACTGCACCATAGCCGCCGACAACCAGCACCGCCTGGTCGGCACTCACCATCGCCTCAGGTCTCGCGTTCGTCATGGCGTGGGCTCCCCCCGCCGCAGACAGCGCCCGCCCAGCACCGTGCACAGGGCGAACGCCGCCAGTGTTCCCAACATCGCCGCGTCCCCAAAGCGGTCAAGCAGCAGGCCCGCCACAGGCGGCACCAGCACACGGCTCAGCGCGAACAGCCCGGCCTGCAGGCCGTAGTCGGCGGCCCGGCAGGCATCGCGGGAGAACTCCATCATCAAGGCGAAGGCGAGCGAAGACGCCAGCCCCATCGCCAGGGCCAGCGCGGCGCTGCCCGCCAACAGCCCCCAACGCGCCTCCACCCCAAGCTGAAAACCCAGGACCGCAGCCAACAAGCCGAGGGCCAGCACATTGGCCCACGCCGACCGCCACGCCACCGCCATCAGGCGCTCGCGCCGCACCCAGCCTGCAGCCAGGCTGGCGCCTGCCCCCAGGGCCCCGCCCCCCACACCGGCGACCAGCGCCACCTGCGCGGCGGGCAGTCCGTGGTCCAGCAGCAGCGGCTTGAGGAACACCCAGGCGGCCGCAACAAAGGGAAACTGCCCGATCAGCAACAGCGTCCAGGCCGGCGCCCCCGGTTGCTGAAAAAAGCCTCTCCAGACACGCCAGGGCGCCTGCCGCGACACGACGGCCCCTGAAAACATCGCCTGTTGCAATGGAGCGGATCCGCGGCCCAGCACGGCGACGATCACCAAGGTGCTCAACACACCCATGGCAAGAATCAGGAAAGGAAGCGTCCAACCCCTGGCCTGCTGGACCAACAGCATGAGGCCCCCGCCCACGACCGCGCCCGCAAACGTGGCCGCCGCGCGGATGCCGCCGGCCAGCGGCCTGGCCTGGGGTGGCAGCAGCCCGATGGCCAGTGCCTGCACCGGGATGTCGGCCCAGGTGGACAGCAGGGCCGCCAGCAAGGCCAGCGCAAAGAGCGTGCCCTTGCCGGCCCCTTCACCCACTGCCGCCAGAGCCAGCAGGCACAGCGCAAAGCCGCCGCCCGTCAGCCACGCCCAGCGCTGCCAGGCCAAGACCCGGGACGACGGGCTGAACGCTGGGTCCGGCAACACGGCAGAGCGCCGCTGCAACGGCCAGCGCTCCACCGGAATCGCCAGCAGCGCCTTGAAGACCGCAGGCAGGCCGGCAAGTTGAAAGACGCCGATCTCCGTGCCCGACCACCCTTGTTGCCGCATGACCAGCGGCAGCCCCAGCCAGAGGTAGATGGCCGGGGCCGTCAACGCGAAGTTCACCCAGCCGAACAGCAGCTGCTGGACGCCGGGACGCAGCGCACCGTTCATGGCACGTCCCGCCGCGCCACGACGACCTGCTGCACGGCCATCGGGAACTGGCCGCAGGCGTACTGCTCAATGCGCACGAAGCCGGCACGCGCCATGGCCGCAGCCAGTTCACCCTCATGGGTCACGTGCCGCCCGAGCATGCGCAGCGGCAGGTACCACGGCACCACGCTGCGCGCCCCACCCTGCTCCCTGGGCAGTTCCGCGTGCACCGCCACCAGCACGCCACCCGGCCGCAGGGCGGCGAGGATCTTGCGCAGGGCCGCTTCGATGTCCGGCACGAAGTGCAGCACCGATGAACACCAGATCAGGTCGTGGTCCGACCCGATGTCGTCCGTGGCCAGGCTGCCGCCCTGTGTGGACAGGCGGGGGCCGAGCCCCCGCGCCAGGATGTTCTCGGCCGCCACGGCGACTGTCTCGGGGAAGTCGAACACGACGCCCTGAAGCTGGGGGCGCTGCTGGGCCAGCGCGATGGCCACCAGGCCCGGGCCGCCCCCCAGGTCCAGCAGCCGCTGCGCCTGCTGGAACTCCGGCAGGCGCCTCATCACCTCGACGGCGGCCGGCGCGGTCACCGCACGCTGCTCCTGCGCGATCTGCACCCGCGCCGCGGCCGCCCACTGCGCTGCGCCACCGGAGGGGCCGTGGTCAGCCGAAAGCGGGGGCTTCGGCACGCCCGGACCATGGCGGACATGCTCCCCCAGGCTGTCGACGAACCCGCGCATGGACCGCAGCCGGAACAACCAGGCCTTGGCGCAGGACAGCTCGGCTCCCTGCGTGAGGTAGGCGCGCGCACCTGCGTCGAGACGATAGATCCCGTCGGCGTCGGCATCGCCGTCATGGCGGCCATGGCCCTGGCGCTCCAGCACACCCATGCTCCACAGCAGCTCCAGCAGATGGGCGGTGCCGACGGGGTGCAGTTGCAGGCGCTGCGCCAGCGCCGCGGCGCCGGCCGGCTCGACGAGAGCATCCAGCACGCCGAGTTCGACGGCAAGCCGCAGGCCCTCGGCCTGCACGGGCGCGACCGCCAGATCCCACCAGCGGCGCAGCTCATGTGTTTGTTCGAGATTCATGGCGTCGGCGTCCTGTCGATCAGAGACGGAAGCTCAGGCGCAGCCCGGCTTCGCGGGGCGGGCTGTAGATCGTGATCGTGCTGGCGGGAAAGCCGATCACGTCGTGGTGCTTGTCGGCGGCGTTGTTGACGTAGGCCGTCAGTTCGGTGCGGGCCCACGCATAACCAGCCGACAGGTTGATGACGGCATAGCCCGACCGCTTGTTCGCCGCCGTGTTGGCCGCGTCGACGTAGACCTTGCCGGCACCGACCGTCTGGGCCTGAGCGAACCAGCCGGAGGGCGCGTCGTAGCGCACGCCGAGATGGCCGTTGATGTCGGGCGCAAAGGGGTTGCGCTTGCCGGCGTGGTCGTTGGCGCCGTCACGAAACTCGCGGAAACGCGTGTGGTTGAGCCCGAGCCCCGTCTGCACCTGCCAGCCGCTGCCGATCAGCCAGCGCAGTTCGGCCTCGGCGCCGGTCGAGCGGGCCGACGCCGCGTTGGTCATGAACACCTGCCCGGCCGCCGAGCCCATCTGCTGCACCTGCATGTCGTCGATGTCCATGCGGTAGACGGCCGCGCTGTAGCGCAGGCGGCGGTTCAAGAGGTGGCCCTTGGCACCCAGCTCGAAGGCGCGCACCTTCTCGGGCTCGTAGCGGCGATGGGTCTCCGGCGCGAAGGGGTTGAATCCCCCCGCACGGAAGCCGTCGGACACGCTGGCGTAGAGCTGCGCCGCAGGCTGCCATTGGTATTGCAGTGCGAACTTGGGACTGGCATGGGTCCAGCTGCGCGACTGCCCGCTGGCGCCTGCCAGTGCAAGGCGCATCTCGTCGCGCTCGATGCGCAGGCCGGCCTGGATGGACCACAGCGCCGACCCCAGTGCCGTCAGCGGCACGTCCCAGTGGGTGAACGCAGCCGTGGAATTCCCTTGCTGCGTCGAGCGCGTGCGCGCCAGCGCGAACGGCGTCTTCTGCTCGAAGTTCAAGGCGTTGTCTTCGCGGTCGAGATAGACACCGGCGACCCAGCGCGCCTCGCCGGCCTTGCCCTCCAGGCGCAGCTCCTGCGACACGGTCTTGAAGTGGTAGTCGCGCCCCAGGTGCAGGAGGTCGGCCGGCTGGAAATCGGTGTCCTGAAGAATGCGGTCGAAGTACTCGTTGCGCGCCGTGATCGAGCGCAGGCGCAGGTCGTCGGCCAGTTCATGGGAGACATCCAGCGACGCCGAACGGGCCTGGGATCGGTTCCAGCTCTCGGTGCCGGAACGCACGGTCTCGCGTGGACCTCCCGTCAGCCCCCACAGGGAGCCGCCGTCGTCGTGCCCGCGCTGGTTGAGGCGCAGCGTGGCATCGGTGCGGGCGCTCGGCGTCCAGCGCAGGGCCACACGGCCGCCCTTGCGCTGCCGGTCGTCCTCCTTGCGGCCGGTGGTGGTGTTGTCGATAAAGCCGTCCTGCCGGGTGAATTCGCCGGCCACGCCCAGGAAGAGCGTGTTGTCCACCAGGGCCCGGCTCGCATCGAAGCGCAGGGCCTGCTTGTTGCGGCTGCCCAGGTCGAGCGAGACGGCGGCATGGGGTTCATTGCCCGGGCGGCGGGTGACGATGTTCACCACACCGGCCTCGGCATTGCGTCCATAAAGGGTGGATTGCGGGCCGCGCAGCACCTCCACGCGTTCCACCCCCAGCAAGGCGTCGTCGAAGCCCAAGCCACGCAGCGTCGCCACGCCATCCACCACCAGCGCGGTCGAAGACGAGAACGAGGTGACGTTGGCCGACAGCCCCCGCATCACCGGCGGCTGCGCGCCCGATTGCCCCAGGGTCTGGAACACGAAACCCGGCGTCATCGCCGCCACGCCCTCCAGGCCACGCACACCGTCGACTTCGAGCTGCTCGCCATCGAAGACGGTCACGCTGGCGGGCACACGCTCAAGCGCTTGGGCCTGTTTGTTCGCTGTGACCGTGACGGCCGGCAGCATCGGCGCCTGGGTCTGCTGGGCCAGCGCCGACAGGGCGGTTGCCAGCATCGGCAACACCCCGATTGCCCGCAAGGGAGGAATGGGCATGGATCGTTCTCCTTGAGTATCAGATGACATCCATGCTAAGAAAGAATGAGAATTGTTCTCACAGTATTTCGGTAGCAATCGGGAGGGTTTCGTATGCAAACGGGAGCGAGGCTGGGCACGAGGGTTGAAGAGGTGCGCGCCGTGGGGACGACAGGCCGCCTTCCTGTCTCTGGCCACGGCTGCTGGATTGAACGCGCCGCGCTGGACGACGGGCTGACGGTGGTTCGCTCGCACTATCAACCGGCGCGGGACCTCGCCGAGGCATCCACCCAGAGCGACACGGGGCCGACGCTGGTGATCACCTACGGCCTGTCCGGCGAGTCCGGCTTCGTGGCCGAGGACGGCTCCAGCCTGCGCTTCGGTGCCGGACGCACCACCCTCGCGGCCTTTGCGCACACGCGCGGCGAGCGGCACTTCCAGGCGGAGACGTCCGTTCGCCAGCTCAGGCTGGTGCTCAACGGCAACGCGCTGTCGCGCTATCTGGGTGAAGCGGCCGCTGCCCGCCTGGCCAGTCGCAGGGGAATCCGCCTGCTGGGTGAACACGCGACGACGGCCTGGTGCCGCACCCTGCTCCATCCCCTGCTGTCGCCCGAGGTGGCAACGCCCGTGGATCGGCACATCGCTGCGCTGACCCTGGCGGCCGAACACCTGCGCCTGCTCATGCCGGCGCAGGTGCCGAGCGCCTCATCCCTGCGCCTGAGCGCGGCCGACGTGGAAAAACTCGCCCGAGCCCGCGATCTGATGCACACCCAGATGGATCGCGCACTGACGATTCCGTACCTCAGCACCACCGTCGGGCTCAACGAATGTAAATTCAAGCAGGGGTTTCGTGAGCTTTACGGCACCACGCCGCACCAGTTCCTGCTCGATCTGCGCATGCGGCGCGCACGTGCATTGCTGCAGTCCGGATGTCAGGTGGCTCAGGCGGCCTACGCGGTCGGGTACCGGCACCCGGCCAGCTTCAGCGCGGCCTTCAGCCGCTACTTCGGGCAGGTGCCAAAGTCGCTGAACACACCGGTCTGACGGCGCACGTCCGGCACTACGGGGAGCGCACCCTCGTCTTCCTTCTCGGGCCGAGCGCACCGGATGCAGCCGCCTGCAGGATGCGGCGGAAGGAGGGACATTCCATATGGGACGGCGCCGGACAGACGGCTGCATGGCGCAGTCCGTCGCGCATGGCGCTCAGTTGGCGGATCGTCCGGTCCAGCTCGTCCGCCTTGGCCGTGAGCATCTGCCGGTCGATGCTGGGCTGGCCGTCCGGCGAGAACATGCGCGCGATGTCGTCGAGCGAAAAGCCGGCGGCACGCCCCAAGGCGATCAACGCCAGCCGCTCCAGCACGCTCGCGCCGAAAAGACGATGCAGTCCGCGTCGGCCGATCGAGGCGATCAGCCCCTTTTCTTCGTAGAAGCGCAGCGTCGACGCAGGGACGCCAGCGCGCCGCGCCACCTCGGTGATGTCCAGGCTTTCCATCCTCTTGACCTCAAGTTGACTTCAAGTTGCACAGTATGACTCCCGCCTCATTCAGGCAAGCAAAAGGAGATCGACATGGAAATCACCCAACCTACAGATGACGGGCAGGCTGCCCTCTGGAACGGCGCTGCCGGCCGGGCCTGGGTCGAAGCGCAGGAGGAGCTCGACCGGATGTTCAAACCGTTCGAGAATCTCCTCGCCACGGCGGCATCCACCGCGTCCGGCGGCCGGGTGCTTGACGTCGGCTGCGGCACGGGCGGCACGACGCTCGCGATCGCCAGGCGGCTAGGCGATGGGGGCCACTGCACCGGCATCGACATTTCGGAGCCGATGATCGCCGCAGCCCGGGTCCGCGCAGAAAGCGAACTTGTGCCAGCAAGCTTCATCCTTGCGGACGCGCAGGTTCATGCTTTCGAGCCGGCGGGCTTCGACATGATCGTCTCGCGTTTCGGCGTCATGTTCTTCGAGGATCCCGTACAGGCCTTCGCCAATCTGCGGCACGCCGCGAAGGACGATGGCGAACTCCGCTTCATCGCCTGGCGCAGCCCTGCGGAAAACCCCTTCATGACGACAGCCGAACGGGCCGCGGCCCCTCTCCTGCCGAACATCCCCGCCCGTCGGCCGGATGCACCAGGGCAGTTCGCCTTTGCCAACGCGCAGCGGGTTCTAAACATCCTGGAGAACAGCGGCTGGAGTGGGATCGATATCCAACCAATCGACGTCAGCTGCACCCTTCCCGAGAAAGAATTGGTCCCCTACCTGAGCCGGCTCGGACCTGTCGGCCGGGTGCTCCAAGAGGTGGACGAAGGCGGCCGCAAAGAAGTCATCGAAACCGTCCGTGCGGCCTTCGATTCCTACGTGGCGGGCTCTGCGGTCCACTTCGTTGCCGCATGCTGGATGGTCAATGCACGAGCAACATCCACTCCGCAGCGCCGATAGAGGCCGTTCGCGCCTGAGACGGTGGAATGTCCGGTCGAACGCGCGGCCTATGCACTCGCCTTGGCGGAGCCGCTGCGCCGACTTCCTCCTGGGGATCGCTCCTGGCACCTTCGGCAACGCCCGTAGAGTGCCAGCACATGGCCTTTGACGGTAAACCCCGGAGGCGCAACTTCAGAGAAGTCGCAAGGGCACCATTCCATGTCGCACGCCCCCGGACCGGGATGGGGCCAGGGTGCGGATTGTGCAGAACTCACAGACTGGCTTCGGGGTCACCGAGCCAGGGTCACTTGACCTGGGCCAGTGCCTTGTCGAAGCGGTCCTTGCCCATGGCAAAGGCCGCCTGCTCCTTCGCCGCCGTAGCCTTCGCATCGGCCAGATTGACCGGCTTGCCGGCCTGGATCACCCCGACCATGCCCATCATCTTGTGCGGTTGGCAGACGTAGAGGTAGACGCCCTCCTTCTCGACCTTGACCTTGAACTCCTTGTCCGGATCGCTCTTCCAGCCGTTCGCGCCCGGCGGCACCAGCAGTGAGGCGCTGTTGTGGGCGGCTTTTTCGGTTGGCGTGAACACGACCGTGTCCCCCACCGCCACCTTCACGAAAGCGGGCTCGAACACCATGGCTCCGTCCTTGCCGGTGCTGAGCATCTTCACGGTGTGGTCCGCGGCTTGTGCCGATGACGCGACAGCCAGCAGCAGAAGCCCACCCAGGACGACATCCGGGCAAGGCATGGTGGAGAAGCGGCGAAAAACGGCAAACGACATGGCAAAACTCCTTCAAGAGTGAATCGAAATCGGTGGGACGTCATCGGCCCGCTGGGTGCCCAGGGGTGCAGTCTGGGCAGTAGCCGTAGAGCGCCAGTCGGTGGCGCGTGAGTTGGTAGCGGTGGGCCACCGCCACGTCCTGCCGCAAGGCCTCGACGGCCTGGTTGCGGAACTCGTCCACCCGCCCGCACCCGAGACAGATCAGGTGGTCGTGATCGCCACCCTCATTGAGTTCGAACAGCGCCTTGCCCGCCTCGAAGATGTTGCGAGACAACAGGCCCGCCGATTCCAGTTGCGACAGCACCCGGTACACCGTAGCCAGCCCCACGTCATGCCCATGAGCGAGCAGACGCCGATAGACATCTTCGGCGGACAGGTGGCGCTCGCTGCTGGAGCGGATGATCTCCAGCACGAGACGACGCGGCAGCGTCGCCTTCAGCCCGGTTCGTTTCAGATCCTGGTTGTCCAACTCTTGGAGGGTTTTCATGCGCAGATATTGATACGTTCAACACCACAACCGCCGTGGCCATCCCCCCGGCAGTCGTCTCCCAATGCAGCGCGCCGCCACCGTCAACCAAGACGAGTTGCCCGTGCGTTTGTTTAGATCGAAGCTCTCATTCGGCCCCACCACTCCGGCTGACCGAATGACGGATCACACGCTGCATGTGGCGTGCAACTTCTCATCAACCATGCCACCCGGTTCGCCGTTACCGCTCAAGATTCCACACCAGCTTGAGCATGGCGCGGGTCTGGTTGGGCAGCAGGTCGCGCTGTTCGCCCGTGTAGCCCAGGCGATCGAGCGAGAAAATCACTTCCCGGTCCGGCCTCCATAGCCATCGCAAGCGGGCACTGACGCCCAGTTCCTTCGAGACGTTGTCCCACTGCAGCAGCAGGCTTTGAGCCAGACGTGTGCTGGGGGTGTGATCCAGGCGCAAGGAGGCGGTGCGGACGGTGAAACTGCCCGACGGCAGGCGAATGGCATTACGCGCGAGGCCCACCCGCCAGCCCCAGTACGGGCCGGGTTTCCAGGCCAGCTGCAAGGTCTGGTCATCACGATGCCCGTCGTAGTACCCGCCGCTGCGCAACTCCGCTGTCGCCGAAACCGGTCGGGACGGCGCAGTCTCCAGGTACCCGAACAGGTAGTGCCAGCCATAACGGCCTGGCTGAACGGTCACGCCAGGCACTGGGGTATAGGCAGAGGCCAGACGATCCCCTTCGAAAAACACCTCGACCATCACCGTATCGCCGGCTGCATTGGTGTAGCCGATCTCCGGGTTGAGCAACCAAGAGCGCTCGCTGCCGTCCTGCTTGCGACGGAAATTCCAATCGACGCCCGGGACGATGTCCTCACCGCTTCGGGTGCGATGCCACCAGCCCAGTTCTCCCTTCCCACGCGTCACGCCCGCTTCGGCGAGGTAGCCCAGGGCGGGATTGAAGTGCGCATCGATGCGCTGCACTTCGGCGTTGCCCGTGAGGCCGACGTTGGGATACTTCACGCTCGCCCCCCATGACCGGCCACTGCCCAACCCGGCGTTGCTCGATTCCAGCGCCCAGGCATGCGTCTCCAGGGTCTTGCCACCCTCCCCGCCCGGTGGCGCCCAGTTGGTGTCCCGGAACTGGTAGTCCACACCCCACAGGCTGCTGCCGGACGTGCCTTCCGGATTGCCGCGGGTGGCCGTCAGCCCGACGCGACTGCGATGGCCCAGCGGACGCGCGACCCGCAGCACGGCCACATCGGCGGCGCGCTGATCGGGCGCGCCCGGCTCGGTCGGCCCGCCGGCCACCCGAGCGCCAAAAAGGCCGAAATCAGTGCCAGCGAGTTGTCCCGAGAACTTGAGGCCGGCATCCAGGCTGCGCCCACGCCCGGTCGCATCCAGCCCGACCCGGCGCGAGTAGTACGGGATGACGGCGCTCTCCACCAGGCCGCCGAACGTGAAGCGCCCCGCATCCTGCAGGAAGAACTCGCGCTTCTCCGGGCGGAAGAGTTCAAACCGCGTGAGATTGACAGTGCGCTCATCCGCCTCCGCCTCACCAAAATCGATGTTCAGCGCTGCCGTGGTCCGCAACCCGGAAGGGCTCTCGTGGAACACCTCCAGTCCGGGCTCCAGGCGCTGCCGCGCCCGACCTGTGCCCGAGGCGGCCGACGACTCGCTGGTGGCGCGCAGCGAGGCCTTCAGGCGCAGCCCCCAGCCGTCCTGATCGGCGACGATGGCCGGCATGGGCAGAGCATCACCCAAGGAGTACACCTCCTTGTCGGGCTGGATGCCGGCCAGCCGCACACGCTCGCTGCCGCGCGGCATCCAACGTTCGGCATTGACGCGCCAGGTGCGCACCTCGCTTTCGCCGACCGGACGCCCGCGCCCGAAGACCGACAGCGGAATGGTGATGTCGGCACGCCAGCCGTCGGCCTCGATGCGCGCCTCGCTGCGCCACAACGCGTCCCAGTCGAAACGCATCTGCCCGCCGTCGAAAATCAGCGCGTCGAACTGGGCGCCGTTGGCATTGACCGCGAAAAGGTAACCGTTGCGGCCATCGCCATCGGGATCGAACACCAGCGTCACCTGATCCTCTTTGAGCATGCCCTCCACATCCCGACGCATCTGCTGCGCCACGATGGCCGAAGGCTCGGGGTCGTAGGCTCGCACCTGGATGTGCAAGGCCCTGCCGTCGTGGGCCATGCGCAACTCAGTGCGGCGCGTGGGCGCCGATCCGGCCACGGGAGCCACCTGCACAAAACCGCCGATGGGTGCTGCATCGACCAGAGAGGGCACAGCACCAGCGAAATCAGCCGTCGCGGGCAGCCGCAAGGCAGCCATGAGGGTCGGCGACGCAGGCGCTGCATCAAGAGCGGCCGTTGCGAAAGACGCCATCATTGCCGCGGTGAGCGCCACCACCTGGCGGACACGGCCCAAGCCCTTTCCATACAGGTGTGCAAGACGTCGAAAACTGCCGCGGCAACGCGCGCAGCCATGTCCAAGGCCATACAGCCCCGTTATCCACGTCGGCAAGCGCCCGCTGCCGGCGATTCCAGACCGACCAACCGTCATGCCGCAACGGTCAGTTTGCCGAACGGCGGTCTACGCACAGCGAGCCCAGAAGGGGTCTCGATCTTAGTGATCCGAGTACCCTGAACACGGATCAGGCGATCAGCGAACAAAAAATGGCGATGGCCGTCCGGGACGGTCGACTCGGGCGTGTCCCCATCGACCTCGGCCACCGCCAGCGCCGCGTTGCCCTGGGTGACGAGCGACGCCAGGCGGTACGCGCCGCTCGCGATGTCGGTCAGCGCCTCGGCAAGGAGCAAGCGGCGCAGCTGCAGGTAAGGATGGGCAAGCATGGACGGTTCGAATCCGATGAAAACGGCAGAAAGTATCTCAATTCGATACCCTGCTGCCAGGGTGGGCGCGCGACGCGGATGGAACCGCTCCATTGAAGACGGGCGATCCACCGATTTGTTTAAACGCTGCGGTCGCCCATGCGTCTTGGGTGTGTGACCCTCACCACATCGGCCCTGCCAGGCGCTCTCCCGGCCGGCGAATGCCATCCCCTTGTTGAAGAGAACCCACGGTGATTCCTCTGCTCACCCCCTTGTTCCAGGGCGAGTGGGCGCCCCTTGGAGAGGCGCTCACCTGCTCCCCGCGCTGGCCGCCCGATGCCATCCAGGTCTCGCGCCTGATTCGGGACGATCGGCTGCTGGCCGGCGCGATCCGGCAACATGCACGCCGCCGTGGCGTCACGGGCGAGGATCTGCGGGCTGCAGCCTCCGCCTGGAGCATGGACTATCTGTGGGCCCTGCTGCCGCCGGTCGCCGCCGCAGCGAGCGTGCTGCAGCACGGTTTTCCGATGCGCGCCGACCAGGTCGCGGTCGAACTGGACGGCACCGGCACACCGACGCGCTTCCACATCGCACGGGAAGGCAGTTCAATGGCGGGCGAACCGGCGGCAGTTCGCTATGGCCCCCTGCTGTGGCACCACCTCGAACCGCTGTTTGCAGCCATCGCCCGGCAAACACACCTGCCGCAAAAAATCCTGTGGGCCAATGCCGCACGGTATCTGCAGACCATCCTTGAGCAAGCGCTGGCCTTGACCGGAGACGCCCCCCATGTCGCCGCAGACCAGCACGCGCTGCTGCACGAGCCGCACTGGCCGGACCACCAGCGCAACCCGCTGTATGCCCGACAACGGGAAGCCAGACGGATCGAGGATGGCACCCCTGTCACCATCCGGCTGCACCGGCAGTGCTGCCTGTACTACCGGCTCCCCGGCCACGGCTACTGCGGCGCCTGCCCACTCGACCCGCAGCACCGCATTCATCTTCGGGCGGGCGACGATATGCTGCTGGAGACATGCGATGGCGACCGGGACCCCGGTCTGTAGCCGCATGACGAGCTCGAGCCCGAAGGGCGGCCGTCAGCAGGCTGCGAACTCTCTACGCGCCGGTGCGAAAGTCCAGCAGTTCCGAGGGCTGCATGTCGAGGGCCTGCGCGAGGATGCAAATATTGACCAGGGCGATGTTGCGCAAGCCCCGCTCCACACCGCTCAGGTAGCTGCGAGCCAGCCCGCTTTCCAGCGCAAGGCGCTCCTGCGAAATACCCCTCTTGCGCCGAAGGGCGGCAAGATGGGCACCAAAGCGCTTGCGGGGATCGTAGTCGAGTTCCATAGCATTTCCAAAACAGTAGGAAAGCTATAGGGACACGCTCTATGAATCCACGCCCTTTCAGTTCACGCTTTATGAGTCACATTTTGGTTTCCCACAACCAGATGCGCCGGGATGTATCACCTCGCTCATTGCCTGCGGCCCGGTCGTACGCCGGCACTGTCATCGGGCCAACCCGACTCCCTCGCTCAAGTAAGCCTGGAGCACGTTGGCGGTGTTGATGCCGATGTCGTCCACCGCGTAGCCGCCTTCGAACACCAGGACCGTCGGCATGGCCAATCGGCCCAATCGGCTGCCAAACCTCAGGAAGTCGTCGCTGGTCAGCCGAAAGCCCGAGATCGGATCGCCTTCGTAGGTGTCCACCCCAAGTGACACCACCAATGCGTCCGCCTTGAATGCCTGGATTCTCTGCAGGGCCATCTCAAGAGCCCGGCACCAGGCGGCCCCATCGGTCCCCCGCGGCAGCGGCAGGTTCACGTTGAACCCTTCGCCGAGACCGGCACCGGTTTCTTCGGAGTAGCCGATGTAGTACGGGTAATCGGTCCGCGGATCGGCGTGGATGCTCACGAACAACACGTCAGGACGGTCGTAGAAGATCGTCTGTGTCCCGTTGCCATGGTGGTAATCCACGTCGAGGATCGCCACGCGCTGCGCTCCGCCGTCACGCAAGGCCTGAGCCGCAAGCGCCGCGTTGTTCAGGAAGCAATAGCCGCCGAAATAGTCCCGTCCCGCATGGTGTCCGGGCGGCCGCGTCAGTGCGAAAGCCGCCGACTCGCCAGCGAGAACGCGCCAGGCTGCCGTGATCGCGCAGTTGGCGCCCTCGCAGGCCGCGTCCCAGCTGCCGGCGGTCAGCGGCGTGCCCGCATCGAAAGTGTATTGGCCCAGGCGCGCCACGAAACTGTCGGGAACCACATCGGAGCGAAAGGCGCGGATCGGCCAGTACGACGGCAGGGCATCCCTCCCGGCATTGGCCGGATCGAGCGCAACCCATTCCGCCCAGGCGCCGCGCAGGAACGCCACGAAGGACGGCGCATGGACCTTGTTCAACAAGGCCAGATCCATTTCACCCGGCAGCTCGAAGCGCCCCATCCCGCGGCGCAGCAGCTCCTGGCGCACACGTTCGACCCGCGCAGGCACCTCCACACCCTCGACCAGCGCGCCCCGAAACATCTCCACGCGCCCGTGATGGCGCGGATGAACACTGTTGTAGACGATCAGCACCGGCCAATTCCTTGCACCCACCGAGGACTCATGCGCCCGCCAATCCTGCTGCTGCCAACACCGGCCCTGCCTCGTCCGCACCGGTCTTTCGATCCTCGACGATGCGCCCGTTGGCCATGCGCACCACCCGATCGGCCACGTGGAAGTAGCGGTCATCGTGGGAGATGACGACGACGAGATGGCCACGATCCCGCAGTTCCGGCAGCAGCTCGGTGTAGAAGAGGTGCCGGAACGTCGGGTCCTGATCTGCGGCCCACTCGTCGAACACCAGCACCTGCCGGCCCTCCAGATAGGCGTGCACCAAGGCCAACCGCTTGCGTTGCCCGGTGGACAGATCCAGGGTGTTGAATGCCCCCTCCTTGACGCTCACCTTGTGGGCGATCTCGAGACGCTCCAGGTATTTCAGGGCCGCTTGCGTCACGCCCTGCTCGCGCCCCTCCACCTTGCCTCCGGCCAGCAGATCCTCGAACAGGTAGAAGTCCGCGAAAACGGTCGTGAACAGTTGCCGGTAGTCGTCCCGGGTTTCCACCGTCACCGGCTCCCCGTCCAGCAGGATCTCCCCGGCCTTTGGCGGGTACAGCCCCAGCAAGACCTTGATGAGGGTGGTCTTGCCCGACCCGTTGTCGCCGACGACGAAGACCAGTTCTCCGCTGTCCAGGCGCAAGTCCAGCGGCCCCAGCACGAAGCCTTCGGTCGCGCCGTCGGGCGCCTGGAAGGCGTACTGCACGTTCCTCAGCTCGATGGCCTGCTCCAGGGCCACCCGGCTCTCGGGTCGATCCAGGTGCAGGTGCGGCTCCGGATTGGCGAAGTGGGCCGACAGGTCGGCGATTCGCTGAAACGCCACCTTGGCCCGCCCAACCTCTGGCAGCACCCCCAGGATCTGGTCCATCGGACCTTTCAGGAACAGCAGCACCAGCACGAACCCGCTGAGCACGGCGGGCTCCGTGGACCGGAAAGCCGCCCAGCCCAGGATCCAGGCGATCAAGAGGAAGTAAAGCGCGGACCCGAACGCAGTCGCCAGCACATAGGTGTTGATCGCCTTGCTGTTGACGTCACGGATCGCCCCGATGATGCGTTCGATCTGACCGTTGTACATCCGGCTGCGCCGCTCCCGGTGCATGCGAAGTTCCTTGGCCCCGGCACTGATGTCACGGTAAGTCTTGTGCAGTTGCTCCTCATGGTCCCGCGCCTTCCAGAAACCCGACACCCCGCGCGCCTGCGCAAGCAGTTGGGCCACCGTCCCCCCGACCAGCGCGACGATCAAAAAGCCGAACAACGGCAGCGACAGATAGGCCAGGTAGCCCAGGCAGCCCAGGACGGTGGCCACCGAGACCAAGGTCGTGGCGAGGGCGAAGATCACGTCGCTGATCATGTCCACGTCCTGAGACAGCACAGGCATCAGCCGGTGTGTTCGGTACCGCTCCAGCGCATCGATCGGGGCCGACAGGATCTTGCGCGCCAAGCTCTTGCGCACTTCGGCCACCAGGCGCTGGCCGACCCAGTTGGTGGACACGTGCGAGACGGCGCGCCCCAGCAAGGCCGCCAGGCACAACGCCACGAAGGAGAGCAGCACGTCGCCGGCCATGCCGCTGCCGCCGGCAAGCACCTGATTGACCACTCCCAGCAAGGCCACCGTGGCGGCACCCGCGCCGACGCCGGTGATGGCCGACAGCAGGATCCATGGAAAAAACGGCCGCAGCAGCTGCAACAGCTCGCGTGCCTGATTGCGTTCGCTCATCGAATACGCCATGCGCAGACCTCGTCCTATCTGGGTTTCACGGCCGCAAGACCGCGCGCGTCAACTGCGGATCGCGCTGGATGTCCGCCTCGTTGAACGGAAAACGCAGCCATGCCTTGCGCGAATAGCGCGCAACCGGCGCGCTGCCCCGGCCGTTGCTCACGGCGAGTTCGTCCTGTCCATGGGCCAGCAGCGTGTGCGCCTCGACCCCCTTCTCGCCGAAGCGCACCACCTGCAAGTAGCTGTTGGAGACCGCATTCGCATCCAGAACGTCCTTCCCGTCCTCGGGGCAAGCCACGGTGAAATAGCCTGCGCCACCGCAGCCGCCGTAGATCGGCCAGCGTCGACCGCCGCTGCGCACGTAGCGCTGACTTCCCGTCGCCGCGTCCAGCGGTATCCCTTTGGCACTCAGCGCAGCGATGGCCGAGGTCAGCGCCTTGCCCGCCCCACCTTCGCTCGGCATGGGCACCGCCGGCGTGGACAGTGGCGCGTCGATGGAGAAGGAGGTCCGGTAGAGTTTCCCTTCGGGGATCTTCTCCAGTTCGTCCCAGAACGCATCCCACAGCAGCGCCCCACGATCGCCCGCCTCTCCGGTGCTCCCCCAGGCGCGCAGAACGCCGCAGGCCTTCGTGTAGGCATCACGCCCTGCGCTTGCCGGCACGCCCACCCGAGAGCAGGCCTGATCGAGCAAGGTCAGCTTGAACTGCTCCGCGGAATAGGCGCGTGAGCGCAGCGCCTCCTGCATCGCCCAGCGCCCGAGTTCCTTGGACGACCGCGCCCCCCGTTGCAACAGGTCGATCGCGATCTGATGCCCCAGACGGCCGCGGTGATGCAGCGCGGATTGAGCCGCCCCCAGCAAGGAAGGAAATCCGTCGAGCGGCTGGTCGACGTTGGCCAGCCAGTAGCTGTCGTTCATGTTGGCCACATAGTCTTCGCGCAGAAGACTGGGAAGCCGCTCGGCCGGCATGGCACCCGACTGCACCGCCTCTCGATCGACATGCCAGATGCAGGCGGATCGGCTGCCATCCAGGAACGGGGTGCGCGGATCGAACTTGGCGAAGGCGCCGGCAAGAGGCGCATTGCAGGCCTGACGGTGATCATCGGGCACATCGGGTACCGCACCGATGTCCGCATACCAGACCCGCCCATCTCCCTTGCCAATGGCCACGGTATTCACCCATGGCATGGCCGCCTCCTTGCGCTGGATGGCGATGAACTCGTCGAGCGAGCCCGCAAGATTCCACCGCAGAAAATTCCGGTAGACGCGCTGGTTGTCCGCGTTGACATCGCGCACCGCCAGGGCACGTTGGGCAGACCAGCCCAGGGCGGGGTCCATCCGGCCCAGATCCACCACGGGACCGAACCTCGATGTGTACAGCGTCCTGCTCACCTGGCGAGCCTGCCCGCCCTCGTCCGCCACGTCCACGGTGACGGTGCGCGACTGCATGGGCTCGGACACGCCATCGACCAGATAGCGCCTGGGATCCGATGGATCGAGCTCCAACTGGAACAAGCCGAAGCGACGCGCGCTGGAAACCGTATGACTCCACGCCACATGCTCGTTGAAGCCGATCATCACCAGCGGCACCCCCAGGAACCCCACCCCCGCCACGTTCAATTTCCCGGGAATGGTGAGGTGCATCTGGTAAAAGCGGTCCGGGCCACCCCAATACCAATGCGGGTTGCCGAGCAGCACGGCCCCGTCGCCGCCGGTGGCACGCTGTCCCCAGGCGATCACGTTGCTGCCCAACTCGACGCGCGGGCCTAGGTTGTTGGCCAGACGCACCCGCAGTTCCTGCGAACCCACAGCATCGCTCGCCTGCACCCTGCCGGGCGAGGCGTTGACGATGTCGGGGAGAAACTGCAGATAGCCCGCCGTCAGATGCGACGCGTACATCCGGCGGTGGATGTCCTGCGCCGAGATCTCGCGAACCCATTTCTTGCCCAGGCAGGCACGGTGGGCGTGGCGGCGCGGGTGGGCTTGGGCCTCCCGCAGCCAGCGGTTGTAGCCCTGAGCAAAACCCTCGGCGAGGTCGTTCAACTCACGGGGCTGCTCGGCCTGGAAACGCGCCACCGCCGCGTCATCGACAAAGGCCCGGAAGAAGAAGTCCGAGTCGATGTTCTTCGGTCGCCCCACATTGGAATCAACCGAGGGACGCTGCTCCGCGCCAAAAAAAAGAGATCGTCGACCTTCGTTGGTCACGAACGACTCCGCCAGGGTGCACAGCGCGTCCTGCGCCTGCACATACCCGATGCCAATGCCCAAGTCGCGCCACCCGTTCGCCCGAATGTGCGGGATGTCATCGGTGGTGCGCCGGATCTCGATGGATCGCGCAACTGCGGTCATCGCTTCGTCCGACACCTCACGGGCGCGCGCCGGATGGGGCATCAGCAGAGAAAGCGCCGCGATCAGCACCGCACCCGAGGCACACCGCCGCCCCCACCCCCGCGCGATCGCGGGTTCAGCAGGCATGGGCCACTCCCAGCTCGACGCCCAAGACCTTGGCGAGGCCCTGTTCCAGCGCCGGGAAAAGACTTCGATGGAAGTTGTTCCAGCGCAGTTCCAGAATCGTGTCCTCGGGGTCGATGTCGGTGGCCAGGACGTCGGCCACGACTTCTCCGGAGTCGATGCCGTTGTCAACGAAATGGAAAGACGCGCCGGTCTGGCGAACCACGGGCACGTCGATGTACTCCATCGTCTGCCAGTTCACGACCTTCTTGCCCCGCGCGCCATGCAGGGCGTCGAGCGTGGCATAGGCGCCGCGCCGCTGGTGGGGCGAGCCATCCCGCGTGATGCCGGGATGGATGTTGTAGATGCGCCGGGCGAATGGCGCCCCCGGGCGCACCAACTCATCCAGGATAACCAGCAGGCCATCCAGCACGACGACATCGGCCTGCACGCCGCTCAGCGCAGCCAGCAGGCGCTCCTCGAAATCATGCTTGCCACTGGCGCGCCGTGGATCGTTCAGCGGCAATCGCCGGTAGGTCGAGGGCACGGGCGTGAGCAGATCGTTGAGCGCACGCCCTTGGACGGCCAGCCCCGGCGGGTAGAACCACGTTCCCCCAGGTCGGGGCGTGAAGCCGTAGTCGGCCAGCTTGGCCCGGTCCGCGGGAGACCCCTCGTCGTCATCGAAGATCACCCGGTCAAGCACCAGATGCTCGCCCAGGGGCCCCTCGTTGAGCAGGGTCACCAGATGCTCGAGTGGCGAGGGCATGTACCGCGCCTCGGCCTTGTAGTTGATGTGCTGGCCAGCCTTGTCCGCGGCGGCGTTCCTTAGGGACCAGATGTAAACGAGACGTTTCTGAGCCATGGTCGGTATGAAGGGGCATGTTCTGGTGAAGACGCCTGCCAACCGGTAGGCATCCTGATGTCCACGTCCTGATCCGATCCACGCAGCCAGCTACTTTGCGCTCGCGGTCAGGTGTGTTGCCTCATAAGACGCATCAGCCCCTCATCTGTTTAGCCGCGCTCGCGGAACCCGGCGGACTAAACAAACCAGGCCCTTCCCCGTCTTGCTGGCATGGGACCGCCATCACGCCATGAGCTCCTTTGCGCCAGACATCGCCGGTGCGGTGCCATGGCGCAGCCCGTCCGGACCGAGATGGCCCCCTCACGACCGATCTGCGGCCGTGCGTCATCGGCGTCTTCATCGATGTCATGTGCATCGACGATCACAGATGCCCCATCCATCAGCACCACCTCGTGAGGACCACCGCATGCACATCCATGACCTGATCGGAATCGGCTTCGGGCCATCCAACATCGCTCTCGCCATTGCCCTCCAGGAAGAACGGCAGGCAGGGCACCGCCCCATCGACGCGTTCTTCATCGAAAAGCAAGCCGGCTTCTCCTGGCACCCAGGCATGCTGCTCGGCCATGCCCACATGCAGATCTCTTATCTGAAGGATCTGGCGACGCTGCGCAACCCGCGCAGTCGCTTCACCTTCGTGAACTACCTGCACGAACAAGGCCGGCTGCCCGACTTCATCAACCTCAAGTCCTTCTTCCCGAGTCGCCACGAGTTCAGCGACTACCTCGGGTGGGCCGCTCGCCAGTTCGACGACATCTGCGCATACGCCGAAGAGGTCATCGAGGTGCTGCCTGAGCAAAAGGACGGCCACGTCCCCCTGCTGCGGGTGCGATCCCGTGACCAACGGGGCGCCGTGCGGGATCGCCTGGCCCGCAATCTCGTGGTCAGCGTCGGCGGGACGCCCAAGGTACCGGACTGCTTCAAGAAGCTGGCGGGCGAGGCCCGCGTCTTCCATTCAAACGGCTACCTCACCGGCATCGCGGCCAACCGCCAGGCGCGCAAGGTTGCCGTCATCGGAGGCGGCCAGAGCGCGGCGGAGATCTTCGTCGACCTGCACAACCGAGCGGAGCCCACCGACGTCGACCTGATCATGCGCGGCCGGGCCCTGCACCCGTCCGACGACAGTCCGTTCGTCAACGGCATCTTCAACGCGGATTTCACCGATCACATGTTCCAGCAGGACGAAGCCACCCGCGCCAAACTGCTGCAGGAGTTTCACCGTACCAACTACGCGGCCCCGGATCTCGAACTCATTCAGCAGATTTACAAGATCTTGTACGAACAACGGGTCGTGCGCGGCGATCGCCATCACCTGCTGCGGCGGCACGAGGTACTGAGCGCAAATGCGCGCGCAGACGGAGTTGAACTCGTGCTGCGCGATCTGGACCAAAACATGGAACTCACGCGGCGTTACGACGCCGTGGTGCTGGCAACGGGGTACGAGCGCGAGAACCACAAGCCCCTGCTCACCCCGCTCGCCAAGCATCTGGGCGATCTCCAGGTGGACCGCAACTACCGTCTCAGGTCTGCCACCGAGCTCCAGCCAGCCATCTTCCTGCAGGGGGCATGCGAGGGCAGCCATGGGCTGAGCGACACCCTGCTCTCCGTAACGGCCGTGCGCGTGAAGGAGATCATCGATGCACTCGGCTCATCCACCGCGCGCAAGCCTGGCGCCAGCACGGAAAAACTCGCTGCCGCTGCCACCTGAGCGTCACGCCCCAAGGAAGGATCGATGGGTCCCTTCCTTGGGGCAACAAGCCCAACCGAACGCGGAGCACGAACGCAGGCACTCATAGTGGTCAGATGACGGGCATTCGAGTAGAATGGAATGATTGTCATTCCGAATGATGCTACAGAGGCCTCGCTGCCAGGGATTGGAATCCCCCCGATCCCCTGGAGAGACCCGCCCCTCGTAAGCGCCGAGCCCTGCTTCGCTTGGCCTACGCCAGCCATATAGCCACGCCGTGCGTCCGGGAATGGCCTCGAGCCCTGGCGGCGCGGCGTCGGTGATCCACCACAGCCAGCTTGACGCATGCCCCTGCCAGGAAACGTCGTCACTTTGGGGCGCTGGCTGGACCGTGATCACTCGCTACTACCGGGAACTCCTGAACTTCTGCCTTCGCAAGGTCAAGGACCACGACACTGCGGCCGACCTGGCGCAGGAGAGCTACGCGCGCGTCCTGGCCATGCAGCAGGCCGGGCAAGCGGTACTCGAGCCTCGGGCCCTGCTGCGACAAGTGGCCCTGAACGCCAAGATCGACATGGATCGGCGCGCGGAGATTCGGCAGCACGACAACATCGATGAACTCGACGAGGCCGTCCTGCCGACCCAGCCACAACACCTTCAACCCGAGGAAATCTACGCCTCCTCGCAGGCAGCCGAGGCCTATCTCAAGGCCATCGAGGCGTTGCCGACCCGATGCCGCGAAGCGTTCTGCCTCTATGCTTTCGATGAACTCCCGAACAAGGAGATCGCGCAGCGCATGGGCATCTCGCTCAGCATGGTCAACCAGTACATCAGCCGCGGCAAACTGGCCTGCGCCGCATGCCGGCAGACGCAGAAGGGCAGCCATGCCAAGGAATAGAGAACCCTTGCGCGCCGGATTGATCCTGCGGGGTGTAGTTTTGCGCGGCCTCGTGCGTCTATACAAATAAGATGATCCGAACGACAGCCCCCACGGGCTCTTCCTGTTGCTCACCGTCCGCGGATGCCTCTCTCGATGAAGTGGCCTCGCGGGAACTCGAGGCGTTCGTCCGCGGCCAGGATCCGGTCGACGTCGCCGCGACGGACTGGCACACGCGCCGGGAGCAAGGGCTCAGCGCCATCGAGGAGGCCGAGTTCCAGGCCTGGCGAGCAGTTGATCCGGCGCACGCAAGAGCCTGGGCACAGGTGGACGACAGCATTCGCCTGCTTCGCAGCATGCCGGCAGAGCGGGTGGCGCATCTGCTGCGCGCGTCCCGTCGCGGGGTTCCTCCACGCCCGGCAGAGAGTTCACCCCAGCCGAGCATCGACACCCCAGCCATCGGGCAAAAGCGGCGCACGCGCAATGACCCGTGGCGCTCACCCGCGCCGAGCGCCCGCTCATGGTGGCCGCGCGGTTTCGGCGCCGGGGTCGCAGCGCTTTGTGGCGTTTGCACCATGGCCGCCGGCATTGCCTGGTATCAGTGGACACAGCCGACCTTTGCCAACACCTACGCAGCGGAGCAAGGTCAGCGGCTGGACGTGCCGCTGCCCGATGGCAGCCACCTGACGCTCGACGCGGACACCCGCCTGGAAGTCTCGCTCTACCGCAATCGACGTGAAGTCCGCATGGCGCATGGCCAGGCCATGTTCAACGTGGCGCCGGACACCGCCAAGCCCTTTGACGTTCTGGCCGGCCCTGCCCGCGTCACGGTGGTGGGCACGCGCTTTGCCGTCCGCTACATGAAGGACGGCGCCGATGCCGGAACCGTGAACGTGGCAGTGGAGGACGGGCGCGTCAGGGTAGCCGATGTGACCATCGACGCCCGCGGCCAGCCGAGTCCCCAACTAGTAGAACTGTCTGCAGGCCAGGGCGTCCAGGTCTCGCTTTCTGGTCAGATGAGCCAGGTCTCCTCCATCTCCCCTGCCGGCATTGCCCCCTGGCGGCAAGGGTTGGTGCGCTTCACGAACACCCCTCTGTCCGATGCGGTGCACGAACTGGAGCGTTACCACGCCACCCGCCTGGTGATCCGGGATCCGGAAGTCGCAGCATTGCGCATCGGTGGCAGCTACCAGATCGGCCGCCCGGACATCTTCGCACGTGTGCTGCCGCAGATTCTCCCGGTACGCCTGGTCGCGCGGGACGACGGCAGCACCGAGGTCGTCAAGGCGCGCTGACCGCAAGACCACCCGGCCCTGTAAGAAAAAGTTGCGGAAAGGGGTGTACATCTGGACTGGTCGCGCGTCTTTAAGAGTAGTGAGACTTATTTTCATTCACACTACTGCTTAAGGAATAGACCTCGATGCGCCACCCGCACCTCCTCTTCAACCCCGCACCACTCACCCTCGCCATCGCCCTGGCCATCAGCACTCCCGGGCTCGTTCATGCCCAGGCCGCTACCACAGACAAGCCAGTGGCCATCTCCATTGCGGCGCAACCGCTCGACGCCGCACTGAACGAACTCGCCGCAGCCACGGGCGTTCCCGTGGCCTTCTCCCCTGCCTTGGTCGCAGGCAAGAAGGCGCCAGCGGTCAAAGGCAACCTGACCCCGCGCGAGGCCGTCAATCAACTCCTCTCCGGCAGCGGGCTTGTGGCCACGCAGGAGGGAGGGTCCATGGTGATCAAGGCCGCCCGGTCACCTGGCGAGCAAGGGGCAATGCTGCCAACCGTGACAGTGAAGGCGGCGGCGGAGACGGAAACAGCTACCGGGCCGGTGCGGGGCTATGTCGCCAAGCGCAGCACCACCGGCACCAAGACAGATACGTCGATCATCGAGACTCCGCAGTCGATTTCCGTCCTTGGCAGACAGGAGATGGAAGACCGAGGCGCTCTTTCCGTCATGGAGGCTTTGCGCTATGTCCCCGGTGTCGTTGGCGAGCGGGCCGGCGTGGACACTCGTGGACAGGAAGACTGGCTCAATTTACGTGGGTTCTCGGGTTTCGGCACATCGCTCTATCAAGATGGCCTGCGGATGAACACCGATGCCAACAACTACACCAACCAACGCAGCGAATCATATGGCCTGGAGCGCGTCGAGGTGCTGCGTGGACCTGCGTCGGTTCTCTACGGTAAGGGCGATGCTGGCGGCATCGTTAACCGCGTCAGCAAACGGCCGCGAACCGATGCGCCTCGCGAGGTGGAGGTGCAATTCGGCAACCGCAACCGCCGACAGCTTGCGGCAGACATCGGCGGTGCAGCGGACGAACAGGGAACGGTGCTGTATCGGGTGGTTGGACTCGGTGTAGCCGCCGATACGCAAGACGAATACGCCAACGGAGATGCTGTATCAAATAGCCGTATGTACTTGGCCCCCTCTCTGATGTGGGCTCCATCGCAGAACACCTCACTAACAATCCTGTCCGAGTTTTTCCGAGATCGCAATGACGGATTCGCGTTTCGCTATTCGCCGCCCGGCGCCTCTTCCCGAAAGGCCTCGTCCGTACTAGTTGGCGAACCCAGTTTCACGGGTTATGACCAAGATCAAGCAGCTATTGGCTACCAGTTCGAGCACCGATTGAATGACAGCTGGACTGTGCGGCAGAACACACGCCTGTCAAATATCGATGTCACTTACCGCCGCATCACAGCGCGTAGTTTGGCAAGCGATGGGCGCACCCTCGCCCGACGCGTACGCGTGTTTGAAGAAAACAGCAAGCAACTGGCCATCGATACGCATATTGAGGGTCGTCTCAACACTGCCGACGTAGAACACAAGTTGCTATTCGGCCTGGATGCCGAACGCCTGAAGACGAGCAATCTGGCCTTTTCAGGCGAAGTAGGGGCGCTGGACATACTGAACCCGGTTTACGATCAAGCGACGACCGTGTCACCAACGGCCGACATCGGCGACTCCAGGCAGCACTTCCACCAGTGGGGTTTCTATGCGCAGGATCAGATGCGCTTGAACCGAAACTGGTTGGTCACGCTGGGCGGACGCATGGATTGGACCTCAGTTGAATCGCTCGATCACATGGCCGATACAGCAATTGAGCAGAAAGACAACAAGTTCACCGGGCGTCTGGGCATCAATTACATCACCCAATCTGGGTGGACCCCCTACTTCAGTTACGCCACTTCCTTCTTGCCAACTCTGGGCCTAGATGCCAATGGTAACACCTTCAAACCGACGCAGGGTAAACAGTACGAAGTTGGTGTCAAGTATTCCCCTGACAGCGGGCGCAGCCTTTTCACGGCGGCATTGTTCGACCTGCGCAAGAACAATGTGCTGACTATCGACCCAGATGACCCCGACTTCCAGGTACAAAAGGGGGCCATCCGATCGCGGGGTCTCGAGCTTGAGGCGAAAACCCCCATCGCCAGAGGCCTAGACCTGCTCGCCAACTACACCTACAACGACGTCAAAATCACTAAGAGCAACGACGTTGACCTGGGCAAAACTCCGACTGCGACGCCTACGCAGACGGCATCGGCATGGCTGAACTACCGCTTTCAAGCGGGTGACTGGCGTGGCTTGGGTATCGGACTTGGAGTACGGCATGTCGGCTCCACATACAGTGATGAGGCAAACCAGTCTCGCACTCCGTCATTCACACTGTTTGACGCAGCCATCAGTTACGACACCGGCCCATGGCGTTTGGCACTCAACGTAAGCAATCTGATGGACAAGGAACATGTGGTCAACTGCATCGAATCAGTCGGTGGGAGCAAGATATGTAAATACGGCCAAGAACGGACAGTCGTGCTCAGTGCCAAGTACCGGTTCTGAAGAAATACAAACATCATCCTGAGGCCGCATTGACGATCAGTACTCGATCTGCCGCAACGTCTCGTTGACTTCGTCGAGATCAAAGGCGATCAGATCGAGTTCCCCCCCCTTGGATCGGCAGCGACAGTTGCACCTGCGCGGCTGCAATGACGTTCCCCCGGAAACCGGACAGTTCTGAACTACAGGCTGGCCGCTTCTGGGTTGAACTGATCTGCTGTTGACGAATTCGCTCGGGGTCAGGTTGCCGAGCGAGCTGTGTGGACGGTGGTGGTTTTAGTCGTCCTGCCAAGCCTTCAATTTCTCCCAGGCATCGTGCAGCGTGATGAACTCTTTGACATTGAGGAACTCGTCGCGCAGCCGTCCGTTGAACGACTCGATCAGGCCATTATCCGTGGGCTTTCCGGGCCGGGTGTAGTTGAGTTTGATCCCCCGGCGATAAGCCCAATCGTCCAGCGCCTTCGCGGTGAATTCCGTCCCGTGCAGGACTTCATCTCGGTGAGTCCTTTGGTTGTCTGGTAAGCGCTCAATAGACCACGCCCTTGCGGCGCCGAGCACTGCCTGACAGCCTACGTTCCCACGTAGATGAACGTGGGAACGTGATGTCAGACGCAATGGAGGAGTTGTCGCTGCGGCTTGTAGTCGGTCACAAGCGCGACGGCCGCAGTGTTTACGACGAGTCGGCCAAGGCCGAGTTGGTGGCTGCATGCGGCAAGCCCGGTGCTTCGGTGTCGCGTCTGGCGCGCGAGTACGGTTAGGCTCACTGCGCCTTGTCTCATGATAGTGCGTTCAGCGCCGCGTCGAGTTGGCCTGCTAATGTCGGCGATCGGACGATCCCCAGATGGTCGGCGTCGACGCTGTACTGCGTTGAATGCGGCGCTCGCAACCACGCTGCGAAGCGTGCCCGCTCCTCCTGCGGCCTGCTCGCCGACCACCAAACAGTCGTCGGTGCACACAGGCTAGGCACCTCGCATGGCAAGCATGCCGCTGTTTGAAGCACACGCGCGGTGAAGAACATCCCGGTCAGTTCGTCGTCACCCAGTGCTGCATATTCATGAAGCTCCGCTCCGGCAATGCGACCGCGCGTGAGCCGGATGAGCCGCGCGACCTGCGATGGATGGTCATCTGTGCGATCGAGCTGCAGGTGCACCTCCTTGTCCGCCGCAATCCAATCATGCGCATGCTGCGGCAGCAATATCCCGAGGAAGTTTACAAGTTGCTCGCGCAGTGTGGGGATTGCGGCGGCGGTGTCGTGGGGCACGAACGGATCAATCGCACCGACGAATGCGACATCCCGCCCCCATGCCGCCAACTGCGCGGCGATCAGTGGTGCGAGCGCGCCGCCGAGCGACCAACCGGCGATCAAACAAGGGCCGACTGGCTCGTGAATGACGATCGTCTCGGCATGCCGACTGGCCAACTCGGACAAACCGCCAACCACGTCCCGCTGCGTGACCGGCAGGCCGATGAGCTGGCGCCTACCGCCCAACTCACGGGCGATCAATGTGTAATCGAGTACACTGCCCCAGCCGTCGTGCACGACGAATAACGGCAGCTCACCTGGACAGCGCGCGTTCAAAGCAACCGTGCGCGAGCCAACGTCACTGTGGCTGCAGTACGCAGCAATCGTCGGCGCAGCAAACAGCCTCCGGAGCCCGGTATGCAACTTGCCTCCGCGCTCCCGCATCTGCTGGATGACCTTGAGTGCCAACAGCGAGTGGCCACCCAGCTCAAAGAAGTTGTCGTGCCTGCCCACGCGCTCGACACCCAGTACCTCCATCCAGATCCGAGCCAGCGCCTCCTCCACCTCGCCTTGCGGTGCTTCGTAGCCCCGCTCAATCCCGAACTCCGGCTCAGGTAGAGCTTTGCGATCCACCTTGCCGTTGGCGTTCAGCGGCAGCGCCTCCAGCACCACGATCACGCTGGGCACCATGTAGTCGGGCAATTGCTTGCCCAGCCGCTCGCGCAGCAACGCGGGATCAATCGCGTGCCCCACAACCGCCGAGATGTAGCCCACCAGCCGCACACCGCCTGGCCCCTCCTTGGCCACCGCCACGGCCTCGCGCACCTCGGGTTGGGCCAGTAGGTGCGCTTCGATCTCCCCCAACTCGATCCGCAAGCCGCGGATCTTCACCTGGTGATCCAGCCGACCCAGGTACTCGATCTGTCCATCGACGTTCCACCGCACCAAGTCACCCGTGCGGTACAGCCGCCCGCCCCGCTCGTCGAACGGATCCGCCACGAACCGTTCCGCGCTCAAGCCCGCTCGGTTCAGGTAGCCGCGACCCAGCAGCTCACCACCGATGTACAGCTCACCGGCCACCCCTTGAGCGACGAGGTTCAAGGACTCATCCAGCACATAGGCACTGGTCTCGGAGATGGGGCGCCCGATCGGCACCAGGCTTGCCCTGTCGTCCCGGCACGTCCACTGGGTGACGTGAATCGTGGTTTCGGTCGGGCCGTACAGGTTTTGCAGGCTCACGCCTGCGAGGCGCCGTAGCGCCTCGCCTTGTGTGGCCACCGGCATGGCTTCGCCCCCGCAAATCACGTACCGCAGCCGGGTCTGCTCTTCGATGCCTTCATGGGCCAGGAAGGCCTGCAGCATCGCCGGCACAAAGTTCAGCGTCGTGATCTGGTGTCGGCGGATCAGCTCGGTGATCCGCTCGGGGTCACGGTGGTCACCGGGGTTAGCCACCACCAGCCGCACCCCTGCCGTCAGCGGCCAGAAGATCTCCCATGCGGACACGTCGAAGCCGAACGGCGCCTTGTGCAACACGGTGTCGGTTGGCGTCAGACCATAGGTTTGCTGCATCCAGCTCATGCAGCTGACCAGAGACCGGTGCCGGATCGCCGCTCCCTTGGGCCTGCCGGTGGAGCCCGAGGTGTAGATCACATACGCCAAGTTGTCTCCGTGCACCGCCACTTGTGGGTCGTGCTCCGACTCGCCCTCCAACTCCAGCGTGCCTAGCTCAAGAGCGTCCAGTGCATCCAGACCGGGCAACCGCCTGCTCACATGGCTTTGAGTAAGCAGCAACCCAATCCCGCTGTCTTCGATCATGTAGGCCAGCCGTTCCGCTGGATACTCCGGGTCCAACGGAACGTATGCCCCGCCCGCCTTCAGGATTGCCAACAGCCCAACCACCATCTCGACCGAGCGCTCCACCGCAATGCCCACCTTCGCCTCCGGCTTCACACCCAGCCCGATCAGCCGGTGCGCCAAGCGGTTGGCCCGGACGTTGAGCTCGGCATAGCTCAACTGCTCGTCGCCGAACAGCAGCGCAGTAGCTTCCGGCCGTTGCTGCGTCTGTCGTTCGATCAGCCGATGCACCGGTTCCACGTCCAGGTACCGCTGCTCATTCACGCCCCAATCGGTCAGTTGCCGACGCTCCTCCTCGCTCAGGAGTTCGACCTCATCTACCGCCTGCTGCGGGCGTTCGGCCAGCGCCCGCAGCACCGCCACATAGTGCCCCGCCATACGTTCGATGGTGCCGGGCTCGAACAGCTCCCGGGCATAGGTGAAGTTCACGTGTACCCGTCCGTCCGCAGCCTCAATGCTGTCCACCGTCAGCTCGAACTGCGCCCTCTGCCCACCGAGTTCGTAGTCTTTCAGACTCAACCCGGGCAGTTGCAGCGGTGCTAGTCGGTCACTCCGCTGGTGGTTGAACATGACTTGAAACAGTGGATTGGCTCCTAAGTCGCGCTCAGGCTGCAACGCCTCCACCAGTTGCTCGAAAGGCAGATCCTGGTGGATCTGAGCACCGAGCGCCACTTCCTTGGTTTGCCTGAACACCTGATCCAGACTCATCCGCCTGTCGATGACATTGCGCAGCACCTGCGTGTTCACGAAGAAGCCCACCACTGCTTCGGTCTCCACCCGGTGGCGGTTGGCGATCGGAACGCCCACCCGAATATCGTTGTGATCGCTGTAGCGCGACAGCAGTGCCTGCAAGGCAGCCAACAGCGCAATGAAAAGTGTCGCCCCCTCGTCACGCGCCCGCACTTGCAGTCCTCTCACTAGTGCCGCAGGCAACTCAAGCCTATGGCGCGCCGTGGTGTAGCGCCCGTCCGGCCGACGGGGATGATCCACCGGCAATTGCAACACCGGATGCTCGTTACCCAGTTGCGTCTTCCAGTGCTCGAGCTGACACTCTTTCTCCCCGGCTTCCAGCCAGTTCCTCTGCCACACCGCGTAGTCCGCGTATTGAATTGGCAGTGCCGGAAGCTCGGGATCAAGCCCTTGCACCCGCGCCCGATACTGCGCCACGAACTCGTCAACGATCACCTGCAACGACCAGCCGTCCGATACGATATGGTGCATCACAACCGCCAGCACGTGCTCATCGGCCGCCTCCCTGATCACCCCCACCCGCAACAGAGGGCCTCGCTCTAGGTCGAACGGAGTCTGCTGCAGCCGCGTCACTGCGGCTTGCACCCGCCCGGCCCGCTCTGACGCATCTACTCTGCTCACGTCAATTTCTTCGAGATGTACTCCCCCTTCCTTCAGAATCACCTGCTCGGCTAACCCATCCCCGCCCGCACGGAACACCGTGCGCAACGATTCGTGCCGAGCCACCAGCGCATCAAAGCTCGCCCTCAGCGCACCAGTGTTTAGCTCGCCCTTGAGCTTCAATGCACCGGTGATGTGGTATGCCGTGCTCTCAGGGTCCAACTGCCACAGAAACCACTGCCGCACTTGGGCGTAGGAAGCAGGACACAAATCCCATGCCGATTCATCTCGCTTGAGGATCGGAAATTGGCCAATGGCCAAACCCTCCAGTTTGATCTTTTGGTAGACCGCACGCCTTTGCTCGAAACCAAGCCGCGCGAATCGTTCAGCGATTCGGTAGGTTGTGGGACTGTTCATCACACAGCTTCCAGGTTATCCATGAAAGCGTCAATTTCGGCCAAGGACGAGGTGCTCTGCGCCCGAGATTCGCCTGCAATCAACGAGGCCATGCTTGTCAAGGTTGGGTGAGAAAAGACACGGCGGATGGTCAAATCGGATCGCAGCGACGTCTGAATACGCGCCACTATCTGCACAGCCAGCAGCGAATGCCCGCCGAGCTCGAAGAAGTTGTCGTGCCGGCCCACGCGCTCGACCCGCAGAACCTCGGCCCAGATTGCCGCCAGCGTCTCTTCCACGTCGCCCTGCGGCGGCTCGT
>NZ_JAMXAX010000190.1 GCF_023913775.1 Acidovorax facilis
ACGCCGCAACTCCCCTCCCACCGTCCCACCGCGCAACCGCCCCAATGCCGTGACCCAGGCCACTTCTTCTTCCACGCTGGCGTCCACCCGCCGTGGCGATACCGGCTCCTCCGCGCTCCAGGTCGCACTGGCGGGCATGGCCGCGCTGGCGGCCGCCATGGGCATCGGCCGCTTCGCCTTCACGCCCCTCTTGCCCATGATGCTGCACGACGGCGTGGTGGACATCGCCACCGGCAGCTGGCTGGCCACGGCCAACTACGCGGGCTACCTGGGGGGTGCGCTGCTGTACATGGCCTTGCCCTGGCTGGGCCGGCGCCTGGACGCGGTGCCTGGCAATGCGGCCCTGGTACGGGGCGGGCTGGTGGCCACGGTGCTGCTCACGGCCGCGCTGGCCTTGCCATGGCCCTGGCTGTGGCCCCTGATGCGGCTGCTGGCCGGTGTGGCCAGCGCCATGGTGTTCCTGGGCACGGCCAACTGGTGCATGGGCCGGCTGGCCCACCTGGGGCATCCGGCCCTGGGCGGGTTGATCTTTTGCGGCCCAGGCCTGGGCATCGTCGCCACCGGCCTGCCCACCAGCGCCATGGTGGCAGCGGGCTGGAGCGCCGCCACGGGCTGGGCGGTGTTCGCCGTGCTTGCCGCCTTGCTGTGCGCGCTGGTGTGGCCGGTGGTGCGGGGCAGCGAAGCCTCCTCGGTGGGGCCAAGCGCCGCAAGCATGGCGGCCACGGCGCCACCTCCGCCCGCGCCGAACCCGGCAGCCGAGCGCGCCCTGCTGGCGCTGGCCTATGGCCTGGCCGGCCTGGGCTACATCGTCACGGCCACCTTCCTGCCCGTGATCGCGCGGGCCGCGCTGCCTGCGGGCTCGGTCTGGCCCGACCTGTTCTGGCCCATCTTCGGCGCGGGTGTGGCGCTGGGGGCGTTGCTGTCCACGCGCATTCACCCTGCGCGGGACCGGCGCCTGCTGCTGGCGGGGGCCTACCTGCTGCAGGCGGCGGCCATCGGCCTGGGCCTGCTCTGGCCCGGCCCGGCGGGCTTTGCATTCGGCAGCCTGCTGCTGGGCTTGCCCTTCACGGCCATCACGTTCTTTGCGTTACAGGAGGCGCGGCACCAGTGGCCCCAGGCGGGCGCAGGCTTCACCGGCCTGATGACCGCGCTGTACGGCATCGGCCAGATCGCGGGGCCGCCCATGGCGGCTGCACTCTTGGCGCGCGCGGGCTCGCAGGCGCAGGGGTTTGACTGGGCGCTGTATGCGCTGATGGCCTGGCGCTGGAGAACGTGAGCTAAGCTAAAAATGGCCTGTAGCGCTTATCCAATGAGCGCATGCAGCTATCGATGTGATAGCTATTGGGGGAGGGGCAACCGCAGCACAAAGCACGCGCCACTCGCGCCATCCGGCCGGTCCTCGCAGTGCACCGTGCCGTTGTGGCGCCCTGCAATCGAGCGCACCAGCGCCAGCCCCAGGCCCACGCCCCCGGCGCGCTCGCTGGCGCCGGGCAAGCGGTAGAAGGGCTCGAAGATGCGTTCACGCTGGGTCACGGGCACGCCCGGACCCCGGTCGCACACGCGCACCTCGGCGTAGCCCTGGCGGCGTTCGACCACCAGGGTGATCTCGCCGGTGCTGTAGCGCCGGGCGTTTTCCAACAGGTTGCGGATGGCGCGGCGCAGAAGCTTGGGGATGCCGCGTACGTCCACCGAGTCCGAACTCACGTCCAGGTCGGCATCCACCCGTGCACACTCTTCGGCGGCCAGGCCGATCAGATCCACCAGCTCCACGGTACCCACATCGGCTTCGCGTGCATCCAGGCGACTGGCCAGCAGGATCTCGTCCACGAGCTGGTCCAGCTCGGCAATGTTGCGCAGGATTTCCTCACGGAACGCGGGCGAGGGCTGCTGCCCGCCCATCAGCTCCAGCCCCATGCGGATGCGGGTGAGCGGTGAGCGCAGTTCGTGCGAGGCGTTGGCCAGCAGCGATTTGTGCGACTTGACCAGCGTTTCCACGCGCGCAGCGGCGGCGTTGAACTGGCGCGCGAGGTCGGCCACTTCGTCCTGCCCTTGCTCGGGCACACGCACCGACAGGTCTCCCTCGCCAAACTTTTGCACGCTGCGTTGCAGGGCTTCGAGCCGCAGCGTGAGGCGCCGGATGATGGGGTACACACCCACGGCCACGGCCAGGCCCACGATGCCCAGCAGCCACAAAAAGCCGAACGGTGGCCGGGTCCAGAACGCGGCGTCGCCCTGGTTCGGACCTCCGGGTCGGCCGCCCCGATCGCCGCGTGGCTGGCGAGGCGCCATCTGCAGCAGAAAGACCTGCCCGGTGTCCGATTGGATCTGGAATTCAATGCCTTCGCCCGGCTCGCTGGGCTGGCGCGTGGCCAGGCCCTTGAGCACCTGCGTGCCGTTGGGATCGCGCAGCACCATCTCGCGCGAGGGCGGCACGAACGGCTGGGCGTTCTGCGCCTTTTGTTCCTCGGCCATGCGCCAGGCCCAGCCCACGGTCAGCGTCAGCACCGCGATGCCGCCGACCACGGCCAGCCAGATGCGCAGGTACAGACGGCGGGAAAAAGGGGTGGACAGGGACATGAATGTTCGTGCAGCGTCAGCAACTGCGCATTGCTCAAAACTGGCGAGGCCCAGGCCAGGGACGCCGAGCAAGGGCCGCCCCGCAGCGAGGGCGTCGTCCCCCTGGGGGGAAGGAGCGAAGCGACTCAGGGGGGGACATATCAGTCTTGTTGTTTCGCAAAAACGTAGCCCACGCCACGCACCGTGAGGATGCGGCGCGGGTTCTTGGCGTCGGCCTCTATGGCGGCACGGATGCGGCCCATGTGCACGTCGATGGAGCGGTCAAACGCCTCCAGCTCGCGGCCGCGCACGGCCTCCATGATCTGGTCGCGCGTGAGCACCCGGCCCGCGCGCTCGGCCAGCGCCACCAGCAGGTCGAACTGGTAGGAGGTGAGGTCGGCCAGCTCGCCTGCCACGGTCACGGTGCGGGCGTCGCGGTCGATCTCCAGCGTGCCAAAACGCAGGACCTGCGTGGCCGCCGTTGCATTGCCGCCATCGGTGCGGCGGCGCAGGATGGCGCGGATGCGGGCCAGCAGCTCGCGCGGCTCAAACGGCTTGGGCAGGTAATCGTCGGCACCCAGCTCCAGGCCGATGATGCGGTCCATGGGGTCGCCCTTGGCGGTGAGCATGAGCACCGGCACCTGGGCCGCGTGGCCTTGCAACGAGCGGATGCGCCGGCACACTTCCAGGCCGTCCATGTCGGGCAGCATGAGGTCCAGGATCACGAGGTCGGGCAGCGGCCCGGCGTCGGGTCCCTGCAGCTGCGCCAGGCCACTCTTGCCGTCCGCGCGGTGCGTGACCTGCAGGCCCGACTGGCCCAGGTACTCGCCCACCATCTGTGCGAGGCGGGCGTCGTCTTCGATCATCAGCAGTTGGGAACTCATGGGGGCAGTGTAGTAGCGGGTGGCTTCATGGTCGCCAAGGGCTGTCTCGGTGCGTTGTCGGCCATGTAAACCTCCCGTAAAGCCACCAAGCCCGTGCAGCCGTACGACCGCGGCCAAACTTGCCCTGACGCGCGGTCCCGCCCGGGCCGCTTGTGTTGCACGCATGCCATGAGCAGGAGGCGCAGCTTCTTCTTGTGCGGGCACTGCTTTGCCCCTACGCTCGGAGCATGAATTCCCCCTTCCTTCCGCCGGGATGCCACGGCGCCAGCCCGCCATCCGCATGACGCTCCCGGAGCCTCACCTTGCCCCGTCCGGGCGCGACATCTCCGTGGCGATCGTGGAGGACGATCCGCGCACGCGGCGGCGGTTCGAGCACGCGCTGGCGCGGGCCGACCGCCTGTGGCTGGCCTACTCTGCGGGCACGGTGGGCGAGATGGTGGCTTGGCTGCGCGACCACCGTGTGGACGTGCTCCTCGTGGACCTCGGGTTGCCCGACGGGTCCGGCCTTCAGGTCATCAGCCATTGCCGCAAGCTTTCGCCCGGAACCGAGATCATGGTCATCAGCATGTTCGGTGACGAGGCCAACATGATGCGCGCCTTTGAAGCCGGCGCACGCGGCTACCTCCTCAAGGACGGGACCGAAGACGATCTCGCCGACCATGTCCTGAGCCTGAACGCCGGCGGATCGCCCATGACCCCCATCATCGCGCGCCAGTTGCTGACACGTCTGTCGCCCGCGCCAGCGACGACCAGTGCGCTTCCCGCCGATGCGACCTTGACGGCGCGGGAGCGGGATATCCTCGCCAAGCTTGCGCGCGGCTACACCTACGCCGAAACCGCAGAGATCCTGGGCATCTCGCCTTCCACGGTCCAATCGCATGTCAAGAACATCTACAGCAAGCTGGCGGTTCATTCAAAGACGGAGGCGATTCACGAGGCGCGGCAGCTGGGGCTTCTGTAGCAGGCTACCGGGCATGCCGCGGGAGGCACCGCTGCGCGTGCTCTGGATTGCGGTGCTGTGGGTGCTTCTCGGCGGCACGGTGCATGCCCAACCGGAGGTAGGGACGATTGCGCAGGCCCATGCGTACCTCGAACCCGATGGCGCCGAACCCTGGTCGGGGCTGGTGGCGCTTCCACATCTCTGGGACAAGGCCTACCCCGGCAAGTCCGGGCGCGCGCGCTACCTGCTGGCGCTTCCTCCCGTGCCGTCCGATGGGGTCCTCAGGGGGGTCTATTTTCCCCGGGTGGGCAACCAGGTCGAAGTCTTCGTCGGCGGCGATCTGATTGCACACCGCGGCGTGCTGGGCGACGGCCGCACCGATGCGACCAAGGCGCCGCTGTGGGTGCCCGTGCCTGCGCGCCTGTTGTCACTAAGCGTCCCCACCGTGCTGGAGGTTCGTGTAGCCGTGCAAGCGGTGCGCTGGGGTGGACTGGCCGCACCGCGCTTCGGGCCTGAGGCCGTGCTTCAGCCGCAGTACCGCGAGCGCTATGTCTGGCGGCAGTGGGGCGCAGTGGCCGTGGTGTTTGCACTGGCCCTCACGGGCGTGATTGCCGCAGGGCTGTGGCACCTCAACCGGGAGCCGGTGTACGGCTATTTCGCGCTGTGCGCGCCGTTCGGGATGCTGCGCTTCGGCGACCGTCTGTGGAGCACCTCGCCCCTGGGATGGCCGGTGTGGGGCGGCATCGTGGCGCTCTCGCTGGCGGTGCACGTCCTGCTGCTGGTGCGCTTCTCGCTGGCTTTGATCGGCCGCGACGGGCCTGGGGCCCGGCGGGCCTTCTGGGTGCTGCTGCTCGCTGAAACCCTCCTGGTGTCAGCAGCTTTTGGCCTGTTCCAGCCGGAGTACTGGACCGCCGCCCTGGGATTGCTGTTCGTGCCTGCGGTTGGGGCCTATGTCATCGCTGCACGGGAAGCGATCGTGGCCCGCAAGCCCGAGGCCATCGCCTTCTGTATTGCCAGCTTCGTTCCCATAGGCGCGGGCCTGTACGACTTCCTGGAGATCCGCATCGCGACAGAAAGCGTGGGCCGCTCTTCGTACCTTCCTCTGGCGACCATGCTCTTCGTGCTCCTGATGGGCTGGCTCATCCTGGATCGTTATGCCCGCCAGGTGCGTGCATACCAGGCCCTGAGCAACTCCCTGGACGAGAAGGTGCGCCAGCGCGAGCGTGAGCTGGAGGTCAGCTACGCGCTCCTGCAGCAGGAGCATGAGCAGCACGCGGCCCTGCAGGAGCGCCAGCGCATCATGCGCGACATCCACGACGGCGTGGGATCGCAACTGGTGGGGCTGCTCAGCCTCATTGGCAAAGGCCGGTCCAGCCGGGCCGCGCTGCGTGAGCATGCCCACGCGGCGCTCGATGAGCTGCGCATGGCCGTGGACGCCATGCAGCCGGTGGACGGTGACCTGGCCACGGTGCTGGCCACGCTGCGCTACCGGCTACAACCGCGGCTGGCCGCCTCGGGCATCTCGGTCGATTGGCAGGTGGACGAAGAACTGCCCACGCTGGACAGCCTCACGCCGCACAGGGTGCTTCAGATCCAGCGCATCCTGCTGGAGGCATTCACCAACGTGCTGCGGCATGCGCAGGCCACCCGCGTACGGGTCAGCGCGCACCAGCAGCCGGGGCTGGTACGCCAGCCCGATGATGAGTCGCCGTGTCTGGTGCTGGAGATCGCCGACAACGGCATCGGCATGCCCGGCCCGTCTGCAGCCGGGGGCCAGGGGCTGGCCAACATGCGCGCACGCGCGCAGGCTATCGGCGCGCAGCTGGATGTCACGTCTGTGCCGGGCCAGGGGACGTGTGTGCGGATTGCGTTGCTGGGGGAGCCTGCACCCGCGATGCCAGCCACACCAGCACCAGCACCGGCAACCCCAGCAGCGCCGTCGATGTGAAGAACTGCGCATAGCCAAACGCATTCACATAATCGCCCGAGAAACCCGCCACGAATTTCGGCAGCAGCAACATCATCGAGCTGAACAGTGCGTACTGCGTGGCCGAGTAACTCACGTTCGTCAGGCTCGACAGATAGGCAATGAATGCGGCCGACGCAATGCCGCTGGCCAGGTTGTCGGCCGACACCACGGCAATCAGCGCCGTCACGTCGTGTCCGTGGCCCGCCAGCCAGGCGAACAGCAGGTTGCTGGCCGCGCTCAGGATGGCGCCCAGCATCAGGATGCGCATCACGCCAAACCGCATCGACAACACGCCGCCCACGAAGGCACCGGCCAGCGTCATGATCACGCCGTAGATCTTGGTCACGGCGGCCACTTCGTCTTTGGTGAAGCCCATGTCCACATAAAACGGGTTGGCCATGATGCCCATCACCACATCGCTGATGCGGTACACGGCGATGAGCGCGAGGATCAGCGCCGCGTGCCAGCCATAGCGGCGCAGAAAGTCGGCAAAAGGCTCCACCATGGCGCTCTGGATCCACTCCGCCGCGTTGCGCGCAGGGGGCAGTTGCACGGGCGCGGGCTCGCGCGAGAACAGCACGGTGACCACGCCCACGGCCATCGAGGCCGCCATCACCAGGTACGCCACCTGCCACGCGCTGTTCTGGTAGGCCGCAGCGCCTTGTGCGATGGCCTGGCCCACGGCGGGCGCCACCTCGGAGCGCGCTGCAATCCACAACACGCCCGCTCCGGCCCAGATCATGGCCAGGCGGTAGCCCGTCTGGTACGACGCTGCCAGCGCCGCCTGGTGGTTGGCGTCGGCGGATTCGATGCGAAACGCATCGAGCGCGATGTCCTGCGTGGCCGAGCCAAATGCCACGGCCAACGCGCACCACACGATGGGCCCCAGGGTCTGGCGCGGGTCGGCCAGCGCCATGCCGATGAGCCCGCCCACGATCAGCGCCTGCGACAGCAGCAGCCAGCTGCGCCTGCGCCCCAGCGCGTTTGTGAGCAGCGGAATCGGCAGCCGGTCTACCAGTGGTGCCCACACCCACTTGAAGCCGTAGGCCAGGCCCACCCAGCTCAGGTAGCCGATGGTGCTGCGGTCAATGCCCGCCTCGCGCAGGCGAAAGCTCAGCGTGCCCAGCACCAGCAGCAGTGGCAGCCCGGCCGAGAACCCGAGCGTGAGCATGCGCAGGCTGGCGGGCTCCAGGTACACGCGCAGGGTCTGCAGCCAGGGCGTGCGGTGCGGCTTTTCCGGGGTGAGGTTGGGGGCGGATGAAGTGGAGGTGTCTGACATGGGCGCGCGGAGGTTTTGTCTATCATCGCCGACACACCCTTGTAGCCAGCCTGCCGGCCTCCATCTGCGCGGCAGACTCTGGTGCATTGTGTGCCAGCTCTGCTCATTATTCCTTCTGGGATCGCCTTGTATGTGTCTTTTCTGCCCCGCTCCCTCTGTTGCGCCCTCGTCCCCGTGGTCGGCGCGCCGCGCCTTCCTGCTGGCGGCAGGCGCCAGCGCTGCGGCGCCAGTGCTCGCGCAGGTCGAGGTGGGCTCGGCATCCAGCCTGCGCAAGCTGGTGCCCGCTGAAACGCTGGAAAACTCCGCCGCCCAGCAGTACCAGCAGATGCTGCAGCAGGCCAAGGCCAAGCGCGCGCTGGCACCCAGCGACCACCCGCAGCTGCAGCGCCTGCACGCCATCGCCAAGCGGCTGATTCCGCACACCATGCCGTGGAACGACCGCGCCAAACAATGGCGCTGGGAGGTCAACCTCATCGGCAGTTCGCAGATCAACGCCTTCTGCATGCCCGGCGGCAAGATTGCGTTCTACACCGGCATCCTGGACCAGCTCAAGCTCACCGACGATGAGACCGCCATGATCATGGGCCACGAAATGGCCCACGCCCTGCGTGAACACGCGCGCGAGCGCATCGCCAAGACGCAGGGCACCAACCTGGCACTGCGCCTGGGCTCGCAGCTGCTGGGGCTTGGCGACCTGGGCCAGGCGGCGGCGGGGCTGGGTGGGCAGCTGCTCACGCTGCAGTTCAGCCGCTCGGACGAGACCGATGCCGACCTGGTGGGCCTGGAGCTGGCCGCCCGCGCGGGCTACCAGCCCTCGGCCGCCGTAAGCCTGTGGCAGAAGATGGGCAACGCCAGCGGCAGCAAGCAGGGCGGGCTGGCGTTCTTGTCCACCCACCCCTCGGGCCCCGCGCGCATCCGTGAGCTGGAGGTGAATGTGCCCAAGGTGCAGGGCCTGTACGAGGCGGCGCGGCGCAACGGGTAGTCGTGGACGGCGGGTGGCAGAGGCGCGCCATCGAAAGGTGCCTGGGAATCCTGATGCTACTGTTTTGATAGCTATTAGCGCTTGATGAATAAGGGCGGTTTCAAGTCCAAGTGCAACAATCAAGTTAATGGACTGAATCGGGCTGTTGGGCCAAGCGAGCCAAATGCTCGGCATACACCTCAATAGGCTTGCTCCAGCCCAAAGTCATCCTGGGG
>NZ_JAMXAX010000191.1 GCF_023913775.1 Acidovorax facilis
GGGGTTTCTGCCCTCGGGGTGGGTGGGCCCGCTGGGTTTGCGCGCCCCGGGCGCACGCACGCCACTAGCGCCGCTGCAATACAGCTTCCAGTGGCGCCGGGGTGATGCGCGGGCACTGATCCCCGCCATGCAACGCCTGGCGCAGGCAGAGGTGGACTTTTCGGTGTCGCCTGCGCTAGGGATGTCCTGCATAACCCTCGCGAGTCGGTGGTAGTGCGGATCGGGTGGGGCCGCAAGGCGTCTTTTGGCAGCCAATAGCCGGGCTATTGGCAAGAAAAGCAACGCAGCGGACTGCCCGAGACCGCGCTATCACAGACCGCAGGGAGTTATGCAGGACATCCCTAGGGATTCTCTGCACGAATTGAGCGGCAAGTGGGCGCTGCGGATCGGGATCGGCTGCAAGGCGCAAAACGCAGCAATGGCCGTAGCTATTGCGAGTATCTGCAACGCAGCAGACCGCCCGAGGCCGCAGATGCACACGGCGCGGTGATTCGTGCAGAGGGTCCCTACGACTGGCAGCTTGAGAGCCCGGCGCGTTCCCGCAAATAAGCCAGGACTTCACCGTAGGCCCCTTGAAACTCAATGCGGCCAGCCCGGCTTTCGCGCTGATAAGCGTACATGGGGTCGTAGTAACACCGCAGCAGCGCCGTGATCCAGTCGCGGTGCTGCGCAGCGTCGCCCTGCGCCTTCTGCTGGGCCAGGGCGCGGAGCATCGTCGCCCGCAGCAGCTGGTGACGATCTCCCCCCAGGCGCTTGTGCAGTTTGTCCAGGCTTTCCAGCAGGCGGGCAGAGAAGGCGTCAAACCCCTGCACCTCGCCCTGCGCAGCACAAAACTCGGCGCACTGCGCGACCACGTAGTCCCGCAGGATGCGCTCAACCCTGGCTTCAAAGGGCTCGTCGACATACACCATCGGGGCCTGCTCCAGGCACAGCCTCAGCTCCAGCGGCACAGCGCAGCGCCCCACATGCCGGCCCTCGTCCTCGACGACGAACAGCCGCTGCCCTGCCGCGCGCTTCTTGAGGATGTCGATGGCCAGCTGGTTCTCGAAATCAATCTGCGCGGGCTGGCCGCTCACACGCTGGCCAAAGCTGGATCCCCGGTGGTTCGCGTGCCGCTCCAGGTCAAGTCCGCTGGCCAGCTGTTCAATCAACTCGGTCTTGCCGGTGCCCGTGAGCCCGCCAAGCACTACAAACCGGCATTCCTGCGCGGCAGCCTGCGTGGTCTGCAGCAGGAAGGTGCGCATGGCCTTGTAGCCACCGATCACGCGGGGGTAGTCGATGCCCGCTTCGGTCTGCAGCCACTGCTGGACGATCTGGGAGCGCAAGCCGCCGCGAAAACAATAGAGCACGCCCTGCGGATGGGCCCGTGCAAACTCGGCCCAGGCCTGGATGCGCGCCCGCTTGATGTCGCCGGACACCAGCGTGTGCCCCAGCGCAATGGCCGCGTGCTGGCCCCGCTGCTTGTAGCAGGTGCCCACCTGCTGGCGCTCGGCATCGTCCATCAAGGGTAGGTTGACCACTGCAGGGAAAGCCCCCTGGGCAAACTCCACGGGTGCACGCACATCCATCATGGGCACATCGTTCAGAAAGATGTGCCGGTAGTCGGCCAGGTTCTCCATGGTCAGCCCAAAACGACAGTGAAGGCCTGTCGCGCGGTCAAGTGGCCGATGGGCGCGAGCTGCAAGCCACACCCGGCTGCCACTTGCAGAAAATCGCTCTCGCCTTCGGGTGCCACGGCAACCAACAAGCCGCCGCTGGTCTGTGGGTCGCACAACAGTTGCTTCTGCGTATCGTCCAGCGGCGCAATCCTGGCGCCATAGCTGTCGAAGTTGCGCTGGGTGCCGCCGGGCACGCAGCCTTCGGCCAGGTAGTACTCCACGCCGCTCAGGCGCGGTACGGCGGCATAGTCAAGGACCGCCGTCAGGCCACTGCCCTCGGCCATCTCGACCAGGTGGCCCAGCAAGCCAAAGCCCGTGACATCGGTCATGGCCATGACGCCCGGCAACTTGCCAAAACGGCTGCCGGGCTGGTTGAGGGTGCACATCAGGTCGCGCGCGCGGCCTACGTCCTCGGGCCGCAGCTTGGCCTTTTTCTCTGCGGTGGTGAGGATGCCGATCCCCAGCGGCTTGGTCAGGTACAGGCGGCAGCCCGCCGTGGCGGTGTCGTTGCGCTTGAGGTGGCGTTTTTCCACCACGCCCGTCACGGCCAGCCCGAAGATGGGCTCCGGCGCATCTATCGAATGCCCGCCGGCCAGCGGAATGCCTGCAGCGTCGCACACCGCGCGTCCGCCGCGTACCACCTCGCGTGCCACCTCGGGCGGCAGCACATTCACCGGCCAACCCAGGATGGCAATGGCCATCAGGGGGTCTGCACCCATGGCATAGATGTCGCTGATGGCATTGGTGGCAGCAATACGCCCGAAGTCGAACGGGTCGTCCACGATGGGCATGAAAAAGTCGGTGGTGGACACCACACCGCGTTCGTCGTCCAGCGCGTACACGGCAGCGTCGTCCCGCGACGCATTGCCCACCCAAAGGCGGGGGTCCAGGTTCTGGGCGCCGCTGCCCGCCAGGATCACGTCGAGCACCTTGGGGCTGATCTTGCAGCCACAGCCTGCACCGTGGCTGTATTGGGTGAGACGGATGGGGGTGCTGGGGGATGCGATGCCAGGAGGGGTGTCGGGAGAAGTCATGGCCGCATTGTCCCGAATCGGCGCCCCACAACCATTGCGGGGCCGCAAAAACACCAAGGCCTGCCCGCGCATTTGATTTGCGTGGGCAGGCCCTGCGGGGTGCGCCCGGCCAAAGCCGATCCGGGGCGCAACACGTGGCCGGTCAGGCCGCGGGTGTCAGCTCCGACACTCCACCCATGTAGGGGCGCAGTACCTCTGGCACCTCTACGGAGCCGTCCGCGCGCTGGTGGTTGTAGTTCCGGCACGCTTCGCTTAACTTTCGCGTTGCGAAAGTGAGCCTACACAGAAACTATCCGCTCAGGTCGGAGCAAGCTCCGACACTCCGCCCATGTAGGGGCGGAGAACGGCCGGAACCTCGACGGTTCCGTCCGCACGCTGATAGTTTTCCAGCACCGCCACCAGCGTGCGGCCCACGGCCAAGCCGGAGCCATTCAGCGTGTGCAGCAGTTCGTTCTTGCCTTGTGCATTCTTGAAACGGGCCTGCAGGCGGCGGGCCTGGAAGGCTTCGCAGTTGCTCACCGAGCTGATTTCGCGGTAGGTGTCCTGCGCGGGCAGCCACACTTCCAGGTCATAAGTCTTGGCGGCGCCAAAGCCCATGTCGCCGGTGCACAGGCTCATCACGCGGTAGGGCAGGCCCAGCTTCTGCAGGACGGTCTCGGCGTGGCGGGTCATTTCCTCCAGCGCTTCGTAGCTCTTGTCGGGGTGGACGATCTGCACCATCTCGACCTTGTCGAACTGGTGCTGGCGGATCATCCCGCGCGTGTCGCGGCCGTAGCTGCCAGCCTCAGAACGGAAGCACGGCGTGTGGGCCGTGAGCTTGATGGGCAGGTCGGATTCGGCCACCACCACGTCGCGCACAAAGTTGGTCAGCGGTACTTCGCTGGTGGGGATCAGGTACAGCGCAGCGTTGTCCGGCACAGGCTCGCCATCCTGGCCGCCCTTCTTGGCAGCAAACAGATCGCCTTCAAACTTGGGCAGCTGGCCGGTGCCCTTGAGGGAATCGGCATTCACAGCGTAGGGCACATAGCACTCGGTGTAGCCATGCTCCTGGGTCTGAACGTCCAACATGAACTGGCTCAGTGCGCGGTGCAGGCGTGCAATCGGGCCCTTCATCACGGTGAAGCGCGAGCCCGAGAGCTTGACGCCCATGTCGAAGTCCAGGCCCAGCGGTGTGCCCACATCCACATGGTCCTTCACTTCGAAATCGAACTTGGCGGGGGTGCCCCAGCGGCGCACTTCCACGTTGCCCGCTTCGTCGCTGCCCACCGGCACGGATTCATGTGGCAGGTTGGGCACAGCGACCAGCATGGCCAGCAGCTCGGCCTGGATCTGTTCCAGGCGGGCAGCGGATTGTTCCAGTTCCACCTTGCCTGCGGCCACCTGGGCCTTGATGGCTTCGGCACCATCCTTGTCGCCCCGGCTCATCAGCATGCCGACCTGCTTGGACAGCTGGTTGCGCTGGGCCTGCAGCTCTTCGGTGCGGGTCTGCAGCGTCTTGCGTTCGGACTCCAGGGCCTGGAATGCGGAGACGTCCAGGAAGGCCTGGGGCTTTTTGCGGGTTTCCAGCCGCGCGATGGCGGTGTCGAGGTCTTTGCGGAGGAGAAGAATGTCAAGCATGGCTGGATTTTAAAGGGGTGGTCGGCCTGGGCTCAGGCAAGGATTGCCGGGTCGAAGTTGGCGCCGCAGAGAATGAGGGCCACCGTTTCCTGCGGCTGGGGCTTGTAGGCACCGATCTGCAACGCCGCCAAACCCAGCGCGGCAGCGGGCTCCACGGCCAGTTTCAGCTCTTTCCACAGCCACAGCTGGGCGGCGCGGATGGCGTCGTCGGGCAGCAGCAGGGCATCGTGCACATGGCGCTGGCTGACCTCCCAGCCAATGGCGCCGATGCGGCGCGCGCCGAGGGAATCAGCGGCCACGCCACCCACGTCCACATCCACCGGCTGGCCTGCGGCGCGCGCCGCGTGCAGGGTGGGCGCAAGTTCTGGCTCCAACGCGACAACATGGGCGCGGCTCTCCACCCACGCGGCCACGCCGCCGATGAGGCCACCGCCGCCCACACTGACCAGCACCGTGTCGGGCAGGCGGCCACCCTGCTCTTCCATCTCCAGTGCCAAGGTGCCTGCCCCGGCCACCACCTCGGGCTGGTCGTAGGCGTGGGCCTGCAGCGCGCCGGTGGCCTTCTGGCGGGCCACGCAGGCCTCGAAGGCTTGTGAATAGGCAGCGCCGGTGACGACCACCTCGGCGCCCAGCGCGCGCAGCCGGGCGCGCTTGGCCTCGGGCGACACCTCGGGCACAAACACCTCGCAGCGCACACCCAGCGCCTTGGCGGCAGCAGCCACGGCAATTCCGGCGTTGCCGCCTGAGGCAATGATCACGCCACTCTCGGGCACCGGGTTGGCCAGGAGGCGGTACAACATGCCGCGCGCCTTGAAGCTGCCGCCCACCTGCAGGTGCTCCAGCTTGAGCCAGACCTCGGCGCAATCCACGCCCAGGGACTTGCCAGAAACGCGCATCAGCGGCGTGGTGCGCAAAAAATCAGGCTGGGTGGCCAGTTGGTGGCGGGCGGCGGCGATGGCGGCGCGGTCGATCATGCAGGGGCTCCGGTGAAGCTGGTGGGGTCAAAAGAAGGGGCAGTGTAGGGGTTGCCCGCAACATGCAGACACAACGCTGACTGCACGCGCGCCGCACAACTGCCGATAACATGGGCAGAGCAGCCCCCACCCCAACGCGGTGGTCGGCTTGCGCGCAGGAGAAAAAGCATGTTTTTTGTGTTCGGCCCGTCGGGCCAGATGTACCGGGGTGGACCCGAAAACCTGGCGCGTATTTCTGCGGTGCGCAGCGTGCAGCGCCCGCAGGCCCTGCGCACGCGGGCCATGGACGCGCAAGATGGTCAGCCGGGGCCCATCTTCACGGCCTCGCCCCGTCCCACTGCGGCCGATGCCAGCGCTGCCGCACCTGCCGCCATCGTCAACCTGCGCATGCACGACGCCGTGAGCGCCTATGCGCAAACCGAACAAGGCCCCCAGGCCACCGCCCGACAGCCGCTGACCAAGGTGAGCGACGTGATGACCACCGGTGGCGTGAGTGTGGCGCCCGGTGTGCGCGTGAACGATGCCTGGCAGACCCTGGCCGAGCACAAGGTGGCGCAGGCGCCGGTCGTGGATGCGCTGGGCCGTGTGATCGGACTGCTGCTGAGGGCCGACATGGCGCCGCTGGACCTGCTGCCCGAGCCCGGTGCCGTCAAGCAGGCCATCGACCTGGCGCGCCGCCCGGTATCCGAAGTGATGGTGAGCCCCGTGCCCACCGTGTCGCCCGACACCGAGCTGCGCCGCGTGGCCGCCGTGCTGCTGGACACGGGCCTGCCCGGCCTGCCGGTGACCGACGAGGCGGGCGTGCTGTCGGGTTTTATCTCCCGCACCGACATCCTGCGCGCGGTGGCGGCGGACCCACCGCTGGATTTGTGGAGCGGGCCTGCGATGGCGCTGTAGCGCAACCCATCCTGCACGGCGACAAAATAGGATTCAAATCAGGACCTAGCGCTTATCCATCAACCGCTAGCAGCTATCAATTAAGAAGCAAAAACAAACGAACACCTTCCCATGAGGCGCCCGCTGCCCCAGATCAATGCCCCGCAGGCCCGGTCTCTGGCGTGCGTTCGGTGATGCTCAAGCCGGTGGTCGCGTCGATTTTGAGCCCCTTGGGCAGCGGGAACTTGATGGTTTCCTCAATGCCCGCCATGGTGCGTACCGACACAGCACCCAGCGCCTTGATGCGGTCGATGACCTGCTGCACCAGGATTTCCGGCGCAGAGGCTCCAGCGGTCAGCCCCACGCGGGCGAGGCCATCAAACCATTCGCCTTTCAGCTCGTCGGCGCTGTCCACCATGTAGGCGGTGGTGCCCAGCTTGGCAGCCAGCTCGCGCAGGCGGTTGCTGTTGGAGCTGGTGGGGCTGCCCACCACAATCACCACGTCCACCTGCGGACTCAGCACCTTGACGGCGTCCTGGCGGTTCTGCGTGGCGTAGCAAATGTCCTGCTGCTTGGGCTCGCGCACGCTGGGAAAGCGCGCGCGCACGGCGGCCGAGATTTCGGCCGCATCGTCCACGCTCAGCGTGGTCTGCGTGACCACGGCCAGCTTCTCAGTCTGCCGGGGCTGCACCCGGGCCACGTCTTCCACGTCTTCCACCAGGTGGATTCCGTGGTCGAGCTGGCCCATGGTGCCCTCGACCTCGGGGTGGCCCTTGTGGCCGATCATGATGAATTCGTAGCCCTCTTTGGCGAGCTTGGCCACTTCGACGTGCACCTTGGTCACCAGCGGGCAGGTGGCGTCAAAAATGCTGAAGCCGCGCGCCACGGCCTCTTGCTGCACGGCCTTGCTCACGCCGTGGGCACTGAAGACCAGCGTGGCGCCCGGGGGCACGTCCGACAGCTCTTCAATGAAGATCGCGCCCTTGGCCTTGAGGTCGTTCACCACGTAGGTGTTGTGCACGATCTCGTGGCGCACGTAGATGGGGGCGCCAAACTTCTGGATGGCGCGCTCCACGATCTCGATGGCGCGGTCCACACCTGCGCAAAACCCGCGCGGCTCGGCCAGCAGGATTTCTTGCGGTGCCTGCATCACAGGATCCCGATCAGTTGCACTTCAAAGGTCACGGGCTGGCCTGCCAGCGGGTGGTTGAAGTCGAACAGCACGGCGCCGTCGTCGCGCACCTGCATCACGGCGCCTGCGTAGCTGCCCTGGCCGTCAGGCGTGGGGAACTGCACCACATCGCCCACGTTGTACTTTTCGTCGGGGTCGCCCAGCTCGTTCATCAGCTTGCGGGCCACCCATTGCTGCATGTCGGGGTTGCGCTCACCAAAAGCCTCGCCCGCAGCCAGCTCGAAGGTGGTGCGCGTGCCTTCGGCCAGTCCCAGCAGGCGCTGCTCCATGGCGGGCGACAGCTCGCCCGTGCCCAGCGACAGGGTGGCGGGCTTGTCAGTGAAAGTGTTGATCACATCCCCCGCCGGACCGGCCAGGCGGTAGTGCAGCGTGAGGAAGGAACCCGGCTGAACAGTGGGAAGGGAGGTGGAAATAGAGGTCATGAGAGTCCCGATAAACTGCCGCGATTGTAGAAAACCGGGCAAACCCCTACCGCCGCCACCGCTGCTGGCGCGTCCCACCTCCTCTTCCATGGCCATCAAAGACCTGCCCGCCGACGCACAGCCCCGCGAAAAACTGCTGGCGCGCGGCCCCGCCGCGCTGGCCGATGCCGAGCTGCTGGCCATCCTGCTGCGCACCGGCATCGTGGGCAAGGGCGTGCTGCAGATGGCGCAGGAGCTGCTGGACCCGCCCGGCATCGACCCGGACACCGGCGCCATCAACGGCGGCTTCGGGGGCATTGCCGGGCTGTTGCACACCAGCGCGGCCGACCTGGAGCGCATCAAGGGCCTGGGCCCCGCCAAACGCGCCGAACTGGTGGCGGTGCTGGAGCTGGCTCGCCGCGCCCTGGCCCAGCAGCTGCGCGAACGCGAGGTGTTCGACTCGCCCGATACCGTCAAGCACTACCTGCAACTGCACCTGGCGGCCAAGGGGCACGAGGTGTTTGCGGTGCTGTTCCTTGATGCGCAAAACCGACTGCTGGCGCTTGAGGAACTGTTTCGCGGCACGCTCACGCAGACCAGCGTGTACCCGCGCGAGGTGGTGCTGCGCGCCCTGCACCACCAGGCCGCCGCCGTGGTGCTGGCCCACAACCACCCGAGCGGCAGCGTGCAACCCAGCCGGGCCGACGAGGCGCTGACCCAGACCCTGAAGACCACGCTGGCACTGGTGGACGTGCGCGTGCTCGACCATGTGATCGTGGCGCCCGGCCAGGCGCTGTCGATGGCCGAAAAGGGACTGGTATGACTGCGCCTGCGCCCGCACCGGCCCATCCGACGACTGCATTACACGCCGCGCTTGCACGCGCTGCGCGCGGCTGCGAAGGCCCTATGGGCG
>NZ_JAMXAX010000192.1 GCF_023913775.1 Acidovorax facilis
GGGTCTTGGGCGACTCGCAGCGGTCTCAGCCGAGTCGAAAAGGCAGACTCCGCCTCGCGCCGCCGCGAACGGCGCTGCGGGGTCGACGCAATAGACCCGCGCGGCTCAAGTCCGACGGCCTCCTAGGCGGTTTGGAGCCTTGCCGCATTTGCCGGTACCGCAAACAGGGGCGCACTGCTAGACTTTCTGCGAACCTGGGACCTACCAACCATGCCCCCTGCTCCACCGCCAGCGCGCGAAGAACCTCCGGCTCTGCTGACGGCGGTCGTGTGTGGGGTCTGCGGCATCGGTGGGCTGGGGCTGCTGGCCTGGGCGCTGGCCAGCCATGTGCTGGAGGCGCCAGTGCGCGCGGCGCTGGTGGCTGCCGGGCTGGCGCTGTGGGCCATGGCCAGCCTGCACTGGCAGCTTGCACGGCGTGCGCAGCGCTGCCAGGTGGCGGCAGAGGCGGCACAGCAGGCAGCCCTGCAGGCCAGCGCACAGCTGTCGGCCACGCTCGACATCTTGCCCGACGGCCTGGCCATCTACGACGCGGACGACCGCCTGGTGCTGTGCAACACACGCTACCGCGAGGTGGCCCCGGGCATCACGATGGCGGTGGACTATGGGACACGGTTTGAAGACGTACTGCGCCGGGCCGCCGCTTCGGGCGAGATCCGGGACGCGCGGCCAGACCTGGAAACCTGGCTGGCGGGCCGCATGGAACGCCACCGATCACCGTCCGGCCCCGAAGTGCAGGAGGTGCGGGGCGACCGCTGGATGCAGCTGACCGAGCGCACGCTCGACGGCGGCGGCGTGGTGGTGCTGCGCACCGACATCACCGACACCGTGCACAAGGAGCGCGCGCTGAAACAGGCGCTGGCCGACGCCGAACGCGCAGAACGCCGCCTGCACGAGGCGGTGGACGCCATGCCCGCCGGCCTCGATATCTATGACGAGAACGACCGGCTGGTGCTGTGCAACAACTTCATGGCCAACCTGCGCCCGCACCTGCCCGTGCAGACATCGCTGGGCAAGACCTATGAAGAACTGCTGCGTGAAGGCCTCCAGCACGGCATTCCCGAAGAAGCGCGCGGCCAGGAAGAGCTGTGGCTGGCCCACGAACTGGCCCTGCGCGGCCACCGCCCTGGCCCCGAGGTGCGCCACTACCCCAATGGTGCATGGATGCACATGCACGAAAGCCGCACCCCCTCGGGCATGACCGTGGTGGTGCGGCTGGACATCAGCGACCTGATCGAGCAGCGCCAAAAGGCAGAGGAAGCCCGCCAGGAAAGCCAGCGCATGCGCCAGTTGCTGGAGCGCGCGGTGGAGGCCCTGCCCGTCAGCATCGAGATCTTTGACGAGCAGGACCGGCTGGTGCTATTTAACCAGCAGCTCTCGCGCATGTACCCCCACATGAACTACGCAGAGCATCTGGGCAAAAGCTTTGCCGACATCCTGCGGTATTCGGTGCAGCGGGGGCTGGTCCCCTCTGCCAACGGCCGCGAAGAAACCTGGATTGCCGAGCGCCTGTCAGAGCACGGCAGCCGCACGTCCAACCTGGTGCAGCGGCTGGCCGACGGGCGCTGGATCAACATTTATGAAACCCGCACCCCTGAAAACTATGTGGTGGCGGTGCGCCTGGACATCACCGACCTTATCGAGCAGCGCCAGGCACTCGAAGCGGCGCAGGACGAAGCCCAGCAGGCGCGGCAACTGCTGCAGGACGCCATCGAATCGCTGCCCGAGGGGTTTGCGCTGTTCGATGCCGATGACCGGCTGGTGGTGTGCAACGCGCAGTACCGACGGCTGTACCCCATCTCGGCACCCATGATCGTGCCCGGTAGCACCTTTGAGCAAATTGCCCGCTACGGCGTTGAGCGCGGGCAGTACCTGGACGCAGTGGGCAACGAAGAGGCCTGGCTGGCCCAACGTGTGGCCGACCACCAGGCCGCCATCCAGTCCGTTTTGCAGCACCTGACCGACGGCCGGTGGGTACAGGCCGACGAACGCCGCACCCCCCAGGGCGGCATTGCCGGTGTGCGCACCGACGTGACCCAGCTGGTGCGCAAAGAGCAGGAGCTGGCCGCCGCCAACGCCAAGCTGGCGCTGCTGTCCACCACCGACGGTGTCACCGGCATCGGCAACCGGCGCCGTTTTGACGACCGGCTGGCCACGGAATGGATGCGCTGCGGCAGGCACGGCCTGCCGCTGACCGTCATCCTGATCGACATCGACCACTTCAAGCTCTACAACGACCACTACGGCCACCTGGCTGGCGACGAATGCCTGCGCCGCGTGGCCCAACTGCTGCAAGCCACCATCCGCCGTGCAGACGAAGTGGCCGCACGCTATGGCGGCGAAGAGTTTGTGCTGCTGCTGCCCGACGTGCCGCTGCCCGAGGCCATGACCGTGGCACAGCGCTGCATGGACAACCTGCGGGATGCCGCCCTGGCCCACCCCCGCTCCCCCACGGCGCCCATCATCACGTTCAGCATGGGCATTGCGAGTGTGGTCCCACGCCCGGAGGCCGGGTCTGACACACTGGTGCAGGCGGCCGATGCAGCCCTGTACCGCGCCAAGTATGGGGGCCGCAACCGCTTTGAGGTGTTTGACCCGGGCGCATGAACAGGCCCGGCGCCGCTGGCAGCAGCGGAGCCCTCAGCGTTTTCGTGCACCGCTCCAAGAACCCGCACCCGCCGACGACCTTCTTTCCTTTCAAAGGCACTGTTGATGCACATCCTGCTGACCGGCTCCACCGGATTCATTGGCCACACCGTGGCAGCGGCACTGACCCGGGCAGGGCACACGGTGCACGGCGGGGTTTCACCCCGCCAGCGCACCGCGCAGCCGCTGCAGATCCCCATGAACTTTGCCCGCGACACCACGCCCGATGCGTGGCTGCCACGCCTGGCGGGGATCGACGCCGTCGTCAACGCTGTGGGCGTGCTGCGCGACAGCAGCGCACGCCCTATCGACGCCGTCCACCAGCACACCCCCGTGGCCTTGTTCAACGCCTGTGCTCAGGCGGGTGTGAGGCGGGTGGTGCACATCTCGGCACTGGGCATTGAGGGCAGCACCACGCGCTACGCCAGCACCAAGCGCGCGGCCGACGTGCATTTACAGGCCCTGGCCGCGCGGGGCGCCCTGAACCCCGCCATCCTGCGGCCCAGCGTGGTGTTTGGCAAAGGCGGCGACAGCAGCGCCCTGTTCATGAATCTGGCCCGCCTGCCCGTGGCGCTGTTCCCCGGCCCGATGCTCACGGCGCGCGTGCAGCCCGTGTCGGTGCACGACCTGGCCGCCGCCATCGTTGCGCTGCTGGGCCCAGCCATGGCCACCCAGGGCCTCATTGAATGCCCGGGGCCGGAAGCGCTGACCATGGGAGATTTCGTCGCCAGCCTGCGGCAACAACAGGGCCACGGCCCCGCCCGCGTGCTGCGCCTGCCCGACGCGCTGACGCAGCTCAGCGCCCGCATGGGCGATGCGGTGCCCAGCGTGCCCTGGTGCACCGAAACCCTGAGCATGCTGGGCAGCGACAACGCGGGCAATCCGGCCGTTTTCGAGCAGTTGCTTGGGCGCAAAGGCGTGCATTACAGCCAGCTGGTGGCTACGGCCTGGCGGTGACGGCCCACCCCGCGCGCCACCATGCCTACTGCGGCACGTAGTCCGACGGGTACTTGAGCGAATCTACCAGCAGGTGCGGCATGCGCATGCCCAGGTTGATGCCTTGGGGCGGAATCGGCTGAGTGAACCACTTGTCATACAGGCGGTGCAGCTCGCGGGTCTGGATCAAACGGCGCAGCTCGGCATCCACCACGGCCTTGAGTTCGGGGTTGTTGCGCTCAAACGCCACCGCATAGGGCTCGATGGTCATGGGCTTGCCGATGACCTTCAGGTCCTGCGGCCGGGTGTGGCTGGCGCGCAGGCCGTAGAGCAGCACGTCGTCCATCGCAAAGCCCTCCACCTTGCCGCTCACCACCCAGCCAAAGCCCTCGGCGTGGTCCTTGGCGGGCTCGATGCGCACGCGCACCGACTTGGTGGCAGCCTCGCGCGCCAGCGAATCAATGTTGGTGGTGCCCGCTGTGGATGCGAGTGTCTTGCCATCCAGGTCTTCGATGCGGGAATACGGCTTGTCGCTTTGCACCACGATGCGCGACGAGGCGATGAAATGCGCGATGGTGAAAGCCACGCGCTCACGGCGCGCGGCCGTGTTGGTGGTGGAGCCACATTCCAGGTCCACCTCGCCTTTTTCAATGGCATCGAAGCGGCTGCTGGAAGTGACCAGGCGGTAGGCCACCTTGGTCTCGCGCAGCTTGAGATGGCGCCCCAGCGCCTGCGCAACCTGAAGGCAAACATCCACGCTGTAACCCATGGGTGTTCCGTGGGCCACATAGGACATCGGCATGGACGATTCGCGGTGGCCGATGACCACCACGCCGCTGGACTGGATGCGTTGCAGCGTCTTCCCCTGGGATGGTGACGACGGCGCCGCCTGCGATGGTGCCGTCGCCTGTGCCAGCGCCTTGCCGCCACCCGCCGTGCCGAACGCAAGCGCAAGCACGGCCGCGCTCATGCTCACGCCCCGCCTTTTTCCGACCGTCGCAACTGTCATGGTGTTCACCTTCAATCAAGAAGTCGCCACCCCAGGCAGGCTGAGGACATGGCAAGAAAAAGGAGTCGGCCGCCCACCAAGCCGACGGCAGTGCGCTGGGCTCAGCCCGCAGGATGGATGTGCCAGTAGGCATGCCGGGCCAGGGCCGAGGCCAGCACCACCGAGGGATTCACCAGCGAGAGCCCTTCGAGCCGGGGGTGCTCCGCCAGCGCCAGGGGAATCTCGGTGCAGCCCATGATCAGCGTGGACACGCCGTAGCGCTCCTGCAGCGCAATCGACACGGCCTCAAAGCGCTGTCGCGCCAGCGGATAGTTGCCCGCCTTCACGCCGTCGTAGATTCCCTGCATCAACTGCTCGCGCTCATGGTCGTCGGGTACAAAGCAGGCGATGCGCGCACGCTCCAGCTCACGCTGGTACAGGCCCGCGTCGTAGGCGCCGCGTGTGGCCAGTAGCCCCACGCCCTGCACCTTGCGCGCCGACAGCTCGGCTACCACCTCCTGCACGCCGTGCAAGACCACCATCTGTGGAAACCGCTGCTGCAGGATGCCGTGCCACGCATGGGCCGTGTTGCAGGCAATCGCCACCACCCGCGCGCCCAGCGCAGCCAGCCGCCCGGTGGCCTGCAGCATGGGGTCTGCGGGCTGGTGCGCGCCGGGGCGCGTGTCGTTCAGCGCGGCCGTGCGGTCCGGTATGGGCACCTGCGCCAGCCAGTGCTCGGGGTAGGCCTGGTCGTGCACCGGAATGCCCAGCACCTCCATGCGGTCGGTGCAGGCCTGCACGAACAGGCGCACAAAGTCAGCCCCGGCGGCCGGACCCATCCCGCCCAAGATGCCCACCACCTGCGGGGCGTGGGGGTGGCTTGCAGACACTAAAGACATGCGCGCTCCGGCTTACTGTGCGGGCTTGTCGCTTTGGGCCACCAGGTTCTCGCGCAGCTCCTTGCTCATGGCCAGGTTCAGGTTCTGGTTGCGCGGTGGCACGGGCGACATGAACCACTTGGTGTAGAGCTTTTCGAACTCGCCCGACTTCATCATCCCGCCGATCACGCCGTTGACCAGCGCCTGGAACTGCGGGTCGTCCTTGCGCAGCATGCAGGCATAGGGCTCCACCTGCAGCGAATCGCCCACCACCGTCCAATCGGCCGGGTTGCGCTGGTTGCCCATCAGGCCGAACAGCAGGATGTCATCCATCGCAAACGCTTCCGCCCGCCCCGTTTCCACCAGCAACACGGAGTCGTCATGGTCTTTGCCCAGCACGATGTCCATGTCGAGGTTGTTGTCGCGGTTGTACTTGCGAATCACCTGTGCATTGGTGGTGCCCGAGGTGCTGGCCACCTTCTTCTTGGCCAGGTCAGCGTAGTTCTTGACGCCCGATGTCTTCTTGGTCAGCAGGCGCGTGCCGGTGTAGAAGTAGTTGATGGCAAATTGCACATCCTTGCCCCGCGCCGTGTTGTTGGTGGTCGATCCGCACTCGAGGTCGATGGTGCCGTTGGTCAGCAGCGGAATACGGTTCTGCGATGTCACCGCCTGCAGTTCCACCTTGAGGGCGGGGTTGTTCACACGCTTCTTCACGGCATCAACCACCGCGTTCGAGATGTCCACCGCAAAGCCCACCGGGGCACCGGGGCCCGAGAGGTAGCTGAAGGGCACCGACGACTCGCGGTAGGCTAGCGTGATCCTGCCCGACTCGGCAACCTTCTTGAGGGTGTCGGCACTGGCCATGGTGCTGGCCAGCAGGCCCGTGACCACTATGGCGGCGGAAGTGACGGCGGAGAGCTTCATGGGAATCCTTTTGCGAAAAATCAGGTGGACGGTTGAAAAAGCGAAACGCAGGGGCACTGTAAAAATTCGCGCCGCACTTGAACAATTCATTTGCACGGGTATGTCATGACCAAAAGTTATGCCGCCGATCTGGTGCACACCGCCGCACCATCCAAGTGCCATTTTTCCCATTCCGCGCGGCTGTTCCGTGCTGTGTGCCTTCCATCGGTGCACACGCATAACTTCCCGGCATGGCTGCGCATGGCATTGGCATTGTTCAAAGGCCCGCCCTCACCCTATATTGACTTTCAGTCAACCAACAACGTAGAACACACAAGATGCAGGTATGTGTCCTTGGCGCGGGCATCGTGGGCCTGGCCACCGCCTATGAGCTCCACCAGCGCGGCATGCAGGTGACCGTGATCGACCAGGCCCAGCCCGGTGCTGGCGCCAGCGGCGGCAATGGCGCGCAATTGAGCTACAGCTATGTGCAGCCCCTGGCCAATGCCGGCCTGTGGCACCAGTTGCCCGAACTGCTGCTGTCGCCCCGCTCGCCGCTCAAGATGCGCCCGCAGTGGGATGTGCACCAGTGGCGCTGGGGCCTCGAGTTTTTGCGGGCCTGCAACCGGCGTACGGCCGAGCGCAGCACCCAACACCTGCTGGCCCTGGCCGCACGCAGCCGCCACGGTTTTGAAGCCATGCTGCAGGCCGAGCAGCTTGACTGCAATTTCTCCAACACTGGCAAGCTCGTGCTGTACAGCACCCCCGCTGGCCTCGCCGCAGCGCAGCAGCAGATGGAACTGCAGCGCGGCTGGGGCAGCGAACAGGAGGCCGTGTCGCCCCAGCGCTGCGTGGAGATCGAACCAGCGCTGCAGCACTACCAGCGCCACATCGCAGGCGCCATCTACACCCCCAGCGAGTGCGCCGCCGATTGCCTGGCGGTCTGCCAGGGCCTGCAAAGGCTGCTGGCGGCACGCGGGGTGCGCTTTGTGCTGGGCACGCGCGTGGAGGGCTTTGTGCGCCATGCACGGCGCATTGCGGCAGTACAGACCAGTGCGGGGCCCATCGAGGCGCAGCAGTTCGTGCTGGCCCTGGGCAGCGCCAGCCACCAGGCAGCGAAGACGCTGGGCTTTCGCCTGCCCATCTACCCACTCAAGGGCTACAGCATCACGCTCGACACCACGGAGGCTCCCGGAGCAGCACCCCGCGTCAACGTGACCGATGCTGCGCGCAAGGTGGTCTTTGCACGCATCGGCCGGCGGCTGCGCGTGGCCGGCATGGCCGAGCTGGTGGGGCACAACGACCACATCCCCCCAGCACGCATCCAGAGCCTGTGCGAGTCCACCCGCGCGCTGTTCCCCGGCTGCAGCGACTTCAGTGAACTGCGCCCCTGGACCGGCATGCGCCCGGCCACGCCCACGGGCGTGCCGCTGGTGGGACGGCACCCCCACGCACCGGAGAACCTGCTGCTGAACACGGGCCACGGTGCGCTGGGTTTCACGCTGGCCTTTGGCACGGCGGCGCAGGTGGCCGCATTGGTAGCGCCCGCGGCCTGACACCGCGCGGGCGAAGGTGCGGGAGCGCAACAGCGTCCTGCACAAGGCGCTATTCGGCCTCCCGCAGACCCACAGACTCCAGCGTCTCGGCCACCGCCTGGCGCATGCACTGCGTCATGGCGCTGGCCAGCAGCGAGCTGGGCCGATTCACGGTGCGCAATGACTTGATGGGCACGGCAATGTGTGGAGCCAGCGCCAGCACCTCCACCTTGCTGCGGTCGGCCGACGCGGCCGTGCAGGTGTCGACCACCGCCACCGCATGGCCGTGGTGCGCCAGGGCCAGCGCGGCGTGGTAGGTCTGCACCGTGATCGCTGTCTGCAAGCCCACCCCGGCCTCCCGGCAGGCATGGTTGACCACCGTGCCGATGGGGTCACGCACATCGAGCCGCACCACCGGCGTATCCGCCAAGTCGGCCAGGTGCACCACGCCCGCAGCCACCAGTGCGGCATTGAGCATGCCCTTGGGCGCCACACACACCATGCGCCCATCGGCCAGGTGCTCCTGCGTGAGCGCGGGGTGGGCGATGGCGCTGAACACAAAGCCCACATCCGCCTCCTGCAACACCAATGCAGTGAATCGCCCCGGTTTCTGCGGAGGCTGTTTGGTTTAAGTCAGCCCACTTCCGCAGTGGCCTGACTGGCGAGTTGCCGGTAGTAGTTTGCCTCAGCCTCAGCAGGTGGGATGTACCCGATGGGTT
>NZ_JAMXAX010000193.1 GCF_023913775.1 Acidovorax facilis
ATGGGTCATGGTGTGTGGTGCGCGCGGTGGGTACTGCGCTGTTGCGATGAGTTTGTCCAACGGGTTTGCAAGGTCAGCGCAGAGTTTCGACAGGCTCAACCCGAACGGTTGGGGTGGGCAACGTGTCACAGAAATCAAGCCAAATTGGCCTCTAGCGCTTATCCATCAAGCGCTAGTAGCTATTGATTCAGTAGTTGTCTGTTCGTGCGCCAGCAATGTTTCTGGTTGCATGCTAGCATCACGCAACTTTTAATGTTGCATGAAACGAGATAGCCGCCTTTCCAATGTTCTCCACGCGCTGCTGCACATGGCAGAGATGGAGGGGCCCGCCACGTCTGAGGCCATGGCGCAGGCCATGCAGACCAACCCGGTGGTGGTGCGCCGCCTGATGGCGGGGCTGCGGTATGCGGGTTTTGTGTCGTCGGCCAAGGGGCATGGCGGCGGGTGGGTGCTGTCGTGCCCGCTCACCGACATCACGCTCCGCGACATCTACGAGGCGCTGGGCGCGCCCACGCTGCTGGCGGTGGGTAACAGGGTGGAGAGCCCGGGCTGCATCGTGGAGCAGGCGGTGAACCGCGCGCTGACCGATGCCTACCAGGCGGCCGAAGAAGCGCTGCTGGCGCGGCTGGGCGAGGTGACGCTGGCGCAGCTGTCGGCCGAGTTTCATGAACGCATGGTGGCCGGGTGCCACGGGCACAAGGAGATTGAGCATGGCGAGAGCAGCAATGACCACCACCCAAGCGTATGAGGTGATCGTGATAGGCGGCAGCTTTGCCGGCCTGTCAGCCGCAATGCAGCTGGCGCGGGCCCGGCGGCGGGTGTGTGTGGTGGACGCAGGCCAGCCGCGCAACCGGTTTGCGGCGGCGTCGCACGGCTTCTTTGGGCAAGACGGCGAGCCGCCGCTGGCGATGATCGAGCAGGCGCGGCGCAAGCTGGCGGCCTACCCCACGGTGGGTTTTGTGCAGGGCACGGTGGTGTCGGCCACGGCGCAGCAAAGCGCGGGGTCGCCGGAGAGCGGCTTTGCCGTGGCGCTGGACGATGGCACGCACATGGAGGCTCACAAGCTGGTGCTGGCCTTTGGCGTGCAGGATGGTTTGCCTGAGATTGCGGGCCTGCGCGAGCGCTGGGGTGCCACGGTTTTGCACTGCCCGTATTGCCACGGCTATGAATTTGCAGGCCAGCGGCTGGGCGTGCTGTACCACTCGGCAGGCTCGGCCATGCACGCGCAACTGATTGCCGACTGGGGCCCGACCACCCTCTTCCTGAACGGCGACACCACGCTGGAGAACGCCGAGCGCGAGCGGCTGCTGGCGCTGGGCATAACCATCGAGCCCGCACCCATCGCCGCGCTGGAAGGCCCGGGCCAGGCGATGCAGGGTGTGCGGCTGCAAGCCACTGGCGGCGGCGATGCGCGTGTGGTGCCGCTGGCTGCGCTGTATGTGGCCGCCACCACGAGCCCCGCCAGCCCGCTGGCCGAGCAGCTGGGCTGCGCGTTGGACGACGGCCCTATGGGCCCGTACCTCCGCACCGATGCCAACAAGATGACCACCGTGCCCGGCGTGTATGCCGCAGGCGACCTGACGCTGATGCGGCACAACGCCACGCTGGCCTCGGCCGAAGGGGTGCTGGCGGGTGTGGGGGCGCACCAGGCGCTGGTGTTTGGGCAATAAGAGCAGCTAACAAAACTCTTCTGGCGTTGTTGCCGCGTCTTGTCGTACTGCTCGTACTGCCTGCGACGCAGCGCCTAGCCAGAACCGCTTCGCTGATTTTTGTCAGCCGCTCTAAGTAGCGCAGCGCTACCGCGGCACCCGGCCACAAAGTAGCAAGATCGGCTAAGTACCGACGCGCAAGCTGCGGCACACTCTGCGGCCATGAGCCTGGACCAGAGCGCCGATCAGCACTACCGCGACCGCGTGGCCCGCGTGATCGCCCACATCGTGGCGCACCCGCTGGCAGCGCATCGGCTGGAGGACCTGGCCGCCATTGCCCACTTTTCCCCTTTCCACTTCCACCGCGTCTACAGCAGCATTGCGGGCGAAACCGTGGCCGCCACGGTGCGCCGCGTGCGCCTGGCCTTGGCCACGCGGCTGCTGGAGCAAGGCGGGCAGAGCATCACGCAGGTGGCGATGGAGGTGGGGTACGACAGCCCGCAGGCCTTCACCCGCGCGTTCAGCCAGTTCACCGGGCAGTCGCCACGGGCGTTCCAGCGGGACATGCACCGCCTCATCCTCGATCCAGGCGCCAAACGCGCTCACGCGAAGGCCGAGCAATCGCTGGCCGTGCAGATCGTGGAGCGTCCGGCGCAGCGCCTGCATGCATTGCGCCACCAGGGGCCGCCATCCACCATCCCCCACACGCAGCGGCGGCTGTACCTGCAGTGCGGGCAGCGCGCAGCCCACCGGCTGGGCGCATCGTGCGGAGACCCGCAGGACCTGGGCGGCGGGTTTCGCTACTACGCGGCGGTGGTGCTCCCAGAGCCGCTCCCTGCGGCAGATGGCGGGCTGGAACGGCTGGACATCCCGGCAGGCCTGTACGCACGCCACACGCTCACCGGCCCCTACACGCGCATCAACGCGGCACTGGCGGCCATCCACACACGCTGGCTCCCGGCCAGCGGCTATGAGCCGGACGACCGCCCCACGCTGGAGCACTACCTAAACTCCCCCCGCAACGCCGCGCAGGCGGACCTGCGCACCGACCTGCTGATTCCCATCCGCCCCACCACATCCCTATGACCCGTTTTCGCTGGCTCTTTCGTTCCCTTTTGCCCGCAGCGTTCTGCTGCGCCACCACCCTGGCCCAGGCTGCGGGCTTTGCCTTTATCGAGGTGCCCGCAGACAAGGACGGGCCCGCGCTGCGCGGCGCCGTGTGGTCGCCCTGCAGCGCGCCGCCGGGCCGCATCGACCTGTCACCCCTGGTGCTGCAAGGCACGCGGGACTGCCCCCTCACCGGCCAGGGCCTGCCATTGATCGTCATGTCGCACGGCACGGGCGGCTCGGCCCTGGGGCACCACGACACGGCGGCCACGCTGGCCGATGCGGGCTATGTGGTGGCCACCATCAACCACCCGGGTGACAACTTTCAGGACCTGAGCCGCCAGGGCTACCTGTCGGCCTTTGCCACGCGGCCGGTGGACATGAAGCGGCTCACGGATTACATGCTGGGCGCCTGGCCCCAGCACGCGCAGCTGGACGCGGGCAAGGTCGGTTTCTTTGGCTTTTCACGCGGTGGCTACACGGGCCTGGTGGCCATCGGCGCCGTGCCGGACTGGACGTCTCGGCAAGACCTGTGCTCGCCGCTATCCACCCGGCCCTTGTGCGGCGAGATCCGGCGCAAAGAAATCCCCGCCACCCCTGCGCCGGACCCGCGCATTCGGGCGGCAGTCATCGTCGACCCCTTGAGCGTCTTCGATGCCAAGGGCCTGGGGCACGTCAGAACCCCCATCCAGCTGTGGGCCTCGGCGCTGGGTGGTGATGGCGTCACGCTGCAAAGCGTGGAGACGGTGCGCCAGGGCCTGCCCAGCGCGCCGGACTGGCACGTGGCAGCCAACGCGGGGCACTTCGCCTTTCTGGCGCCCTGCTCACCAGCGCTGGCCGAGGCAGTGCCCGGCATCTGCCGCGATGCAGCAGGGTTTGACCGGGTGGCTTTTCATCAGGGTTTCAATGCCCAGGTGCTGGTGTTCTTTCAGCGGCACATCGCGCCAGCCAAAGCGCCCTGAGGGCAGTTCGGCATTCGTCGCGCCCACGCTGCCCGTGGGTTGACGCAGCCAGCGCCTGCCACCTACACTGCCCACCTCGCACCTGATCTTTGGGATCGGAGCGAACCGCAAAGCCCTCCACCACCGTTGAGGGCTTTTTTTCGTCTGCCCTATGGAAAGCTCTCCCTGCTTGCAGAGAGGGCTTTTTGCATTTCTGGAGCCTTTTTCACATGCACACCGCTTCGACCCACACCGCCCCCGCAGCCGTTGCAGGCACCGCCCCCCGCATCCACCTGGTCATCGGCCCGGTGGGAGCGGGCAAGTCCACCTTTGTGCGCCACCTGGTGCAGCAGCACCGCGCCGTGCCGCTGAACCTGGACGACTGGATGGCCACGCTGTTCTCGCCCGACCGGCCCGACACGGCTGACATGGCCGATGTGATGGCCTGGTATGTGCCGCGCACGCTGCGCTGCCTGGCGCAAATCTGGAAGACCGCCGAGGCCGTGCTGGATGCGGGCCACGATGTCGTGCTGGAGGTGGGCCTGATCCAGCAGCACCAGCGCGACGCCTTCTATGCCCGCATGGGGCCGTGGGCCGACACCATGGTGGTGTATGTGCTCGATGCTCCGCGCGACGTGCGCCGCGAGCGCGTGTTGCGGCGCAATGCCGAACAGGGAGAGACGTTTTCGATGGTGGTGCCGCCGCACATCTTTGAGCTGGCCAGCGACCTGTGGCAACCGCCCGGCGATGTGGAGTGCGCGGAACGCACCGTGGTGTTTGTGCCGATGGCGGAGCGGTAGGCCGTGGTTGCAGCTGCCTGCACGCAGGCCCTTCCGTGGCGATGGAAGGGCCCCGGGGCCAGACCACCTCGACTACATGAACTGCGCGCGCAGCCCCACCATGAGGCGCCTGCCCGCGGCGGGCTCGAAGTAGCGGCCGTTGGCGTCGTTCACGATGAGGGTGGCTGCGTGGTGGCGGTTGAACACGTTGTCGAGCCGGGCCCAGAGCTGCCAGCGCGTCGTGCCTGCACCTGCACCTGGACCTGCTTGTTGGCCGCCCCAGCCGTAGGCCGCGTGCAGGCCCAGCACGGCAAAGCCTGCGGCCCGCTCGCTGTTGACATCGTTGGCAAACACCGGCCCCGACACGTTCGCCGTGGCACCCAGTTGCCAGCGTGTGGTGGGCGCGTAGTCGATGGCAAGCTGCGCAGCGTGCCGCGCTGTGCCCGGCAACTGGTTGCCTGCGGCGACGTTGGCGCCCCCTGCCCCGGCGTAGGCGCTGCCAAAGTGGGCATCCAGGTAGGTGTAGCTGGCGCGCGGGGCCCAGGTGCCCCACTGTGCACGCCAACCCACCTCTAGCCCTCGGCGCCGCACGTTGTCCACGTTCTGGAACACCGAGCGGCCGTTGACCGTGGCCACGGGCACGATCTCGCCCTGGCTGCGGGTGTCGAACCATGCCAGCTCCAGCTGCTGGTGGGTGCCTTGCCACTTGGCGCCCACCTCCCACTGGCGGCTGCGGGCGGCAGCCAGTCCGAAATTGGGGCCGGTGTTGCCGGTGCTGTAGGCCATCTCGGCCAGCGTGGGGGTTTCAAAGCCCTGGCCTGCGTTGGCGTACAGGTTGAGCTGGTCGGTGGCGGCCCACACCAGACCCAACGCGGGGCTGGTGTGGCGCCAGTTGCGCGCGCCACTGTCGTCGGGGTTGGCGGGGGTGATGTAGCGGTCATCCACCTTCACGCGCACCTGGCTGGCGCGCAGCCCGGCGATGGCGCGCCAGCGCGGCGAGAGCCAGGCGTCGACCTGGGCATACACATCGGTGTTGGTGGCACCGTCTTGTTCGTCGCGCCGCAGCGCACCGCTGGTGCCCGCGTTGTTCACAAACCCCTGGCGGTGTTCAGACAGGCGGTTGACCTCTGCCCCCACCGTCCACGTCAGCGGCAGGCCCGAGGGCAGGCGCACGGCCCGCGTCCAGGTGGCGGCCGCGCCCTGGTAGCTGCGGTCCAGGTCCACCACCCCGCCTGCGCTGTTGGCCGCCGCGCCGCTAAAAGACAGGTACTGCGTGAGCCGCCGCCCACCGCCATAGGCGCGCAGCCGCACGCTGTCGGTGTCGCTGAGCTGGCGCTCCAGCACCAGGCCCAGCTGGTTCTGGTCCACCGACTTGCGGGTGTTGAAGGTGGTGGCCAGGGCGCCGGCCTGGCGCGGGTCGCCATCGAACTGCGCGCGTGTGAGGCCCAGCGGGTCTTGCGCCATGGGCTGGTCGTACAGGTTGACCAGGGCTGTGATGCGTGTGCGGCTGTCGGGCTGGGCCTGCAGCTTGGCGTTGAGGTGCGTGCGCCGCGCGGCGCTGTGGCCGCGCCAGCCCTCGGTTTCGAAGTGCGACACCCCCAGCAGCCCGCCCAGGCGCTGGTCGCCAAAGTCCAAGGATGCGTCCACCAGCCGCTGGCCGAACGAGCCCAACGCCACCCCCGCCTGGGCGCCACCGCCGGGCCGGGGCGCGCGGGTGGTGACCTGCACCACGCCCCCTGCGGCGTTGCCATACAGCTGCGCGAGCGGGCCGCGCAACACTTCGACCTGGCTAGCCGACGGCAGGTGCGCGGTGGCCGCCTGGCCCTGGCCGTCGGGCATGGTGGCGGGGATGCCGTCCACCAGAATCCGCACACCCCGCACACCAAAGGTGGCGCGGGAGCCAAAGCCCCGCACCGCGATCTGCAGATCCTGCGCATAGTTGCCCCGGTCTGTGGCCACCACGCCAGCCTGCCCGGCCAGCAGCTCCGAAAGGTTCACCAATGGCGTAGGGGCCGTGAAGGCATCCACGGCCACGCTGCTGTGGCTGGCGGCACTGTCAAACTGGCGCTGCGCCTGCGCGCTGCCGGTGACCTGCTGGATTTCAAGTGTGGGGGGCGTGGTGGGCAGTGACTGGGCGGGATCGGCCGGGCTATCTTGCGCATGGGCATGGGCGTGCGCCACCACGCACGCGCAACTGGCCAGGATGCGGGCAACCCGGTTAACTTGGGCGGCGTGGGGCCAATGGGTGGCTGCAAAAGACATGGGTGCCGATTCCTGGTTGGGGAATTTCTGAACGGGGTTTTACGAAGCGTCGCGTGGCGGGCACAGGGGCCACGCCCCGCAAGCCGCAGGATAGTCTGCTGTGGCCCCGTGGCGGTCATGCGAACCACCGCAACGAAGGGCCGAGCACCTACGCAGACGTCATTCGGACCGCACCACGCGCCAGACCACGTTGCCCACGTCGTCGGCCACCAGCAACGCGCCCTTGCCGTCCAGCGCCACGCCCACCGGGCGGCCATAGGCGTCGCCGTCCTTGCTCAAGAAGCCCGTCAGAAACGGCTGGGGAGGCCCCGAGGGGCGCCCGTCGGCAAAGGGAACGAACACCACGTTATAGCCCGTCAGCTCCTTGCGGTTCCACGAGCCGTGCTGGCCGATGAACGCGCCGCTGGCGTAGGCGCCGGGCATGCGGGCGTCGGAGAACGCCAGGCCCAGCGGCGCAACGTGTGAACCCAGGCCAAAGTCGGGCGCGATGGCCTTGGCCACCATGTCGGGGTTGGGCGGGTTGACACGGGTGTCCACATGCTGGCCCCAGTAGCTCCAGGGCCAGCCGTAAAAGGCGCCGCCCTTCACCGAGGTGAGGTAGTCGGGCACCAGCTCGTTGCCCAGTTCGTCGCGTTCGTTCACCACCGTCCAGAGCAGCTTGCTCTGCGACTCCCAGCCCAGGCCGTTGGGGTTGCGCAGGCCGGTGGCAAACAGCCGCTTGCTGCCAGTCTCCACGTCCACCTCCCAGATGGCGGCGCGGCCCTCTTCCGCCGCCATGCCGTTGTCGCCCGCATTGCTGTTGGAGCCCACGGTGGCATACAGCTTGCGGCCATCGGGGCTGGCGATGATGTTCTTGGTCCAGTGGTGATTGGCCCCGGCGGGCAGATCGGTGAGCCTGACGGGTGCCGTGTTGACCGAGGTCTGCCCGGTTTCGTAAGGCACCTTCACCACACCGTCGGCCGTGGCAATGAAGAGCTGGGTTCCCACCAACGCCATGCCAAAGGGCGAGAGCAGGTCTTGCATAAAGGCGGTGCGCACATCCGCCACGCCGTCACCGTCCGTATCGCGCAGCAGCGTGATGCGGTTGGCGCTGGGCGTGCCGGCGCCAGCGCGTTTCATCACCAGGCCCATGGCCAAGCCACGCAGACCGTCGGAGTGCACGTTTTTGGCGCCCTCTGCAGGCGGCGGCTTGTTGCTTTCAGCGACCAGCACATCGCCATTGGGGAGGGTGTAGACCCAGCGCGGATGGTCCAGCCCACGCGCCAGCGCCGTGACCTTGAACCCCGCAGGGGCCTGCGGCTGGGCGCCCTGCGGCCAACCCTGTGCAGGTGCGATGTTGAAGGTGGGCACCAGGCCACTCTTTTCCGGTGCAGGCAATTGCGGGTTCGGACCCAGGCCGGGGCGAGGGGTGGCCGGCTGGGCCAGGGCCAGAGCCATGGACCCTGCCAGGGCCAACGCCAGCGGCCCCTGGGTGAAGCGGTGGGAGCAGAGGTGCGTTTTCATCAACGCAGTATGGGCGGCCCGATTTGCGGGCAGCTGTAGGCCAGTGCCGTCAGTTCCGCATGTGATGGCGGCGTGTGATGGCGGCGTGCGCACCGTGCACCCACATAGAGACAGCGGGCACACAATGCCGCGTCGATTTTGGTCTTGGTAGCCTTGGATGCCCCCTGCGCCGCGCCAAGGGCATGGTGGCCAACTGGCCTAGGAGCTTGTCGGGCTTTCCCGCCTACCGCGAGTGGGCGGCGGCCTGGAAAATCGCGCCAGTTTAAAAAGACCTCCCCTGCATGAGCCGCTTCATCGCCGTAGATCGAGACACCGCCTACTTGCT
>NZ_JAMXAX010000194.1 GCF_023913775.1 Acidovorax facilis
GTGGGTACGCCGCGTCGCATATCTCGGTGTCTCTGAATCTTTGAGCATGGTGTCCACGATGGTTTACGTGCACACGATCTTGCGAGATGTCGCGGGACTGTTCAAGGTGGTACGGCTGGTCGCTTACCCTGAAGCTGACCAAGCAAACTTGAGTCCCAAGTTGGGTGATCGACAGCCGCCGGGAGTGAAGATTCGGTGGGGATTGCTACAGGGCCGTTGACCAGATGCAATTCAGTCGGAGATCGAAGCGGGAGGTTCGTCGGGCCCGACATGCTCCATCAGGTCTTCAACGCGGCAAGCGAAGTACTCACAAAGCTTGTCGATCGTCTCGGTTCCTGTTCCATAACCCTTCTGGTTGAGGATCTTGGACAGGGTCATCCTGTTCAAACCGGTTGCTGCAGCTATCTCGCTGACGGTGATACGACGCGCGTCAGCGAACTGTTTTTTCTCAATCATCTCGCCTAGCTTGAACCTGATCATGGAAGTAAAAGATAGCGAATGATAAAAAATAGTGTCAAATGACTTGAAAATTGCGATTGCTTGTGTATCATCGGCATCGAGTGATAAATATTTTTATCGCTTGACATATAGATTCTACAGGAGCAACCATGAATGAGCAGACCTATCTCACTACAGATGAATTGTCGTCAAGGATCAAGTATGACGTTCGGACAATCCGAGAACGTCTCAAAGACAGCGTGCTGATGGAGGGAGTGCACTATGTGCGACCGTTCGGTGGCAGAAAGATCTTGTTTGTGTGGGAGACCATTGAACGTGACATGAAGGTCGCCTCCACCCTGTTGCCAGTTGGCATGAATGCAATTCCGATGGCCAATGGAGCAGTTCTCCATGGCTAAGGTCACAGTCAGAAATGAAACCGGCAAGTTGGTGATGGACTTCACCTATCGCAATGTTCGTTGCCGTGAGCAGACAGCATTGCCTGACACGCTGCAAAACCGAAAGCGGGTGGAGGTCGTTCTGGAAAAGATCAAGAAGGCGCTGAAGAACGGCACCTTCCAGTACCGCGACTACTTTCCTGAGAGCGCACTAGCATCGCGCTTCGATCCAGCGGCTGCAATCGACGTGGGCAAGTCGATACAGTCACCTGTCAATAGTTCTTCGCCACATTTTCAAGACTTCGCAAGCCAATGGTTCAAAGAGCACGAGATCGAATGGCGCCGCAGCCACATCCGATCCCTGCGCTCTACCCTGGACGGTCGCCTGATACCGCACTTCGGACAAAAGGTGGTCAGCAGCATCACCAAATCCGACATCCTTGCCTACCGCGCCACACTCGCCAAAGTAAAAGGTCGCGGAGACAAGGAAGGACTCTCACCCAAACGGATCAACGAGATCATTGGCACGCTTTGCCAGATCATTGACGAAGCCGCCGACCGATTCGAGTTTACGACGCCCACGACCAACATCAAGCGACTCCGAGTGCGCAAGGTCGATGTGGATCCGTTCAGCCTGCAGGATGTACAGAGCATTCTGGCGACCGTCCGTGCGGACTATCGCAACTATTTCACCGTGCGCTTTTTCACCGGAATGCGCACTGGAGAAGTCCATGGCCTCAAATGGCGCTACGTCGATTTCGAGCACCGCCTGATTCGGGTCCGGGAGACCTTCGTTCTTGGAGAGGATGAATACACCAAGACCGACGGCAGCCAGCGCGATATCCAGATGAGCCAGCCGGTAGTCGAGGCCCTCACCAAGCAGTACGAGGTGACGGGAAAACTGTCCGACTACGTGTTCTGCAACCTGATGGGCGCGCCATTGGATAACAAGAACTTCACGGACCGCATCTGGTATCCATTGCTGCGCCATCTGGACATGACTGAACGCAGGCCTTACCAGATGCGCCACACCGCGGCGACCCTGTGGCTGGCTTCCGGTGAAGCGCCCGAATGGATCGCACGCCAGCTCGGCCACACCTCTACCGAAATGCTGTTCAGGGTCTACAGCCGATACGTGCCCAACCTCACGCGCCAGGACGGTTCGGCCATGGAGCGTCTACTGGCCAGTCGGCTTGCCACCGGCAAGGTCTTGCGCATGGACGGCGCTCACCTGCAGCAAGTGGGCGATAGCAACCTATTCGCCGAAGCAGGGGGCAGCGAGCGGGCGCCCATGCCCGTGCCCAAACCCCGAGGCGTTGCGGTTGGAGCCTCAGAACGGGCCCGAACAAACCGGTCACGCACATCGCAGGACATCACCCTGCCCGAACGCCATGCGGGCGAAGACCCGCAACCCCCGCCCCCGGGCGCGATGCGTACTCACGTCAGACGGCTGAACCCGCTGCACGCCTGAGGCCGCACTAAGCCACCGTCGACACCTCCGAACCCCGCTGGCACCAAGCAGCGGTCTGGGCGGAGCTTTGTCCGACGCAGGCCCCTCGCTGTGTCATCGCCCACCTCATTCACCTTCAGTCTTTCATCGCCAGGAAACCATGAATCCCATCACTGTGCGCCGATATCCCCGAGCCCCATATTCCGAGAGCTGTTACGTGCCACCGGCACCAGCGGCTCGACAGAATAGGTCGTTGACCTCCAGAGTTGAGCAAATTCATGGAGTCGTGAACCTGCTCGATCACCTGCCAGCCTGCGCCAACAAGAGTCTGCGCCGCTTTATCGCCGATGTGTTCGACAAGGCACTTCTTGCGGCGTACTCCATACCGGCGAGGGTCGCCTGGGCGCCCGAGTGTTGCCAATCCGCAGAACATTCCCTGCTCGACTGGAGCCTTCAGATGTCCAAACGCGCCCGACGGTATCCGGCCCTGCACGCATGGGAGCGGGATGTGGCAGTCGCAGCCGCTTTGGTCGCTCCGTGTGGACTGGCGGGCTACCTGCATGACCATCCCGACCGAGACCCTGTGCTCAGCCTGAACAGCGAGGAACGCGAAGAAATTGTCGCGCGGCGCCTTGTGATCCTCGACGCCCCCTTGCGCCGCTTGCGATCACGTGATGCCGAATGCGGCAGCACGTTGGGCGCAGTGCTCGACGTCAGTGGAGACGAAGAGCTCGACCGCCAGCAAGTCGCGCGTATCACCGCCGCCATCGGCTTCATGGCAATCCTCTGACTATGCGCCCCACACGCTGAACAACTGGACCCCAACATCCATGAAACCCACATCCAATCCAATATCCAGGAACGCCTCTTCCGCTGGCTCCACCCCTACCCACTTTGTGCAGGAGCACAAGGGCCTGTGCATCCTGGCGTTGCCAGCAAGCTTTCGCAGATCGATTCCCACAAAGCGCTGGAATGAGATCCATCGTGAACTGCATGCCCAAGTGCTGGAACTCATTGAGCGCCTACCCGCAGCGGTTCACTTCGTCGAGCTGCCCCTGTGCGTAGCCCAGATCACCGGCGACATAGACCCGGCAGAGATCGGTCAGCGGTTTACTCAAGAGGACTTCATCCTCGAGCCCCGCGGGCGGACAGGAGAAACCAGCAGCCGTGCGACCCCCCGCAGGGCAGCCTCCAAGAAAGGAGCCTCCCGTGCGTAATCACCGAGCCCGACAAGGAACTCAGGACATGTTCGGAGCCCCCCAGAGTCAGCGTGCTCTGCAGGTCCAGGCTGAGCAACGTGCCCAGTTGCTCGGGCAACTACCGCTGCTTTCTAACCAGGCGCTGGTGCCATTCGTCACAACGGTTTTTGCATTGGATGAACTGGTCGCCGCATATCTCCTGCCTTTGCGTTCTGCGCCCCGAGAACTGGATGAAGGAGATCCGACTGCACTTTCGCAGTGTCTAGCTGCCATGGGGCGTGCCCGCCGTTGCAGAACCTTGGTCCTCAAATCCAGCTGGGAGCCCGTTGCCGTGGCGCTTTTGGTCAACCCCTGTGGCTACTACCTCTGCTTGCGCGAGCTCATGTTTGGACGTCACTACCTATCGACGCCTGACATGTACCAGCGGATCAGCCGTGTCAGGTCAGAGGTGCTGAGCAAGCCCCTGCAGGCGCTGTGTGAAGCCGACCCCCAGGTCGGACGTTATCTCGCCTGGATCTTGGGGTTTGGTTCCTACAAGGGGCTGGATGTCCGGCGGGCGGTCGACATGCAGCGGGCGGTGTATCGCGAGACGCTATGGATGAACTGACTCACTGGCATGGCCACGAAAGGAATCAACGATGCACTGGGTCATTCACCTGACGCTCCTGGCGTTGAGCGCCATCAACGCGTATCTCATCTTCCGCAGGGATTGGGATCCCATGGACGCCTGGCTCTTTGTGGCGGGTGCTGCGATGGCGCTACTCATCACGTTACTGCTGCATCTGCTCTTGCAGGTCAGGTCCGAGGAGCGCATCGCGCTCCTGCGCGAAGTGGCCAAGACGGCTAAAGCCGATCTGGTCGCCTTCCTGAAACTGCTTCGCTTCTGGCGTTGATAGCGATCTCCATTCCATGGCGGTCGCGCGAGCTGTGACCGCTGCAGAACCCAAACAGAAATTTCTACCACCATGAAAACAACGAACAACCAATTGCGCGCGCACATCAGTGAACGCAGCGCTCAGCTACGACACATCGCCGCAGAACTCAAGACCGAACTCTTTGGGATTGATGACATCATCGATCGCGTGATCGACACAATACGGGCGTGGTACGTCCTGCCCGACGTCATCAACCGGCCAGTCATCGTGAACCTGTGGGGGCTCACCGGTACGGGCAAGACCCAACTCATTCGCAGCCTGTCAAAGAAGCTTGGGTTCTATGACCGCCTGATCGAAGTCCAGATGGACGGCTACTCCAACGGAGGAGGGGTGTCGATCGGCTCCATGTTGTCGGACTCCGCGATCGCCGAGGGCACTCCCGGAATCCTCGTGCTCGATGAATTCCAACGATTCAGAACCGTGGACTACGATGGGCGCGAGCGCAAGGTCGAGCACTACATGGACGTGTGGGGCCTGCTCTCCGACGGGAAATTACCTCCCAACATTGGCTTCCTTGGGGAAATGGAGCGCAGGTTGGCCGAGGCTGCATATCGTGACGAACACAAGCGGCTGGGCATGAAGTCAGATGCTGACGAGGAGGATGTGGTCGTTGGACTGCTCGCGCGAACGCCCCGCAATGATCTTTCGAAGTTCGCTCTGCCGCCGTATCAGGCCCAGGACTTCAAAGCGACGTTGAAGCTCAAGGAGTCCATCATGGAGATCATGACCTGGTCTCCGCAGGACCTCCACAGTCGCCTGGTGGCCTTCATGCAAGACCCCCATGCGTGGGAGACGGATTACTCGAAACTGCTGATTTTTGTCTGTGGCAATCTCGATGAGATGTATGCAGATGCTGCCAGTCGCGTGGAGGACTGCGACACAGATGCTGATGTGTTCCATGCCATGACCCGCAAGCTTTCGCTCATTGATGTGAAGCGGGCGTTGAGTGAGCGCTTCAAGCCCGAGCAAATTGCCCGGCTTGGCAACAACCACGTTGTCTATCCCAGTCTGAACCGCTCGACCTACCAAATGCTCATCGAGGTCGCCGTGCGCGGCTACTTGCAGGAAATCGAAGCATCCAGTGGACTGCGCTTTGAAGTGACCGATGCGGTCAGGGCGCAGATCTACGCCAACTCGGTGTTTCCGACGCAAGGAACCCGCCCGGTATTCTCTTCCGTGCATGGTCTGATGAGTGCGCCACTGGTGGAGTTCACGCTGTGGGCGCTGGAGCAGGGCGCCACACCAGGCCAGGAGCTGATCATCGATGTCGACCCAGATGCCGGGCTACTGATCTCGCGATGGGGCCACCGGATTCATACCGTACCTGTAACTTTTGAGATCAGTAGGCTTCGCCAGCGCCCCGATCCAGACATGCGCGCAATTCTGGCGGTGCACGAAGCGGGGCATGGATTGATCTACGCCTTGCTGTTCAAGCAGGCACCGCTGGAGATCCGCATCAACATGGCGACCTTCTCCGGGGGCTACAACAGCTTCAATGCGCTCAAAGTCAAAACCCGCGGCAATCTGCTCGATGCAGTGTGTGTTGCCTTGGCTGGCCGGGCTGCCGAGGAAATGGTGTTTGGCAAGGACGCCCTGAGCTCAGGCAGTGAGTTCGACCTGAAGTTGGCCACACAGCAAATGGCTGCCTTCATTCGACACGCCGCGTTTGGTGAGCGCATCAGTCATGTGGATGTCAGCACGGAGGCAGGGGAGAACATCAACACGGATGTGGCCAGTACCAATCCGGAAATTGAAGCAGGGCTGCAGAAGCAGTACGAGCGTGCACAGGGATTGCTGGTTGCGAACAAGGCCATTTATTTACAGATGGTCAACGAGCTCATCAAGATGGGGCAGTTGGAGCCACAGCAGATCCGGGAATGGTTGGGACTACCGCAGCAGCAGGCGCACAAGGATGCCCTGGAGCCGTTTGAGGCGAGGCTGAGGGAGTTCGAGCGCCGGGCGGCGTGAGAGTAGCCCACGTACCGGTATAAGTGGGATGATGGCTCCACTGCGGAAGGCGCCTTGGCCCACTAGCCAAGCCTGCCTATTCGCTTACTGGTTACTGGGATTTCTTGACCTAGTGGTGGGTTCGCCCTATAAGGTCGGCATGCTCGAAGTCGTGAACCAATTCCTCGCCGATCCCATCCTGGTGGGGGTGATCCTCTTTGCGGTTTGTGTCAATGCTGGCGCGCTGGGGCTGAAGTGGGAGCGCAGGCGTGAAGCTATGGGCGACGCCGAAGCGCGCGCCAGGAGCCAGTCAGAGTAAGCGTGGGGCCTTTGGAGATAGATGAGACGGTCTTGAAGTGCCTTGCAAGCTGCAAATAGTACAGTCGTACGGGTTCTCCATCAGGTGTTGACCAAAGAAGAGCTTTACGCTCTGAGGAACCAAAGCAGGCAGAGGCGATGCATCCCCTTGGACTGCTGCTCAGACCCGTCCGGCGACACCGCCTTGACCCACTTCTACAGGCTGTGCGCTGAGACGCCCTTGGTTCGTACGCCCAGTCCATGCGTCATTGGGTTGCAGTCCAGTCCAGTTCAGTTCAAGCATCGGCTGCCCCGTATAGCTTCACGCCAGCTGACCAACCAAGTAGCGCCATACCTACCTTGAGGCCGAAAATGGTCAATCCTTCCTCAATGCGCTCCATCGCTAAGACGTTGAAGCCACGGATTCGCATGAGAGCAGTGGGCGACATCTGCACCAGGTCACCCAATCGATGGACACCGGCCGCGACAAGCAAGGCAATAACCGGGTCAGTGAGCTCATAAATCTCCGAGATTGGCCTGAAAAGGATAGGGTCCAGCAGTGCTTCTGGTGCATACTTTCGTCGCAAAACCTCTTGGGAAACGACGCGGCCACTGCTGAATGTGAGCGTGACCTGATTCTCAAACAAGTGGATGAAATCGGGCGACTGTACGATACGGCCATTCTGGATAGCCATGGTTCCGCAGAACCAGTCCGCAAAAACCGGAGCGGAGCACCCTGGGAAGACCATCGCCAAGCCTCGTTCGCTTGAGTTATACGTCGTTCCAGCCAGCGCGACCAGAAACAGCTTGTCGGCAACTATCGACCAAGTTGCGTCATAACCTCTTTGGTTTGCTGTTGAGCCTGCCATGAATTTCGGGAGCCCAGGAAGGCTATAGAGCGGCTCTGCATAGGTCCAATACTCGGAGCCATCCAAGTAGACCGTATCCATCGATATGGCTGTTTGGTCGTCATGGCACCTCCTATTGGGCCTCAGGTTTGAGGCTTGAAGGTGTCTAGTTCAGCCGGGGCGATTCACTCTACATCGAGCAGCTCTGGCGCGAAAACCCCACCTCGAGCTAGAATTGAACCAATCGTCGGCCGTTTGTCGACCAGAACGCGTGCAAATGGCGATCATTCAAGGACAGGGGAACCCTGTTTTATCCACAGTCGCAGCTTTCTACGGCCCGACTTTATATTTGATTGGCTAGTAGCTCATAACTGCCAGCCGTCTCAAACGGGGAAATTTCCCCTCATAAATTAGCCGACGAGTTAGGCTCGACGCGCTACTTAAAATTGTTTGTTGCTGGAAACGCGGCAATCATCATTTAGAAGAACATTTTGGCGAAACGTCGCCACTAATGTCTCTTTTTTTCAAACGGTTCGTCTACCGCTTAATTTCATCGACAGCATTTAGCTGTTCCGATGCTTTCCTGCTGGCTGCGCACTTCGCGTGGCCAGTCAAATTGCCTATCCAAAGTAAGCGGCCAGCCATGGCATCTTGAAACAATGGCGTACTCGTAGGAGCCTCGTGTCCACCTCAACTCTAGGTGGACACGTGAACACTACTCCTGAACAAAGCGGCGAAGGTCGTCGGCGCCGACG
>NZ_JAMXAX010000195.1 GCF_023913775.1 Acidovorax facilis
GGTGGAAATCGGGCCTCAAGGCCCTGCGAACGGCCCAAATGGGCGGCGCAAGAGGCCACAAAATCCAAAAAATGGCGTCTTCCGCGTTCGCGCGGGAAATTTCGAGGGCTTGTTCAGCGTAGCCTTAGCACGCACGGGGCAAGCCAACTCGGGTTGGGTCTATGTCATGGATGTGGTCACTGCCGTCCCTGTTCTGTGATGACCAATCCGTCCTCTACGTTAAGCCGGTGTTCAACATAGAAATGGACCTGTATGGATGTCGACTGGCGGCAGCGTCACTTGGGCAACGGTGTCAATCGTTATGGCCAGCGCTTTGGGAATGCTCTTGACGGTAGTTCTGTCGGGCGCGCTGCTGCTGATGGCGATCTCGCTTCACTGTCCGCACGGACGGAAACAACTCGGCGGAAGCAAGGTTGTAGCGGAGGCCTCCCCTATAAGCCTGGTGCCGATGAGTTCGACAATGATTTCGGGCGAGCTTTTTTAACTTTTATGGAGAAAAGCATGAGTTTTTTTGACAAGCTTCTTTCGAGCATGGGTGGCGGACACCATGGCAACCGTGGCGGTCATGGCGGGAACAAACATGGCTACCAGGGTGAGCCCTATGGTTATCCTGCGCAGCCGACGCCGCCGGCTAACACGGGAATTTCGTGTCCCGCTTGTTCAGCCACCAATTTGCCGAACGCACGCTTTTGCGCCCAGTGCGGAAAATCAATGACACCGGCAAGCTGTGACGCCTGTAAATCCCCATTGGTGGCAGGTGCGAAGTTTTGTGCGAACTGCGGGAAGTCGCAGGTCTAAAAAACCACGTTGCGGAACGCGTATGGCCTGACTCAACCTTCCTTATTGCAGAGGCTGTACCTCACCGTTACCAGGGTTACAGGGTCACATCGGAGAGAGTTTTGGAGTCGTAAATGCCCTCAAACTTTCATAGCCCCGTCAATGCATCTCGTGAGTCACTCGGTGCACTACTACTTTCGGCCGGTGGAATTTCGGTTGTCCTTTTATTGATCATTCTGTACTTTTTGTGGAGAGACAAAAAGCTCAAAATACCAGATATATATCGAAAAAAGCTACCTCCTAAAACCAGAAGAAAAAGAAGGTGACGAAGGTGGCTTGTGGGAAAAATTTAGAGGAACTGACGCTTAGTGGGAAACCAGATGAAAACGCGGTTTCATGCCCCAATGCGAATCGAGGCGATGCAATGAAATTTTTCCATGCTTGGCGCCTCGATTCGGCGCCATTTTCACGCAAGTTTCCGTCTTCCGTCGACCATGCAGGTGAGGCTCCGAGGAATCACAATCCCATTTGGCTGGTAACCGGCGGCAGTCTTTGGCTGGCGACCGCGGCCAATTTTCCTCTGTGGCGCGAATTGTCCCATCTTGCGTTGACTAGCGACCCAGCAGGGCTTGCTTTTTCGTTGGCAATGATGTTAATCATTGCTGCAACACTGATGGCCATGCTCAGCCTGTTTGCATGGCGCTGGACATTGAAACCCGTTCTCACGCTGATGCTATTCGCCTCGGCTTTTGGGGCCTACTTCATGTGGAGTTATCGCGTTGTGATTGATGCGACCATGATGATCAATGTGCTTCAAACCGACGTGAGGGAGGCAGCAGACCTGTTCAGTCCGCGATTAGTCGTTACGGTGCTTGTATTGGCTGTATTGCCATCCTGGACAATCTGGCGCCTACCTATTGGCTACGGCCCTTGGTCACGACGGCTGCTTCAGAATTTTCTGATGGCGATAGCTGCCGTGATCCTGCTTGCAGTGTCGGTTGTACTCAGCTATCAACCGCTTGCGTCCACGATGCGTAACCACAAGCAGGTGCGGTATTTGATGAACCCGCTGAATTCGATGTATGCCTTGGGCTATTTAGCTGCAGGGCCGCTACAACGTGATCGATCAGTCCTGGAGCCCATAGGTCTGGATGCGCGCTCCCCTGAGGTTGCTTCCAATGATCTTCCGCCGCTGATAATTTTGGTGGTTGGAGAGACGGCGCGGAGTGGCAATTTCAGCATAAATGGCTATCCTCGTCCGACGACTCCCAAGCTGGGACACGAAGAAGTCGCCAGCTTCCGGAACGTCTCAGCATGTGGGACCAGTACGGCGGCGGCCCTTCCCTGCATGTTTTCAAACCTTGGGCGAACCCAATTCGACGCGAGAAGCAAGAATTTTGAGGGTCTTCTGGACGTGATCCAACGCGCGGGGATGGCAGTGCTTTGGTTGGACAATCAGTCAGGTTGCAAAGCGGCATGTGATCGCGTTGGCTATGCCAATACATCCAAACTAAGGAACCCTCAATTGTGTCCGGAGGGTGCGTGTTACGACGCCATCATGCTTGAGGATTTGGATGCACGGATTGCAGCGCTGCCTGCAAAGGCGCGTGCGCGCGGGGTGGTTTTGGTACTGCACGCGATGGGTAGCCATGGCCCGGCCTACTACCTTCGCTCTCCCCAAGCGTTTAAACAATTTGGGCCTGAATGTTCGAGCAACGATTTGCAAAACTGCAGCCAAGCCGAACTGCTAAATGCGTACGACAACTCGATCATCTACACCGACCATTTCCTCGACTCAACTATTCATTGGCTCAGAACGCAGCAAGCCACCTATGCTCCCGCCATGGTGTATGTCGGTGATCATGGAGAGTCCCTCGGCGAGAACAATCTTTACCTCCACGGCCTGCCGTATGCTATCGCGCCTGATGTGCAGACGAGGGTGCCTTGGTTTACCTGGCTATCCCCCCGCTTTGCAAGCCAGAAAACTCTCACTCCGCAGTGTTTGCACAAGAAACAAGAGGAGAAGATTACGCACGACAATTACTTTCACTCGGTACTAGGGCTGCTCAGTATTAAGACCGTTGTCTACCAGCCTCAACTAGATGTGTATGCATCTTGCACAGGTACAAGATGATGATCTCTTGCCCCTGAGAGGTACCGCAGTCGCCTTTCGGCCCTTGAACTCGACCGACATTCATGCTTCTTTGTTGGCGCTTGACGTGAAGTTGTAGGCAAGCAAACGCAATGCATTCGCGACAACCATCACAGTGGATCCTTCATGGAAAAGCACAGCAGTTCCAATGTTGAGACCAAATATCGTGGCCGGAATCAACACCGCAACCACGCCCAAGCTGACAAACAGGTTCTGGCGAATGATGCGACTCGTGCTGCGGGACAATCCAACCGCAAACGGAAGTTGAGCCAGGTCGTCAGCCATGAGGGCCACATCGGCGGTTTCAAGCGCAACATCGGACCCTGCAGCACCCATTGCAATGCCGACGGTAGCGTTGGCCATGGCAGGGGCATCATTGACGCCATCTCCTACCATCGCCACCTTGCCGTGCTTCTCGCGGAGCGCCTTGATTTCTTGGACTTTTTGCTCGGGCATGAGGTCGCCCCTGGCTTCTGTGAGTCCAACGCTTTTTGCAACGGCTTCGGCCACCTTTTGATTGTCCCCGGAGATCATGATCAACCGCTCGATGCCCAGGGAGCGTAGTTCCGCCATCACCTGCGCTGCAGCCGGCCGAGGGGTATCCATGACGGCAATGACTCCCAGAAATCTCGTGCCCTTGCGCACCACCATCGTGGTCCGACCTGCGGCAACCAGTTTGTCGTTGACCGCCACCAACTCCGCTGGCAATGCCGAATCCTTCAGTTCATCAAAAAGCGATGGTTTGCCAATATGCACCTGTTGCCCATCAACAAGTGCCTGGACGCCCCGACCGGTGATGCTTTTCACATCGGTGACCGCTGGCGGATTCACACGGCCGCCCAGTCGCTCCCGCGCCCCGTTGACGATAGCGCCCGCCAAGGGATGGTCGCTTTGCTGCTCTACAGCCAGCGCAACCGAAAGCAATTCATCGTCACTTACCCCATCCATTGCCACTGCGTCGGTCAGTTTTGGTTTGCCCTCTGTAAGCGTGCCTGTCTTGTCGAAAGCAATCGACGTCAACGTGCCAAGGTTCTCCAGCGGTCCGCCGCCCTTGACCAGAACGCCACCCCGTCCAGCCCTTGCCACACCGCTCAAAACCGCACTGGGCACCGAGATGGCCAATGCGCAAGGGCTGGCCGCAACGAGAACGGCCATGGCGCGATAAAAAGTCGCAGAAAATGGCTCGTCAATGACGAGACCGGCGAACATCAGCAAAACCACAAGCGCCAAAACCGCCGGCACAAAGATCCGCTCAAATTTTTCGGTGAACTGCTGGGTCGGCGAGCGTTGCGCCTCGGCTTCCGTGACCATCTTGACAACGCGTGCCATGGTCGATTGTTCGGAGCGCCTGGCAACCATCACCTCGATAGCGCCAGAGCCGTTGATCGTGCCGGCAAAAACGCGGTGCTCAGCGCCCACCCGATCAAAAGCGCTGAGCGCTGCCTTTGCGTCAGTTATCGGACTTTTATCGACGGGTACGCTTTCTCCGGTCACCGGTGCCTGGTTAACGCTTGAAGTTCCCACGACCACGACCCCATCGGCCGGAAGGCGCTCGTTTGGCCGCACGATGACCACATCGCCAACCTGGAGCTTGCCGACGCCGATTTCTTCCGTTCCATTTTCCCGGCGAACCGTTGCCACCTCCGGCGCCAGCTTGGCCAGTGCCTCGATAGCCTTACGAGCTCGGCCCATGGCGTAGTGCTCCAAAGAGTGGCCCAGGCTGAAGAGGAACAGCAGGAGAGCACCTTCTGCCCATTTCCCCAGGGCCGCCGCACCAACTGCGGCAACCAGCATCAGGGTGTCTATTTCAAAGCGGCGGGCGCGAAGATTTTCGACGGCCTCTTTGACGGTATAAAAGCCGCCAAACAAATAAGCCACGACATAAAAAGCCGTCGGTAACCAGCTGGGTGAGGCGCCGCTGCGTTCTACCAACCAGCCACCGAGTAAAAGAAGGCCTGCCAACGCAGCAAAGATCAGCTCGGTTTGCTCCCCAAACATGCCACCGTGCGCGTGATCATGTTCCGCATGGTCACTTGTGTCGCCGTGTTTGTGATCGTGTCCAGAATGATCCTCCGCCCCGAGAGGCGGCTCACCTCCGGGAGAAGGCAGTTGCTCATCTGCCGCAGTGATCGGTGGCGATGTAGGAGTCGTTTCAGGCGCGGCGGCCCGATGTTCGTGACTGTGGTTCTGTTCGCTGGTGGAATGCCCAGGATGTGAATGCGGTTTTGGCTTATCCTCAGCCGCCGCAGCAATCAAATCCCGATCTCTTTTGTCATTGCCTATACCCAGCGCGGCGGCCTTTGCCCGCAGGTCACTGGCAGACACCTGTCGCCTGTCATATTCAATGCGTACGGTGCCAGAGGCCGAGACATCAGCTTCAAATACGCCGGTTGTGTCGCGCAGAGCCTCTGCGATGCGGCGTGCGGCGCGCGCATGTAGAGGCGGCGCACTGATGACGACATGGGCGTACTGCTCGTTTAGCGCAGCACCTGCCGCGCTTACCAGTTCTCGAACTCTCGTCAGTGAAATTACAGACGGAATGTAGTGGATGCAAAGTTGCGGAGGATGATCCTGACCTTGTGCAACATGCGCCTCCGAGATGCCAGGTCGGCCGGAAAGGGAGGCGATCAGTCGGGCTACGCAACGATCCTCAACATTGTCAACATGAGGAAGGACCAGCGGCAGGTCCAGACGCAATTTGATGGGTTCGCTCATGATGAGGACTCGCTTTCATTTCTGACAAAATATCAAAGAACGGCACGGGAAGGCGTCGGCCTGTTTCATGTTCCACCGCCTCAATACTGAAGCGAGGCGCGTTCGTTTAACAGGCCGTCCAGGCGGCGACGGGCCTTTTGCACAGCGTTGGCAAGTGCTTGTCGCCGCTGAAAGTATGAGGGTGTAAGTCGGCGACCTTGCCGCTCTCCTTCCTGAACTTCCTGACCTTGCTGCAGGGCTGACTCCGCACTCTTAAGTTCACTGTAGGCATCGTCGACCTGCTTGTCGAGTTGCTTGAGACGAGCAGACCGAGCCGCGGCATTTTCAAGTAGCTGCGCGCGCGACATGGAAAGGGCTTTCTGAGCTGCCTCCGCGTCTTGCGCATTTGGCGGATGCCGTTCAATGCTTATTTTTTCTTTTCGGCTTGCCTTGGGCACCGGTTCATCGGAATAGATAATTCGGCCGTCTGACAGAGTTGACTTGTAAATAATGCGTTCGTCGGCGATGCTCAGCGTAGCGATACCGGACAGAGCTGCGCATGCGGCCAGTCTGAAAACTTGTTCGACTTTCATGGCTTCGGTGCAGCATCTGCTGGGCCAGATCCGGCTGCTGCTGCAGCGGGAAGCCTTTGCTTGTCCAAGGCGGCCTGGAGTTGCCATGCCGCCCGCCAAGCGCTCGGTGCCCCAAAGATCAATAGCGCAACGCCCATAACCAGGTACAACCAACCGAGCACTGTCAGCGAGTTGATGGCTCTGACGGCATCATCCCTGTAAAGAAATGCTATACCCAGTTGGACGCTGAACAGCGCCGCAAGTACTATGGCCGACCACAAGCTCAGACGCAGCCGTAGCAGGAGAGCAACTCCGAATATGGATTGCGCTGCAGTCAGGAAAAACTCTTCATGTTGGCGTGCATCCAGCGGAAGGGCCGTCCAGGTCCCAGCGCCGAAGCTCATTGCCAGGGGCAGCATCCCCACAAGCAATCGCCACTGGTTGATCTTGTCGCTGATCATGGTGGTCAGACCGCCTTCCGCACGGCCGGAAAGTACGAATAGAACGGCGATAACGACTGCCGGGGCCTCACTGGCCAGTGGCGCCAGCCACTGGATAAGCAAAAACTCATCAATACCCCAGATTCTTCCTGACTCGATCATGGCCTCTGCGAATGGTTCGGCCGATGCCAATATGACCGCTGCAGCAATGACGGTCAGACCGCCCATCCATGCCCATTGCCTGGCAGGGGTCAGCGTTGCAAGCGCCACAGCGGGCCCGGGCTCATCATCCGCTTCAAGACCTGACTTGACCTTGGGCATGCGCCCAGCCTGCCAGAGATATGCGCCAAAGATGGCGACAAGCACAACTGTATCCAGCAAGCCGATGCTGTTTTTCAGGACAATGACGAATGCGTACAGGCTGGCCAGCAGCAAAAAACCAATCTCCACCATGTTGACAGTGGCCAGGGCAATACCCCGCTGACGAGTACGCCACCAGTGTAAAAAAACCATCAGCGGCCAAGCCAGCCCAACCAGCAATCGGTTAGCGCCGGTCATATTGGCCGCCGCGTATTGGACATAGTTGGACTCTGGCGCCTTGCCGGCCTGATAGGCGTAGTACATGTCTACAGCGTATTCAGGCAGCACCGTGACCAGCGCAACTAACGCGAGTATGAGACCTTGAGATATCCGTTTTTCGGCGGCCTCGGCACTCCCACGAAAGCATGAAACCTGCAGCCAGCACTGCAACCCCGAAAACTGCCAGCACGGGATTGGGACGCCAGCCACTCAAGCGAAAGACAATGGCAGGTGCGATACCGATCAGGGCAATAGCAAGAAGAGTCAAAAAGCGCTTCACTTCGAATCCTTATGGAAGTTAATTTTGGATTTCAAGCATCACCATCGGATAGCTGTGATAGACGGAAAGTGACTGAAGTAATAGACATTCATGCGACCGCGAAAGGCCCACTAGCAGGGAAATTAGTCCGGCCCATCACCTGCCTCTTTCCCTTCGGTTTTGAGCCTTCCGAGTCCGAAAAGCACCAAAAAATTTGCCAGGGCAAGCACAAAGCCAATGTCGTAATATCCGAAGCCGACGGCAGCGCCCACTACACCTGTGTTGAGAATACTGGCTGCGGTGGCTGTACCGTGCGTGGTTGTGCCGGCCTTGAGAATGGCACCACCACCGATAAAACCTATACCCGTGATGACGCCCTCCAGAATCCGGGCTTGCCCGACCGAGCGCTCGCCGAGCACCTCAATTGCGAGTAGCACGAAGCCGCAGCTGGCCATGGCAACGATAGGGAAAGTTCGGAGGCCCGCGCTTCTCGAGCCATTTTCCCGGTTCCACGCAATCGGCATGGTGAATAGGAAAGCCAGGGACATCCGGAAAAGATGGTTAGTTGTCGCATCCCGTACGATCATATGGTCGCTTGTGAAACAGGTGCGGGTGGGTCTGGTACCACTCTTTCATCGCCTGCATCGGCGTACTGCTCTTGAGCGCTGACTGCGGTAACTGGTGGTTGTACAG
>NZ_JAMXAX010000196.1 GCF_023913775.1 Acidovorax facilis
GCGCGGATTGTGATGGGACTCGGGCCTGCTGGGTTGTAGGTCGGGCTGACATGCAGCGTGTCGGCGGAGGGATGCGGCGGTTCGCACGCTCTGGCGGGTGGTTTGCCCGGCACCCCGCCAGCGGTGCCTGTGTGGCAGGGTTCGGCGCCCTGCCCGGTGGCATCAGCACAGCGGCAGCGGGCGCTTCTTGTTGAGTGCATCCACCGTGCCCAGCAGTTGCTGCCAGTAGGTGGGCAGTGACGACCACGAGGCGCCGATGGCCAGGTTGGTGGCATAGACCATGCCGGTGTTCAGGCGGGGCCGGTGGGCGTGCTTCACGGCGGCCTGCATGTCGGTGCAGGTGCTGGCGGTGTGGACCAGCATGGCCTGGGCGGTGTTGTCCTTGGCGTAGACCCAGGTGCTGGCGGGCTGGGGGTCTGTGGCCTGGTAGGCGGCGGCATTGCCTGCGTAGGTGACCAGCGTGTCGGCCACACCCGCATAGGCCGCTACGGGGTAGGTGCCTGGGTTGCCGATCACCGTGGGTGCGTTGGGCGGCGTGGCGCCTTTGCTCATGCCCGAGGCCCGGGCCTTGGCGTAGTTGTAGACGTCCTGAAAGTACGCCAGCCGTGCGCTGTCGGTGGCCATGCCGTCCAGGAAGAAGCCGTCGAGCTGGTCGGGGTAGAGGCGGATGTAGTTGTCGATGGTGGCCTTTACGTCAGCCACCGAGCGCGCCCCGCCGCTGCCCGAGGTGGCCACGTAGGCGACGACTTTGTTGGTGGTGCCCGCCACGGCCTTGAAGTCTTTGATGGCCGTGAGCAGGTCGTCGTCAACCTCGGAGTCCGCGGTCAGCACGCCGTCGCTGGCGCTGGCCACGGCGGTGATCTGCACGTCCGGGTAGCTGGCTGCGCCGCTGGTGAGGGTGGCCCAGGGCGATGAGGTGCCGCTGGCGCTGAAATACGCGGGCACCAGCACCTGCAGGTTTTTGTGGGTGGGGCGCACGTAGTACGTGAGGCTGTCGCCCGCCGTGTTGGCGCTGCTGGTGGCCGTGGCGCTGACCTGGAAGGTGGCGCTGGGCGGCAGGCTGCTCACGGTGAGCGTGGTGCTGGCCACGCTGGCCACGGTGGTGGGCGCCACGGGGGAGAAGGTGGCGGCTGCGGAGGGGTTGACGGTAAAGGTGACCACCGTGCCGTTGGGGGCTGCGCCGCCGTTGACGGTAACGTCGGCCGCCAGCGGCTCGGAGGCGCCGGGTTCGAGCACGTTCTCGGTGGGCTGCACGAAATGCAGCGTGACGGGCGCGCTCGCGGGTGGCGGTGGGGCGGTCGTGTTGTTGTCCTTGTCCGTGGCGCCGCCGCAGCCCGCCAGAGCCGCAGTGAGGGCCATCAAGGACGCGAGGCGGTGGGTGCGGGTTGTGGTGAGCATGGTCTTCACGGAGGGTTGGTATGAATGGGTTGATTGTGAAGGCTTGCGCCAGCAGCTCCAAGGGCTGAAACGGCCGCTTTGGCCGGGAAAAACGGCCTTGTTGCGCCGATTGCCGCAGGCGGGCGCCAGTACCATGGCCCACATGCCATCCTTCCTTCACCGCATTACGGCCGCCGCAGCAGCCTTGCTGTGCGCAGCGCTGCTGGTCGGCTGCGGCACGCTGGACGTGCCGCGTGCCGACAACTACCCCGCCACCGGCCAGAAGAAAGCCCGCGCCGTGCACCACTGGGATGTGCTGGCGGGCGATGTGGCCGGGCGCGTGGCCGAAAAGATCGCGTCCTGGCCCGAGGGCGAATACCCGCTGTACGTCACGGTGGCAGACAACTCCAGTTTCAACCAGAGCTTTCTCAAGTTGCTCAAGGTGCACCTGCTGAACCGGGGCGTGGCGGTGTCCACGGTGCCCACGGCGGTGGAGCTGGAGGTGCAGACGCAACTGGTGCAGCACGGGTCTGGCTCACCGCGCGGCCTGCCCGTGCCCATGGCCGGCACCATCATCGGCACTGGCGTGGGCGTGTGGCGCGACTGGGCGGTGCACTATTCCGACCGCACCCTGTTGCCGGGTGTGGCCACGGCCCTGGGCGTGGGGGCGGGGGTGGCGCTGGACATGGCCCAGCTCTACACCCAGGGCGCCGCCGCAGGTGGACCCACGCGCACCGAGGTGCTGATCACATCCACGCTCAAGTCGCGCGACCGGTACCTGGCCGGAACGGCCGATCTGTATTACATCGAGGGGGCCGACGCGGTGCTGTATCAGCCCGAGCGGCCGCCCGCGCCTGCACCGATGACGCCCGTCAAGACTTGGCGGGTGGTGGCGCCATGAAGGGGCTGTGGATGTCGCAACAAGCTCCCCGGGGTGCACGCGCCGCCAGCTGGTGGGCGGCTGCCGCCCTTGCGCTGGGGGGGCTGCAGGGCTGCGAGACCACCAACCCCATGCACAGCTACTACTACGGTGACCGGGCGGGCGGAATATCGCGCTCCAACCTCATCGAGCTGAATGAACGCGCCACCGATGCGCTGCTGCAGACCGCACCGCTGGATGCCAACCAGCCCGTGTTGGTGGCCACGCTGGTCAATGTGGACCGGCTCACTGAATCGTCGCGGCTGGGCCGCATCTTCTCGGAGCAGATCGCGGGCCGCATGGTGCACCGGGGTCTGAAGGTGACCGAGGTGAAGCTGCGCGAGAACCTGCTGCTGCAGCGCGACCAGGGTGAGCTGCTGCTGTCGCGCGAAGTGCGCGAGGTGAGCCAGTCGCAGAACGCGCAGGCCGTGGTGGTGGGCACGTATGCGGTCTCCACGTCGGTGGTGTACATCAGCCTCAAGCTGGTGAACCCGGTAGGCAACACCGTGGTGGCGGCGCACAACTATGCCGTGCCAATGGATGAAAACGTGCGCGCGCTGCTGGCTGGAAGATAGATGACATCCCCCTGAGCGGCTTCGCCGCTTCCCCCTTCTCTCGCGCTACGCGGGAAGTGGGACGCCGCCAGCGCGGCGGGGCGGCCCTTGCGCGGCGGCCCTGGCGGGTGCAGCGCCCATTTTTTCGGTCGGGGTGGGAATCAGGCTAGCGCGCCCGTTTGGTAGGTGCAAAAAGCTAATGCTTTGATATCCATCTCAGTGCAACATGAGTGCGCCTGCCGTCTTGCTCTTGCCGGCGCGGGCGGGTGGGTTGCACAGGCCGCAGGTGAAGTGGCGGTTCTCATACAGCTCGGTCACGAACTGGCCGCTGCACTGGCTGCACTTGGTGCGCGTCAGCATGCCAGCGTCCACAAACTTGACCAGGCGCCAGGCGCGCGTGAAGGAGAGCAGGGGTTCGATCTCGGCCGTGGCGACCTGTTCGTTGTACAGGCGGTAGGCTTTGGTCAGCAGCTCCACGGAATCCAGGTCCACGCCCTTGGACAGGTATTCGTAGATGTTCAGGAACAGCGAGCTGTGGATGTTCTCTTGCCAGGTCAGGAACCAGTCGGTGGAGAAGGGCAGCTGGCCTTTCGAGGGTGACTTGCCCGCGATCTCTTTGTACAGCCGGATCAGCCGTTCATACGACAGCGTGGTTTCCGATTCCAGCACCTGCATGCGGGCGCCCATCTGGATCAGCATAGCCGCGCGTTCGATCTGCTTGGATTCGTTCAGCACGCTCTTGGCGGGGGCTTTGGCAGCGGGGGCGTTGGTGGACATGGCGGGCTTTCGGTGGAGACTGGGGGAAGAGGGCTGCGGGCAAATGCTTCAGAGCACTTCCGACACGCGGCTGGCCATCAGGATGTTGGCGTGCAGCGTGTTGGTGGCTTCGTTGCCCACCTTCTTGGCCGAGTGGTTGGTGAGCAAGCTCCACACCAGGTTGTCGTCCACGCGGAAGCTGCAAAGAAGCGTGTTGCGGGAGGCCAGTTTCATCACTTGCGCTGGCGACAGCGATGCCAGAATGTCGGCAGACTCTTCGTTCATGCCCAAGCGGAACACGGCTTCGGCCTTGTCCTGACGGATCAGGGTTTGGGCCAACATCAGGTAGGTGAGGTTGGCTTCGCGGATTTCAGCGAGGATTTGTTCGTTGGTCATGGCAGCTTCCTTTTTTCCAGTACCGGGTCTTGCGTTGCCTGCTGATTGCAGGTTTTGCGTGATCCGTTGAAATGGATTGTGAAACCGCCCCAATCAGAAATTAAGTCGGGGTTTGGCTGTGCCGCGTGTCTGGTTTTGCGGTGGGCTGTGTAGGAATTTGCCCTACAAGGTGATCAGGCGCTGTCCGGCATTTCAGAGGGTGTGGCTTGCTGCGACCGCGGGTCCGTGTGTGCGGTATCTGCTCATGGTTTTGATAGCACCCGTAAAACCATCTTTTTTGCGCTTTTGCAACCCTTGGCGCCTGTTACCGACCGGCGCCCGTACTGTTTACCCTTTTTCGACGGGCCGCGCCGGGTCACTGCACCATTCGCTCCAGCTGCCAGCAAACAATGCCGTCGGGCCGAGGCCGGCTACCTCCATGCCCAGCAGATTGGGCACGGCGCTGACGCCGCTGCCGCACTGGTGCACCACGGTGGCGGGGTCACGGCCGCCCAGCAGCGCTTCAAATTCAGCGCGCAGCACGTCAGCAGGCTTGAAGCGGCCATCCGCGCCGATGTTTTCGGCAAATGGGCGGTTCAGCGCACCCGGAATATGGCCCGCCACGGGGTCCAGCGGCTCCACTTCGCCCCGGTAGCGGGCACCTGCACGGGCATCGATCACGGTCTGGCCGGGCTGCTGCAGGCGCGCGAGCACCTCGCTGGCCGTGACCAGCTGGCGTAAAGGCTCGCCCAGCTCAAAGTTCGATTGAAAGTGCGCGGGCTCTTCGCCGCTGTTCACCGCCCCACCGGCGGCCTGCCAGGCTTGCAGCCCACCGTCGAGCACGGCCACGGCATCGTGCCCCGCCCACTTGAGCATCCACCATAGGCGGCCACAGTAGTTGGCGCCCTGGCGGTCGTACACCACGGCCTGCATGCCGTTGGCAAAACCCACGCTGGACAGCCACATGGCAAAACGCTCGCGGCTGGGCAGGGGGTGGCGTCCACCGGATGCCGGCTGGTCGGCTTCCTGGGCGGTCAGCGTGCCGTGAGCGCCGGGGGCACCGTGTTTGGCGCTGAGGTCGTTGTCAAGGTTGGCGTACACCGCGCCGGGGATGTGCGCCTGTGCGTACTGCTGGGCACCAGCCGTGGGTTGCATCAGTTCGAAGCTGCAGTCAAACACCATCAGCGGCGCACCGCTGGCGATCAGGGATTGCAGGTCGGGGGCAGAGATGAGCGTGGTGTAGGTGGTCATCGGCAGAAAATGGGCAAAGTGACGGAGTGCGTCGAAAGGGGCTCCATTGTGGCCATCCCGGTGGGGCGTGTCCTCGTGTGGCCGTATCTGTTTTTGTATCCGTCAGTGTTCTTCGGCAGGTGCCCCGGGCGCAGCCCGCGCGCGCAGGATGGTGGCCACGATGCCGCTGCCCACGATGAGGGCCATGCCGAACCAGCCGATGGGCGGGATCTTGTCACCAAACAGCAGCACGCTGTAGACGGCGGCAAACACGATGCCCGAATACTGCAGGTTGGCCACCACCAGCGTGCCGCGCTGGGTCTTGGCGCTAGCGTAAGCCTTGGTCATGCACAGCTGGCCGCCCGCAGCCAGCACACCGATGGGCAGCAGCCACAGCGCCTGCCAGCCCGGCCAGTCCGATACGCCGGTAAACAGCATGGCCCCGCCCCCCGCCACCGCAGAGCCCACGGCAAAGTAGAAAACGGTGCGCGATTCGGGCTCGCCCAGGCGCGACAGCGCCACCACCTGCATGTAGGCAAATGCGGCGGTCAGGCCCGACATCAGGCCGATCATCCCGGCAAAGGCCTGGTTCTGGTCCAGGCTGGGGCGCAGCATCAGCACCACGCCCACGAATCCGGTGAGTACGGTGAGAATCAGCGGCCCTTGCAGGGCGGGCCGTGGCGATGCCGCAGAAGGGCGCCAGGCCAACAGTGTGCCGCCGACCAGGAAGGCGGCGATCCACACGCTGCTCATGTAGTTGAGCGTCATGGCCGTGGCCAGCGGCAGGTGGGCAATGGCGTAGAACCAGGCGCCCAGCGACGCCACCCCCACCAGGCTGCGCCAGGCGTGCATGCCGGGGTATTGCGTGGCCAGCGTCACTTTTTGAGAGCGTGCCAGCAGCCACAGGATGGCCATGCCGATCAGGCCCCGGTAGCACACCAGTTCGGCCGAGTTGAAGAAGTCCGATGCGATCTTGACGCACACCCCCATGCTGGCAAACAAGAACGCGGCCAACACCATCCAGAGGGCTTGCATCGTGACGTGATCCTGTGAAAGGCCGCGCGCCGCACGTGGGGCATAGGATTGCACGGCTTGAAATAAAAATAGCTGCCAGCGCTTGCGGATCAAGCGGTGGCAGCTATTGTAATGAGAGCGGTCAGAGTAGTCGTCGCGAATGGATAGCGTTTACCTCGCTGTTCGAGACTTCACGGATCGACGGCACAAACTCAGGTTGGGGCCTCTCAAAACTGGCGGTGCCCAGGCCAGTGCCCCCGCGCAAGGGCAGCCAAGCCGCGGATGCGGCGCTTCGCTTGCGTGCGCCGGGGGCGTCCCCCCGTGTGGGGAAGACGCGAAGTGGCTCAGGGGGGGGCTTCCCATGACCTGGCGGTACCACTCGTGGAAGTGCTGCATGCCATCTTCCATGGGGCTCTGGTAGGGGCCGACCTCGTTGTCACCGCGCGCCAGCAGGGCCTTGCGGCCTGCGTCCATGCGTTCGCCGATTTCGTCGTCCTCGATGCAGGTCTCCATGTAGGCGGCCTTCTGCGCCTCGACGAATTCGCGCTCGAAGGCAGCGATCTCCTCGGGGTAGTAGAACTCCACCATGTTCAGCGTCTTGGTGGGGCTGATGGGGTGCAGCGTGGACACGGTGAGCACATGCGGGTACCACTCGATCATGATGTGCGGGTACAGCGTGAGCCAGATGGCGCCATATTTGGGCGGCTTGCCTTCGCGATAGTCCAGCAGCGCCTTGTGCCAGCGCTCGTACACCGGGCTGCCGGCCTTGCCCAGGCGGTTGGCCACACCCACGGTTTGTACCGAGTAGTTCTTGCCGAACTCCCAGCGCAGGTCGTCACACGTCACAAAGCTGCCCAGGCCCGGGTGGAAGGGGCCAACGTGGTAGTCCTCCAGATAGACTTCGATGAAGGTCTTCCAGTTGTAGTTGCACTCGTGCAGCTCCACATGGTCGAGCACGTAGCCGTCAAAGTCCAGGTCGGCACGCGGGCCCATCTGGGCCAGGTCGGCGGCCACGTCGTAGCCGTTGTCTTCAAACAGCAGACCGTTCCACTCGCGCAGCTTGTAGTTGTTGAGGTTCAGGCACGGGTCATGCGCAAAGTGGGGTGCGCCCAGCAGCTCGCCCTGGGGGTTGTACGTCCAGCGGTGCAAGGGGCACACGATGTTGCCGCCCGCGCTGCCCTTTTGCTGGATGTTCAGCGAGCCTTTGCCCTTGAGCATGACGGCCTGGCGGTGGCGGCACACGTTGGACACCAGCTCAATGCCGCCTTGGGCGTTGCGCACCAAGGCGCGGCCCTCGCCCTCCTGGGGCAGTGCGTAGTAGTCGCCCGTGTTGGGCACCGCCAATTGGTGCCCCACATAGCGGGGCCCGCGCTGGAAGATGGTGTCCAGCTCGCGCTGGAACAGCGCATCGTCAAAGTAGCTTGAAACTGGTAGTTGGCTTGCGGCCTGCTGCAGTTGAAGACTTAAATCAGACATGGGTGACCTGACCTAAAGACTCCCCACAGGGAGAAAGTGCGGGAGGTGCGCCGGGGAATGCGCATCTGGAAAAAAGGAAACCGGCTAGGGTGGCTAGCCGGCTCGACTGGAATGGGATTATAGGCGGTGGGGTTATTCCCGCACCCCCGCTACGTGAATAGAAAACATCGCTTTCTGAAAATAGAGCGGCGTCACGCATCGGACCGCGTCTGACACGAAGGGCGTACCGGTGCGCCTAAAATCATCGGTTTTTCACCCGCGC
>NZ_JAMXAX010000197.1 GCF_023913775.1 Acidovorax facilis
CGGGTCTTGGGCGACTCGCAGCGGTCTCAGCCGAGTCGAAAAGGCAGACTCCGCCTCGCGCCGCCGCGAACGGCGCTGCGGGGTCGACGCAATAGACCCGCGCGGCTCAAGTCCGACGGCCTCCTAGAAAGGCCAGCTTCTCGTTCAGATCGCGTTGAATGGTGCGCAGCGTGACGGAAAACTCCTTGGCCAGTTCTTCGGGGCGTAGCCTTTTGCCTTCATTGAGTCGGCGCAGCATGCTCGTGAGCCGGAAGGCGACGGTTTGGGCGGAGGTTTTCTTGGTGCTCATATCAGCTGTTGTTCTTGGCTCTTTGGAAAGCGATGGGTGAATCGTAGGGACTCGTTTTGCCAAACCATGTCGTTTGCAGGGGCGGGTGAGAAAAAGCAGGATTTTTTTCGATCCTGTTGCACCAGGCCGCGCTTTCTACAATAGCGGCCTATGCAAGCCCTCCACTACACGCGCGCCGCGCAACTGCCCGACATCCTCGCCCAACGCATCGTCATCCTTGACGGCGCCATGGGCACCATGATCCAGCGCTTCAAGCTGGGCGAGGCGCAGTACCGGGGCGAAGGCTACAACGGCCCGGATGGGGCAGGTGACCGGTTCAAGGACTTTCCGCGTGACGTGAAGGGCAACAACGAGCTGCTCAGCATCACCCGGCCCGATGTGATCCGCGACATCCACGAGCGCTACCTGGCCGCAGGCGCCGACCTGATCGAGACCAACACCTTCGGCGCGACAACCATCGCGCAGGAGGACTACAAGATGGCCGACCTGGCGCGCGAGATGAATTTGAAATCTGCCCAGCTGGCCCGCGCCGCCTGTGACAAGTACAGCACGCCCGACAAGCCCCGCTTTGTCGCAGGCGCCCTCGGCCCCACGCCCAAGACGGCCAGCATCAGCCCCGACGTGAACGACCCCGGCGCGCGCAATGTGGACTTCGAGCAGCTGCGCGCCGCCTACTACGAGCAGGTGGAAGCGCTGGTCGAGGGCGGCTCCGACGTGCTGCTGGTCGAGACCATCTTCGACACGCTCAATGCCAAGGCAGCGCTGTTTGCCATCGACGAGTTCTTTGAAAACAGCGGCGAGCGCTTGCCGCTCATCATCAGCGGCACCGTCACCGATGCCTCGGGCCGCATCCTCTCGGGCCAGACGGTCACGGCCTTCTGGCACAGCGTGCGCCACTCGCGGCCGCTGGCCATCGGCCTGAACTGCGCCTTGGGTGCCACGCTGATGCGCCCCTACATCCAGGAGCTGAACCGCGTGGCCGAGGACACCTTCATCAGCTGCTACCCCAACGCCGGCCTGCCCAACCCCATGAGCGACACCGGCTTTGACGAAACGCCAGAAATCACCAGCCGCCTGGTGCATGAGTTCGCGGCCGAGGGGCTGGTCAACATTCTGGGCGGCTGCTGTGGCACCACGCCGGACCACATCGGCGCCATCGCCAAGGCAGTCGAGAACGTGCCCACCCGCAAGATGTTCTACCCAGCAGAAGCCTAGAGTAGCTGCCCCCCTGAGTCGCCTGCGGCGCCTTCCCCCAAGGGGGACGCCGCCAGCGCGGCGGGGCGGCCCTTGCGCGGCGGCCTTTGGTCTGGGCCGCGCCGGTTTTGCGCGCTGCGGGTTTTGCAACGCCCACCCAAGGGTGAGAGATTCGCGCTGAATGAACGGTTTGTAGGAAAATTGGCACCTGGCGCTTGATGGTCAAGCGCCAGGTGCTATCTAATTAATAGCAATTGTTGCCGCTCTGAAGTGCGGCAACGCAGTGCCGTTCCAGGCAGCCCACCATGATCGACAACGCTATCTTGCCCGCCGACACGGCACCTGCCAACGATGCTGCTCAAAAAGCCGCCGCCCACGCCGCGCTCAAGCTCGAAAAGCGCCTGGTGCGCCAGGTCGCGCAGGCCATCACTGACTTCGGCCTCATCGAAGACGGTGACAAGGTGATGGTGTGCGTGTCGGGCGGCAAGGACAGCTACGGCCTGCTCGACGTGCTGCGTTTGCTGCAGCAGCGCAACGGCCACAAGTTCGAGCTGATCGCCGTCAACCTCGACCAGAAGCAGCCCGGCTTTCCGGCCCATGTGCTGCCCGACTACCTCGCGAAGGTGGGCGTGCCCTTTCATATCGAAACGCAGGACACCTACAGCGTCGTCAAAGAGCACATCCCCGAGGGCAAGACCATGTGCAGCCTGTGCAGCCGCCTGCGCCGGGGCATTCTGTACCGCGTGGCCGACGAGCTGGGCTGCACCAAAATTGCACTCGGCCACCACCGTGACGACATGCTGCAGACCTTCTTTTTGAACATGTTCTTTGGCGGCAAGCTCAAGGGCATGCCGCCCAAGGTGCAGAGCGACCGGGGCGACCACCTCATCATCCGCCCGCTGGCCTACGTGGCCGAGGACGACCTGGCACGCTGGGCGCAGATCCAGCAATTCCCCATCATCCCCTGCACGCTGTGCGGCAGCCAGGAGAACCTGCAGCGCAAGCAGATCGGCCAGATGCTGCGCGACTGGCAGCAGCTGTACCCCGGCCGCATCGAGAACATGGCCGTGGCGCTGCGCAACCTGGTGCCCTCGCACTTCATGGACCCGCGCCAGTTCGACTTCAAGGGGTTGGTACCCAACGGCGTGGCCGACGCTGATGGTGACAAGGCCTTTGACGCCGAAGAACTGCCTGCGCAGGCCGTGGGCATGCTCGCGGGCCTGCCCCTGATGCCCCGCTGAACCCGACCCCCGACGATTTTTAGATTGGGCCACCCAATGACCACCCTCAAAGCCCCCGAACTGCTCTTGCCCGCCGGCTCACTCGACAAGATGCGCGCCGCCTACGACTTTGGTGCCGACGCCGTGTACGCAGGCCAGCCGCGCTACAGCCTGCGCGCGCGCAACAACGAGTTCCGCCTGGAGCAGATCAAGCAAGGCATTGACGAGGCCCACGCACGCGGCAAGAAGTTCTTTGTGACCAGCAACCTGATTGCGCACAACGACAAGATCCGCACCTACCTGCGCGACATCGAGCCCGTGATCGACTGCAAGCCGGATGCCCTCATCATGGCCGACGCGGGCCTGATCATGATGGTCAAGGAAAAATGGCCCGAGCAGGTGGTGCACCTCTCGGTGCAGGCCAACACCACCAACTGGGCGGCGGTGAAGTTCTGGCAGAAGATGGGTGTGGAGCGCATCATCCTCTCGCGCGAACTCAGCCTGGACGAGATCGAAAAAATCCGCCAGGAATGCCCCGACATGGAGCTGGAAGTGTTCGTGCACGGCGCGCTGTGCATTGCGTACTCGGGCCGCTGCCTGCTCAGCGGCTACTTCAACCACCGCGACCCCAACCAGGGCACCTGCACCAACGCCTGCCGCTGGAACTACGCCACGCACGACGCCGACATCGACCCCACCACGGGCGAAGCCATTGCGCAGAAGATGGAAGGCGACTTCAACTTCGAGGCCGCGCAGCAGAAGGCCGAACAATCGTTTGCATCGACCACCGGCAACGGCGAGCGCCACCCCAAGGCCGACAAGGTCTACCTGATCGAAGAGGCCGGCCGCCCCGGGCAGATGATGCCCATCATGGAAGACGAGCACGGCACGTACATCATGAACAGCAAGGACCTGCGCGCGGTGGAGCACGTGGCGCGCCTGGCGCAGATCGGCGTGGACTCGCTCAAGATCGAAGGCCGCACCAAGAGCCTGTACTACGTGGCCCGCACCGCCCAGGTCTACCGCCGCGCCATCGACGACGCCGTGGCGGGCCGCCCCTTCAACCCCGAGCTGCTGATCGAGCTGGAGGGCCTGTCCAACCGCGGCTACACCGGCGGCCTGCTGGAGCGCCGCCCTAGCAACGACTACCAGAACTACATCAACGGCCACTCGGCCACGCAGCGCAGCCAGTATGTGGGTGAGGTGTTGGGTGCTGAGGGGCAGGCCGATGTGGGGCTGTCAGGAGACTGGGTACAGGTCGAAACCAAGAACCACTTTGCCGTGGGCGACCTGATCGAGGTGGTGCACCCCAGCGGCAACATCACCGTGCGGCTGCACGAAATGCGCAACGTGGAAGGCCAGCCAGTGCAGGTCGCCCAGGGCAGCCCCGTGCGCGTGTGGATTCCACTGCCTGCGCGCTACAGTGGCGCGCTGCTGGCGCGGGTGGTGGAGGCGGAGCCTGCTTTGGCCGCGTGAGCGGTGGGTCCGTCACTCTCCTTCGAGCGCACGGTCAGTGGCCTCTACGAGGCCCTTCAGGAACCGAATCGCTTTCTCCAAGTCGTCGCGTTTGACCAGGTGTGGCGCTGGCGCTCCAGTGGAAACCGGTTTCGAGCGATGGACCGCATCACCCCGGCGGCCGATGAGTTCATCGAGCGTTTTCTTTGCGGTAGCCGGATCGTAGTGCAGCCACTTCCAGCCAGCGCAGACATCGACTTGCAAATAGTCGAGGAACAGTTTGCGCGTCTTCTCTGAATTTGGGTTGTGGAAGCGCTTCAATTCCTCATTGAGCTTGTTGTTGACAAAGGTGCCGATTGGGCTGCCGTTCACCGCCTTGAGCCTCGCGGCTACAGCCTCGATCGCTCTATCTTCAACGTACGTCTCCCACGCTGTGAGAGCCATGACAAGGCCCGCCCGTTTTAAGACTTCGGCAGTTTCCGCGTTCTGCTTATGAAGGGTGTCGAAATGAGCAAGAAGCGTATTTGCGTCTTCGATTGAGCTTAGGAAAATATTTGAGGCGCGGGACATATCGGGTGTTGTACTGTGATGCCTGAATATATGTAGTCGCACCCAATGCTATGCGGCCATCAATGGTCCTCGATGCGGTATGTAGCAATAGCGCGAGATGGTAGGTGAGTTTCAGCGAAAGTCGGCAGACCAGACGATCTGCCACTGTCATCCCCAAACAGAAATCACGCACTCAATAAACGCACGACAAGGATGCGCGCTGTTTGCAAACACATCCGCTCTGACCAATACTCCCAGCGGCCCCACCCTCTGCGGTTTCCACGATAGAACCGACAGATCCTTGCGCTCTACCAAGGGCCGTAAAAGACTCGCTGGCACGCAGACCAGCATGTCGCTTTCCGCCAGCATCGCATAGATGATTTCCGTCGAGCGGCTCGACACCCTGCACAGCTGTGGCACCCCGCCCAGATCGTCAAAAAGGCTATCCACCTGTTGAGGCCCCAGCCCCGTGAGCGGCGGGGCCAGCCAGCGTTGTGACAGCAGTTCATCGCCCGTGACGATTGCCTGTTGCGCCAAAGGGTGCTCAGGGCGGCAAGCGATGACGAATTCATCCGGCAGCGCGGCGTGAAACTGGAACCCCTGCGGCAGCGGGGTCGGTTCGCGGCAGATCGCCAGGTCCAGGGTTCCTTCCTGGATGCTCTCCAGCAGGTTGTCGATGGTGACTTCGTGAACATCGATGGCGGCGCTCGGGTGCAGGGCGCAGTAGGCCGGAATGGCGGCCGTCAGCAACCCGTTGATGCCCGCCGCGATGCTGCCGATGCGGATCAGCGCGGACGCTGCCCCTTGCTGCATCAGCGCCGCGTTGCCAGCAGCCGCTTGCAGGGGCACCAGCGAAGCGCGCAGCAGTGGCAGAACCGCCTCACCCAGGCGGGTCAAGCGCATGCCCTTGGCGTGCCTTTCAAAGAGGGCGCCGCCCATAGAACTCTCCAGCTCCGCCAGCGCATGCGTCGCTGCGGGCTGGCTCAGGCCAATGGCAGAGGCCGCGCGGTGCAGGCTTTGCAGGTCGGCAATCGCAATCGCCAACTGCAGGTGCTTGAGGCGCACACGGCCCAGGATGCGATTGAACAGGACGGAGGGCGTCAGGTCTGGCATGGGGTATTCAAAATTTGAATCTTGTTGAAAAAGAAGCATTGGCCCTGTGGTGACTGCTGTGCAACGATCGCGTGCCTTCGGGTGGACGCAAGCCTGCCCGGGTTCATTCAACTAACGAATCTTATTCCCGCAGATGCGCAAGCTAGTGCGCAGGAACTCAGGAGACAAAACCCATGCCGTCATTGCAGCGCCCCACCTTGGGCGAGATCACCTCGCGCCCGTCCCGTTTCCTCATCGCCCCGGTGATGGCCGCCATCTTCGCCATGGGCCATGCCCACGCGGCCGATACCCTCGACACCGCGTGCAAGACCACGGCCGAGTGCCAGGCGCAGGTGGCCAAGATCCAGGGGGTGGTCAAAGGGGACGCCACCAGCGCGCTGTCCAAGTCGCAAGACACGTTCTACTGGTTCGGTCGCATCAACATGGCATCGACGGTGGTAAATGCCGAGCAGGGCGTCATCCCCAAGGCCCAGGCGGGTCGCATCGCGCGCGGTGTTGATCTGTCGATCACCCAGGCCACCACACCCGGTGGCAAGCGCCCCACCGACGTGCTGCAGGTCGAAAAAATTATCACGGATGCAGTGGGCCCGGAGGCAACGCTGATCCACACCGGGCGCAGCCGCCAGGACATCCACTCCACCCTGAATGCCGCGCAGTTGCGTCTGGAAATGCTGGACTTTGCCGATGCGCTGGACCAGGTGCGCGCACGGCTCATCACCACGGCGCAGGCACACACCGCCACCTATGTGCCCGCCTACACCAACGGCGTGCAGGCTATGCCCATCAGCTACGGGCACTACCTCATGGCCTGGGCCGACTCGTTCGCGCGCGACTCGGCGCGCATTCGCGAGGCCTATGCCCGCATCAACCTCAGCCCCATGGGCACGGCGGTGCTGTCCAACTCCAGCTGGGGCATCAACCGCGAGCGCTTGGCGCAGTTGCTGGGGTTCGACGGGCTCATCGTGAATTCGCTGGATGCAGGGCAGATCAGCACCTACGACATTCCCATCGAGGCCACGTCCATCGCCAGCTCCACCGCCATCCGCGTGGGGGCCTTCATGCAGGATGTGCACACCCAGTACCACCAGACGCGGCCTTGGCTGCTGCTGGCCAGCGGCAAGACCTACACCAGCAGCGCCATGCCGCAAAAGGCCAACCCCGGCATCATCCAGAACACGCGAGCCAAGGCCAGCGATGTGGTGGCCTCAGCCCAGGCGTCACTGTGGCGGGCGCATAACGTCACGCCCGGCATGATCGACTACAAGAACACCTGGAGCCCGACCAGCGCCAAGACCTTTGTGCAGGGCGTGGAGATGCTGCAGCAGTTTGCCGATGTGCTGGACTCATTGCGCATCGACCCCGCACGCGCGTTGGACGAACTCGAATCCGAGTGGACCACTTCGATGGAGCTGGCTGAAGCGCTGCAGCGCAGCCATGGTGTGCCGTTCCGCGTGGGTCACCACTTTGCGTCGGACGTGGTGGTGTTTGCCAAGGAGCGCAACATTCGCCCCAAGGATTTCCCGTACGCCGAAGCCGTGCGCATCTACCGCGAAGCGGGCAAGAAATACGACCTCAAGGACCAGCGCCTGCCGCTGGGTGAAGCCGCATTCCGCCGCGCTTTGTCGCCTGCAGACATGGTGACCACCCGCACCGGCACAGGCGGGCCGCAGCCGCAGGAGGTCACGCGCATGGCGACCGTTGCCAAGGACACCCTGGCCAAAGACCGCGTGTGGTCGGGCGAAGCGCGGCAGCGGCTGCTGGCGGCTGAGGCAGCCTTGAATGCGGCGTTTGAGGGTGTGAAGTCGTTGCCTTGAGTGTGGGCTCGCGGGCTGTGTGCTTCAGACAGGCCGAAGGGCCCGACCGGAGTGGGTCTCCCGGGCGGGCGATACTGACGCCCATCGCGAAGGGAGTCAACACACATGAGCACGACATCGAAAGCCCAGCAACGCTTCCGAGTTCCCGCCGCGTTAGCGGTCGCCATAGCGGCTGCGGCGGTTGCCGCGCT
>NZ_JAMXAX010000198.1 GCF_023913775.1 Acidovorax facilis
AAGCGCAGGGTGGGTGCGGCCCGCAGGCGCAGCCGAGGACACGGCCCTGCGCGCCTTGACGGCACCCGGCCGCGGGCTACAGTCGCGAGCAAGGTGATGGATTCAGGAAAGATGGCTGGACAGGCAATGGCCCGCTCTTCACGCCGACCCCACGCAAGCGAAAGCGCGCAGCGCCCAGGCGCGAAGGCAGATCCGGCACGGCCGGTTCGGCGGTATCCCAGGGGCGCCAAGCCCAGCGCGGCGGGGATGGGCTGCACGGCCGATCCCCTGGAGGCAAGCGCAGCGCGCAGGCCCGGGTCAACGAGCCGGGCCGAAGGCGTCAGCCGAGCAAGGCGAGGGAACGATGGAGGCCCGAAGGGTCGAAACGCCAAGGGTGGCTCGATGCGCAAGCACGACAGCGCGGTCGGCCATGCCTCTTGGCCGAAGACGCACAGACCACGCGTCCGACTCCTACGGCATGGGGCCGCAACCCGATGAGAGCGACTTGCTCTGCGCCTGGGCACAATCGCACCTGTAATGGAAATCCAAGAACTACAGGACGAAGAACTGACGGCTCAGGCGCGTGAATGGCGGCTGCGGGCACTGCGCGGGGAGAAGGAAGCGCGCGGTATGGCGCACGAGTTGGAACGCGAAGTGCGCAGGCGGTTTGGCAATCCCCAAGCCGAGACGCAGCACTCGCTCAAAGAGGTGCGCGTGCTGGGAGAGCTGCCGTAAGGACTGAGCAGCGTCGAGTGCCTTGAGCCAATGCATCCCCCACGTCAGCAAAAGGCCAGAGCAGCCAGGAACAGCCGGTCAATCATCAGGCTCGGTAGGAACAGACTTCGCAGAGGCCCGTCCCATCACCAAAGAGCGCCCCACCAGGGCTTGCAACGAGGCGCCGGAGCAGGCGGATGCCCGGACCTCAGGTCATCTGGCACAGGAGAGCACTGAACTCCGTTCCGCAGAGGTGCACAAGGCAAACCCCAGAAAACCTCACTCGGGCCACCACAGCGGCCGATCCGGTGCCGCGCCTTCGGCCCGCAACGCGTCGGCAAGCCCATGCACGGGATCCTTGAGACTGCCTCGCACCAGGGCGATCCATGTATGCAGGGCCTCGTCCTCTGACCTGTCGCCTGCGATCACCTCCAGGCGGGACAGCATGTCCAGGACACGGTGATAGTCTCCAAGCGCCTCGCCAACGGCAAGGGCGCGCGGTAGCTGGGATGCACGGGCTTCCCGACGCTCGGCGCGGGCCTCTTCGGCGGCGGCCGCGATACAGCGTGCAAGATCGGCTTCCTGCCGCGCCTTCGCCCGCATGGCGGCTTCCTCGGCCACGAGCTTCGAGCGAAGCGCTTCTGCCTCTGGAAATGCAATCAGGGCCTGCGTGATCTCGGGGAGGCGTTTCTCCATCTGTTCCCGGGTCCCCATCCACTGGCGGGCAATGGCACTCCAGTCTCGCTCCAGCTTCAGCTTGTAGGCATCGCGGGCCCTGTACTCTGCAGGCTCATAGAAGACGCCCTTGCGCGGGGGCTTGATGATTTTTTCCGCCTGCTCGGCGAAATTCAGGCAAATCGATCCTCCTGCCCTGCGGATCTCGACCGTGTTTCGGGAACCCTTGCCGCTGGCAACGATCTGGCAGCCTCCCGCGATGAGTCCACAAAGCAGCGCCTCGTGGAAACGAAGAATCCAGTCAATGTTGGCCGTCGTGGCAGTGATGCGCAGGCAGCCTTCGTCGGTGATGTACCGTCCCATCGACATATGGTGTCCTGTGGGGCCACCGAAGAAAGGCCGCCCCTGAGCCGCAGCACGCTCCCTGTCCCGCGCCCGCTTCTGCTCCTCGCGCTCGATGGACTGGAAGAAGCGGGCTGTTCTGGCCACCAGCGGATGGCAGTTGTCGAGTGAGGTTGGTATTTCGATGGGCGACACGGCGATGCCGTCTTTCGCGCGTGAGAAGGTTTGGCGGACCCGCTGGGACCTCGTGGCATCAGCCGACCGTGCCGCCGTCATGCCCTCTTCCGGCAAACGAATCACGGCATCCACATCAGCCGGCGGCAATGGTGTGGGGAAACTGGGCTTTCCAGCCGCATGGCGGGTCCAGAAGCCGACAGGCGGCACAGGAATGTTGTACCTGCGGCAGAGTTTGGACAGACCGACGTCCGACAGGCCCAATTGAGGTCCCAGATGCCGGAGCGGCGTTTTCCAGACCAGCCCATAGAGTTCTGAACGCTTCACCAATACCTCCTCGGGTACGACACGAAAGAACGCACCAGCGCTGACCCAGACCAAAGCCCTACACCCGCGGTGTGTCCGTCTCCAGGGCGCTCTCCGTCTTCGGCAGCAGGCTCACCGACCAATGCCCTCCCGGCTCCTGCTGTGGCGCGAGCAGGTCATACGTCTTGACCATGTTCAACAACCCGGAGTGCCCGTACGTCTGTGGAGAGAAGGCCGGATCGGTGCGCTTGAGGTATTGGCCGAGGGCGCCAAGGCCCACCTTGCCTTCCGAGGTATCGCTGGCAAGAAGCGCCACGGCTTCCACAAGAAAACGTGGCCTGCGCTTGACCACAGCCTTGGGAGGCTCCTGCTTGGCCTGATCGGCGTGGGGAGGTTCCGGTTTCGCCGCGGGCTTTTGAGCAGAGTCGAGGACCTGCTCAGCCGGCGGCGCGGGACGGACCCATTCGAAGAACTGGTCGCTGGCATTGCGCAACGCATCGGGCGTCTTGGGCTCACCGACGATGCAGACAGTGGCGCCGCGCTCACGCAACTTGCGGCACAGGTAGGCAAAATCGGAATCGCTGGTGACCAGGCAGAAGGTGTCCGCTCTTTCATCGAAGAGCGCTTCCAGCGCGTCCAGCGCCAGGGCGATGTCAGCGGTATTCTTGCCGGCCGCATACTGGTATTGCAGACAAGGCGTAAATGCCAGGCGCACCAAGGCATCCTGCCATTTGTTCGCCAACGTGGCCTGGTTGCCATAGCCGCGACGCAGCACGACACGACCAAACTGGGCCACCATGCGCAGCGCGTGCTCAAGGATTTCAGGCGAGACGTTGTCGCAGTCGACCAGCACCGCAACGCGGGTCTCTGTGGTTAGGCTGTTACTCATCCGGATTGCTGTGCAGGATAGTTTGACCTCACACGGTAGCCGATTTCAAGCGCTTCCCCGTGAACAATATGTTCGGTCTGATCTCTGGGTTGGAAATCGCATTTGAATTGGGCTCCCATTGATCTCAGCCGTCGCCTTCAGGCTGGCAGCCGTCATTCACACGTCAGTCCATGAACGACTGCATCACTCGACAACGGACGCTGGACGCCTTCATCAACGTGACACGACTGTCATGGTCACTTGTCGACAGCAGCGCCACGAAGGCGCATCTTCATGAACCATCCGAGAGACTCGTGCGCACCATGCGCTATAGCTGAAATAGCCCTCTGAAAGCGCGCATCGAAGCACCCTTTGACTCGCATCCGCTTCCAATCTGCGAGAGCATGGACAATTACCAAGCGTGCGAGAAAAAGGGGGCGAAATGAGCGTGGCGAGCGTGATCTCAACGGGGGGAGCTGGGGGCGACTTCGAACGACGGGTTGGCGCCTATTTTCTGGGTCTGCTGCTCACGAAGTCGTTCATGCCCATCTTCTCCGACGCTGCTCCGCAACGGGTGCACTTCCAAGCTCGTCGACTCGGCTGGCGCATCGACGACTTGGTGGTGGAGGCTCAGTCGGAAGCTGGCCAAATCCACAAGGTGGCCGCGCAGATCAAACGAACCTTCACGTTCAGTCTCAACGACGAGGAGTGCAGGGAGACGCTGGCGGCCGCCTGGGCGGACTTCAACAACACGACGCTATTCCAGCAGGGCCGCGACGCGATCGTCTTGGTCACCTTCCTGGGAACGAATCGTATTCAACACGACGTGCGCTGGCTGATTGGTCAAGCCAGAGCCGCTGGCGACGCGGCCGACTTCTCGGCGCGCCGCCGAGGCCAGGGAACCTTGAACAAGCAAGCCAAGGCCGACTACGAGACGATCAAAGCAATCATCGATCAGACGAACGGCTCACCGGTGGCCGATGAGAGCGTATGGAGGTTCTTGCAAGCCTTCCACGTTCTCAGCTTCGACTTTCAAGACGCAGCGGCGAAGGACGTAGCCGCGATCTTGACGCTCCTCGCCTCGCTGAAGGCTGCTGGCGCGGAAGCCGACGCAGCGTCGAGCAGCTGGAGCGAACTGATCGACTTTGCTGGATTGGCTGCTGCTGAGGGCCGCAGCGTCGACTTCGCTTCGCTGCCGGAACGCGCCAAGGCCAGGCACAGCCAAGTCCCGTCCCCCAAGCATGGCGAGCTGTCAAGACTTCGACAGCACTGCGCGACGACGTTGCGGCGGATCGCGGCGGCCGGCCCGCAGGGAATCGTGTTCGACCGAACCGAGCTGCGCGCCCAGCTAGAGGCCGCAGTCGCGCAGCAGCAGGTGGTGCTCGTGGTCGGTCCCGCCGGCAGCGGCAAGTCCGTGTTGGGAATGAACTACATGTCTGGCGCGGCGAGCGCTGAGACGAATTTCGCCTTTTCCGCAGAGGAGTTCAAAGCCGCGCACATCGATCAGGTCTTGACCAATGCGAGTCTCAATCTCACGTGGAAAGAGTTGGAGGGCTTGATGCCGCTCCACCGCAAGACGTTTTTTGTCGATGGCCTCGAGCGATTGCTCGAGGCGAGCGAACGAGCAGCGTTCAAGGATTTGCTGGTGGGTGTCAAGGACGACAGCTCGATTTCGCTGGTGATCACGTGTCGCGACTACTATGCGGAGGTCGTCGAGCGCAGCTTGCTGGCGACGAGCAATGTCACCTTCGCGAAAATCCTGGTCGGCGGGCTTTCCGACGCGGAGCTTTCGCAGGCTGAAGCCGCGGCGCCGACTTTGCAACCCTTGCTCGCCATTCAGAGTCTGAGGTCGATCCTCAGGAATCCATTTCTTCTGACGCGCGCATCCCAACTGCGCCTCGCGCAGGGCGAATCCATCCCACAGACTGAGCGCGCGTTGCGGCGCAGGATGTGGAGCGAGCTTGTCCGCGACGACGCATATGTCTCGGACGGGATGCCGTCCAAGCGTGAAAAGGTCTTTTTTGACGTCTGCATTGCGAGGGCGCGGGCGCTTCGCCCATACGTTGAAGTCGCTGACATCGACGGTGCCCTGCAACGGCTCGGAAACGCTAATCTCGTGGCGAACGATGAGTTTCATCGGGTCGCCGCCGCTCACGACATTTTCGAGGACTGGGGCCTCGTCGAGTGGTTCATGCGCCGATTTGAAGCGCACTCCGGCAGCTCGACGGCGATGGCTGGAGAAGTTGGGGGCCATCCTGCGTTGCGGCGCGCCTATCGCAAGTGGCTTACAGAGCAACTCGACGTGGACAGGACGGTAGTGGACCAGTTCATCTCCGAGGTGAGCTCCGAGAAGTCGCTCCCGTCCCACTTCGTCGACGACACCTGGCTCGCTGTCTTTCAGTCGAGCGCAGCGGGCTCGTTCATGACAGGCTTCGCCGACAAGCTGCTAGCGGATGGAGGTGCATTGCTCCAGCGAGTGCTGCACCTGGTCCGCGTTGGCTGCAAGACCGTTTCTCCCAAAGCGCAGGGGGTTCATGTTTGGCTTCGATGGCACGTTCCGACCGGGAACGCTTGGCCGATATTGCTCGCGTTCATGGACGAGAGCTGGGATGCGTTGCCGAGGCAAATGGATTCCTTGCTCGTTGCCTTCATAGAGGATTGGTCCGCTAACATTTCTGGCAGCGAACAGCTACCCGAAGGCGCCGCCAGCGTCGGCTCTCTCATAGAAAAGTTGCTTGCGCTCCCCGCGGACGCGCTAGGACTCGTGGTCCCCAGAGAGCGACTCGTCGAGATCCTGATGAAGGCGCCCCGCGCGAACGAAGCGCTCTTCAGAAGCATTGCTAGCAGGGCATCCGTGCCCGGGTCGATCCATCGCGACGAAGATGCCAGTCACTTCGCCAAGCTCACTTTCGAGCCCTTCAAGGCAATCGCTTTTGCCAGCGCATTCCCCCGCGAGCTTCAGGCGGTCTGCCTGGGCCGGTGGTTCGCCAGTGATAAAGACGATCGATGGAATTCCTCGCGTGAAATAGAGGCGGTGTTTGGGTTGACGCACAGTTACGAGCATCGCTTCTTTCCTCGGTCGTCGATGCAAGGGCCCATGTCGTTCTTGTTGCGCGCCCATCCTTCCGAGGGCGTGCGGTTCATCGTCAATTTCATCAATCAATGCTGCTCGAACTACCAAGCGAACTCGCGGCAGATGCGCCTGATCGAGCCACCGATCGAAATTGAGCTGACGCTATCCGATGGCAGGGCGCGATCCATTCTGGGAAATCAGCGGCTGTGGCGGACGTATCGGGGAACCCACGTCATGCCCGCCGTGATGGAGTGCGCCCTGATGGCTCTGGAAGCATGGCTTCTCGACATCGCGAAGGGCGCGGCAACGCCCGAAGTCTTCCAGAGTTTTCTGAACTACATCTTGGACAACTCGAACAACGCCGCTTTGTTGGGGGTCGTGGCCAGCGCCTGCCTCGCGCACACGGGTCTAGCAGGCGATTGCTGCGTAAGTATCCTCGGATCCACCGAGCTAATCCGAATGGACGTGGCGCGCATGATGACGGACAAGACCGCGCTCGCTCCTGGTGGCTTCGACGTCTTCTCTCAAATGTTTCAGCGCGAGCGGCTCGAATCGAATGCGCTTCCGCATCGAAAGCACCACCTCGAAGAACTTGCCATTCAGCTCCAGCTTTGCCCGCAGCGAGCGTCGGTGGAAGCGTTGCTGGACCGCTATCTCGCTGCGTTGCCACCGGAGCAGGAGCGGACCACAGAACAATCGCAGTGGATGTTGGCGCTGCGGCGAATGGATCTCAGAACATACGATCGCAAGGATGTCGGCGACCAGGTGGAATTCACCATGGGTGAGCTTCCATCAGATGTACAAGCCATGGTGCAAGATTCGCAGGCCGGCCAAGTCGAGTTGATGAAGCGCATCGAGCTTCAAAACTGGGCTCACCAACACAAAGATGATGGAGTCGCTTTTGGCGATGAGTCGTGGCGTGACAAACTGGCGTTGGCGAAAGAGGTGGAGGGCCAAATCGCAGTTCGTGGCACCCGCGACATCCTCGAAGGAGGAGGCCGGATGGTGGCGGCAGTGATTGCGCGAGATCGCTGGGCCGTCCTCGACCCTGTGGATCGGCAGTGGTGCCTTGAAACCATTGTGGATTGCCTTGGGGAGACTCCCTCCGAAGACGTTTTCGGAAGCAGCATTCCCGTCGACGGGAAGATGGAGTGTGCGGCAGTGATCGGCGCTCTTGCGCCGCTAGTGAGCCAACCCGAAGCCGAGCGGCTGCTCGAAATTGCGTTGACTCACTGGAACCGGCATGTGCAGCAAGCTGCCGTCCAGAGCTTGACGCATCAACGTCTGTGGGATGCCCCGTCTCTGTTGAACTTCTCTTTGCACGTGCTGATTGCCGCCGCGCGTGCGACCTGCGAACAGGACGCCGAACTGGAGGAGCTTCCATGGAATCATCGTCCGTCCGGATCCGATTTGCGACATCAGCGTCAGGCCCGACTTGCCGCCACGGACAGATCGACGTGGGGTAGCGCGCCGAGGGTGTGCAGAATTTTGTGTAAACGGACAATCCACCGCAGGCGAGAGCCTGCTTGTCCGCAAACACAATGACAACCAAGAAGCACGAAGTACCGCAAAAACTGCTGGCCAGCCTGCTGGCCGAC
>NZ_JAMXAX010000199.1 GCF_023913775.1 Acidovorax facilis
CCAACAGCCCGTCGGGGTCTGAGCTTGCAAGCTCGATGACGAGCGAGCTGCAAAAGTCCTGCGAATACGCCAGCGTGGACAGCGCGACGATCACGAACACGTTTTTTCCGAACTCGGACAACAAGAATATTGCCAACGTGAAGTTCACCGCCACCGTCAAAGTGAAGATCGAGGGCAAGTTGGCTCAGGATTTGCAAAAGTTCCGCACTGCTTCAGCACTGTTTTCCGAGTACGAGAAGGAAATGGTGGAGCTCGATCGCAGCTACAAAGAGCAGATAGACGCCGTCGATGCGGTGCGCAAAGCTGCACAGGACAAGTACTTGGCTCAGGAGGATGAGCGGGGCTACCTCATTGGCGACAGGCAAAAGCACAGTGCGGAAGTGCGCGAGTTGTACAGCCAGAAAGAAGCTCTCGGCAAGGAGTGGCTTTCAGCATCCAACGGAGTCTTTGACAAGTACACAGGCCGGGCCGCGAACCTGCTGTACGCGACCAACTCGGGCAAGGTCCAGACGTATGCCCAGCCCTCCAAGCCGGAGATCCCGCTGGCGTGTTTTGGCTATCGAGACCCTCGAAAGCCATTGGGGATCCTGTACCGGGCGGTAATGGATGGCAAAGGTTCGTCTGACGACTACTACGCCGGGGTGGAGACTTCCATCGAAGGCGAGCGGCAGATGATCAAGACGGACAACGGATGGAGAGTGGCCGGGAATCTGTAGGCCACCTTGCGGCTGCGATATCAATTCGCATCGCGATTGGCTCTACGAGGAACAAACCAAGACGACCGGCCAGATGATCGATCCCACGCCCCGAAGGCGTGTGGATCGATCTATCCGGGCTTGTTCTTTTTTCGCCCCCTCAGAGCTTTCAGGTCCTATCCAGTCCCGCAGGGAAAATCACTTCGCCGTGCGGTCGCTCGAGGCGTTCATCCCGTCGAAAGTACCTCCCGTCCGGATCGGCAGTTGGATCAACCACGCTGCTTCGCCATTGCGAAGATCGTCTGCGCTTTGCCCTTTGCTGCGGACTGATCTGCCCGACTGAGGGGTGGCAATTGAAGGCCTTCGTCGCCATCGACAAACAGTGGGCCGCCAAAGTCACTGTCATAGAATTCTCCATTGTGACTTCCGCCATCGTGGTAGGCCCTCATGGTCGACTTCGTTAAATCAGCTCCGAATTTCAATGCGAGGTGTTGCCACATCCACGCACGTCCCGCTTCACGGTTTTCGATTGCACGCTCGGCGGCTCGGCGTATCCAGTAGACGTCCCCGCGTTGGGCCAACTGCTCCTCTGCCCAATCATCTCCTTGGGCCGCCAGATCCTCCAACGCCGCTTCGTCGCCCTTCTGTGCAGCCTCGCGAAGCCACTGCCCCCTTGCATTGGGCGTCGAGGCGATCTGGGCCATCTGGCGTGCATCCACGGCGCCTTCCAGCCGCTCAGCCAAAGCGAGAAACTCATGACTGTCGAAGCTCATACCGTACTCAAGTGCTGCAGCCCTTACGCCGCCCAATGCAGCTTCTTTGAGATGGAACTCGTACAGCCGGTGTCTCGGCACTTGACGCAGGTACTCCGCCACCCAGCCCTGCTCCACCGCGTTGAGCACGCGTCCTTTGAGCGATTCCTCATGGAGGTACGGATTGGGGCGCTTGCAGCGATACAGTGCCGCCAACAAGAAATGACCTTGTGGATCGGATTCATCAGCATACTGCTTCAATCCGTGGATCAAGAGGGGCGATTTTTCGATCAATTCTCTCGTCAGCCGGGCTGCAGCGAAATCCGCACTGGGTGGATCCTCATGCCAATCAGCATCCTCGTCCTCATCCTCCTGATCGTCTTTCGCATACTGCGCTGGTGGCAGCAACACAGCCTGCAACTCGGCCCGAGAAACACAAGACAGTCGATGGGTTTCAACAAATTCCAGGAGTGTGTGGACGACAGAAATCGCTGTGCGCTGGTCGTATCCGAGCTGAAGCGCACGCCCCGTCACTTTGGGCAATGCATCGACGGGGACGTTACCCACCCCAGCATCCGCAAGCAGAAATCTGGCGTGAAACGATGCCCATGAACGACTGCCAAAGGTGGCAGCTAAAAGCTCGTGAACATGACTGCGTTTGATGACGCAACCGGCGCGGTCTTGGAGGGCGGCATGTGCTGCGTATGCCAATTCTTTCAAAGTCATGGATTTTCCTTCGGGTCAACCATGCCGGATCGGGTCAGATGCACGCGTTTAAATCCCCGACGGCAAGGCCCAGGTGGGAAATCGATGACTTGAAAAGAATGCCTGTTTCTACTCGCGTGCAGGTAGGGCGGGCGCCTGCATGCATTGTAATGGTGGCCAACAGCGCCCCAGCACAGGTACGCGGGCACGAGGTCTATGTCCCGTTTGTGTAGCGCTGATCATTTTCCCGATCCAGACGCCTTTCTTCAACACTGCTATTCTCCGTACCTTCAAGTACAAACATGGTCAAAATAGTTGGAGCCTACGGTCGCCTTGCAACGGCAAAGTGGCCCCAACGCAAGCCATGTGTCCATTAAAAACATGGACGGGGTTTCCTCAAGGCAAAACTGGCCTTAACTCCAAGAATGCACACTTGGGGGTGGAATTGCGACACGCTTCGCAGCTCCATTGAACATACAGCACTACCTACTACGGCAGCCCGAGGCTGCGTAGCTAAGAAAACGGTGCACACCCGCTCGAGTAGGCTGTTTACGCCAACCCTCGACGCCGGTTGAACCCAGAGATGCTGTCGTCGCTCACTGGGAGTCTCCGGCAATCACAACCGAGCAATCCTTGGGAATGCTCAAGAGTCTGATGGCATTCGTGCCATCAGGTTCTCATGATCGCTGGCCGCCCGCGTATGCAGGCATAGACATCAACCGAATTTTTACCTCACCATGAGTGCAGATACCAACCAAAAACCTCCTTTCGACCTCAAGGCAGTACAAACCTCCATGGCGTTTACGAGCCCTCCTCCCGCACTGCTCCCAACATTGAGGGCAATTTGGGATGAGGCTGTTGACCAGTTGAAGCGAGCGGAAGAAAAGCCCCGGACGCGACTGAAAAAAATCTGGGGAAAAACACCCCCACCGGTAGGTGAGTTTTCCGCGCTTGAGCGCGCAGCCTTCGCAAAGCACCTGGGCTTGCTAGATTCTTTGCCCAAAGACCTCATCGCCTACGCCTACTTCAACACGCTAAAAATCATCCACGGGATAAACGACGCGTTCTATGACATACATCCACTGACAACCCCTCTAGGAGACGAGAAGGCCGATGAGGCCTTGATGAAACGGCTCTGTGCCAGAGACAACCTCAAGGAAGAAGCCTTCTTAAACCACGTTGTGACACCGTTCTTCGCCTTGCAGTTAAACGCCGCTTTCCTGCGAACGCACCTCGACGTACCCAAAGGTGTTTCGCTATCACCAGCGGTGCTTCACGACCGTGCCTCCAAGGGTGGTCAGGGCGCCAAACGCGGCATGGAAGCGGTGCAGGAAGTAGTCATCCAGTGCCTTGAAGCCGCAAGCAATGGTCAGATCGACAAGAGCCCTACCGCACTTGGCCATGCTAACGTTGCACGGATAAAGGCGGCCCTCGAGCAGCACATGTCGGATTTGCGTCGGCGCCAGCAGCGAGGAGAGGACGTGTCCATGAACTACGCCCTCAGCATATCCGCAGAGGGCGTAGTACAAAAGCTTTCCCGCTGGGCCAAAGAAAACACTCAATTCCGCGAACGGCTGGCCAAGCTGTGCAAGCTAAAGGCTTGAGCAGCAGCGTTGAACCAACTAAAGCCACAACCTCTGCCCTCCGACCATGTCGTAAGAGGCCATCGGAGAGCGGTGATTGACCAAGGCAATTTCCTCCTTCCCTTTCTGGCTCATCACAACGATTTGTCCGACATCGCGCAAGTGGCAAAGCGCCAGGTTGAGGTGTGCAGCTTTGCGCAGCTCCGGTGGGCCACAACGCAGCACTTGACTACGACTGATGCGACCGGGGCCAGCGATGGGCGATGCACGGGCAAGGTAGTCATAGAGCAAGCCAGCCAACTGTCGCGCCCGAACCTCAGTGGGAGGCTCGCCAAAAGCTTTCTTGGCTTGGCCAAGATGCCACATCACAATGCGGCAAGCCGATTGCACAGACGTCTCCGAGACCTGGGTGTCGTCACAAGAAAAGTAGTGAAGCACGGCGGCCAAGCGCAACACATGCTCCGCCGCGCGCATCACAAAAACTCGCACGTCGAGCCACTGCGAGCTGCTCGCGTACTCGTATTCCATCTCTCTCGCAAATGCAGTCCACAGGTGCGCAGCCTGCGGGTTCAAGGTCAGAAGCTGTCGCTTGCGGCCAGAAGCCCCCAGACTCCGGGCATATTGGCGCAGCAGTGAGCGAATGCGTTCGTGGAATGGCGCCATCAATGCCTCGTACTGGCCTGGCACGGCCACCGGTGTAAAGAACCGACTGGCAGGAGCATCAGCTCCCCTACAAAAGGACATGAGAACTCGGGGCAACAGCCCCGTCTCCACCAGCACGTAGCCCTTCTTATTCATGATCCGGTCAAACGTCACGCCCTGGGTCAACATGCACATGGATGCCCGGGTGTCAGCCACGAAGATTGAGCCTTCTGTACGGCTGGCATGGCGAATGGTGGCACCGTCAAAGCGTTTGCACAGTGCAGGCACATCGAGACGCTTGTCGAACAATAGCGCTCCCTCGTCCAAGGCATAAAAGAGCGACTTGGCACCGCGGCGCAACAGATCCACCACGCCCTTTTCTGTCGCCTCCTCCAGCAAAAAGTGATGGGAGGGGTCGGCAGTGCCATCCACACCGTCCTGGGGGGCCTGCAACAGCCCTTGTTCGAACTCTTCAAAGGGCACCAGCACCTGCTTCAGGGCAGACGTCTTGCGGTCGCCCGAGTTCGCGATCGCGCCAAAGAACATGCTGGTAGGCATGCGGTCTTCGTGACTGGAATATGGTTTTTGCACATCCGCTACACCCTGCACAGCCGCAGCTGCTGCCGACAGAATGATCGGCACCACCAGGGCTTCAGAGGCCTTAGTACTACCCATGACGGCATAAAGAGCATCACCCATTTTCTTGGGCAATGCGTCGACGGGATAATTGTAGATTTGACGATAAGGATCAAACACGGCGTGTTCTCGCTTTAAAAAAACGGTTTCCTTTCGGGCCCCGAACGGCATGAAAATCCTTCACCTGCATCTGGTACGAGCGTGCCGGGCCAGGTTTTTTCTTTTTGTCTTTTTTCAGCTTCGAACAACCAAAAGAGCGCATGTGCTTTGGCATCCGAAGTTTCAGGGTGTAATCCACCTTGGTCAGATAGTCACAATAAAATCCCAATACATCGAGGAGATCCGGATCGTTGTAGCTCAACACACGGAGGCCAGTTTTCTCGATGTTAGGCAGGGCATTGACATTGAATGTATACCCTTTATCTCTATCAATCTCAGCGTCCCAAGCCGCTGCGATCTGACGTGGCAGGTTAATACGATCCTGGTGCTTAGCACCGTCAACCGCAATAAGCCAGTGTACGTGGAAGCCACGGAAATCAGAACATTCAATCTTCCAAGCGAAAAATGTCAATTCGCTCCCAAACATCTTTCGCAAAATCTCCAGCATCTTTTCTCGGTACTGATCTATCTCCTCACAACCCTTCAAAAACTCCTGCTGGCTTTTGAACTCCACAGGCACAGAGGGACTGGTAGCTCGATAACCCCAATCCAGCCTCATCAGCAGATTGCGCGCGTTCTTGAGCCATCCAGCCTGTGCAACGTGCATCAAGTGCTTGTAGCGCTCAGTAGCATTTCGACGGAAGCTCTTGATGGAATTGCGCAAATCTTTCGTAAGGAGTCCACGTCGAATCAGATCCGCCAGCGCATTCAACTCGTTGCTTGCTTCTATGAATTTACTCCCTGTCAACAAACTGAACTCCCAAGGTTCAAAGGAAAGGGGGGAGACGTAGCCTACGCCATCTACTTCACCACCACCGACAGTCAATGCCGCAGTCGCCGCTCGACGAATCAAATCAACCTCAGGACAAAAGACGCGGTATTCATACGCCGGCACCTCAGAGTGATATCGTGCCTCCAACTCATTCCACAGCAAGCCCAAAAAGCGCAGCATTCGCCGTCCCACACTATTCCTAGGAATCAAAACGTCAGCATTGAACCCTGCCCAGAAAGGTGGCTTGTAGTTGTGCGCAATCAAATCCTGGCACATGCGGGCAGCCTGCTTGAGCTCAAACCACACACGTTCTTCGCATCCGATCATCAACTTACTGGAATGGCACTCTTCCGGTTCAAGAAACTGCTGCACATCAACATACTTTTTGGCAAAGTAGTATTGCTCTTTATCCATATACACCCTTCAATTAAATTCACACTGCTAGAAGTTCGCCAGGATGAAATAGTGGTCATCCTCGGCTCTATAGACATGCTCAACTGATTGAGCATGCACGTGTTCTACATCGACTACTGAATCACATCCATCTACACCTATACACTCACTCCTATATGTAGTATCTAAATACCTAGTTTTAGACCATATCAACAACATGAAAAACTCACCAAGCATCTCCCAAAATCTCCTTGGGAGAAGAAACTTCAGAGATAGCAAGACCCTTTTTTATTCAAAAGATATTTAATACCCCTTCTTAAGCTGCAAGACGCTGCTGAGCCAGAGCGTCCAGATACTTCTTAACATCAGACAAGAGAAAACAGCGCATGCGCACGCCGATCCGGATTGGCACCGGGAACAGCGGGTCGAAATAACGAGAATCAGGCTTCCCCTTCAGGTAGGTCATGGAGCGCGAGATACCCAGCATATTGGCCAACTCGGCGCGGCGAATCAGCTTGAGAGGCACATCTGTATCTGCGCCATCGGGTTGAATGGGAATTGCTTTGAGGGCCAAGGGTTTTCTCCGTATTGGTTTGTCAGAACCGCAATTAAAGAGAAAACAGTTGTTGGAAAGAACTAACCTGCTTGGGATCAGACCGCGCCAGCAAGAGCTGCCCTTGACAGGGAGCGATTTTTGGTGCTGCATTCACGCCGCTCCAAGCCGCCTGCTCATGATCCTTCAAACATCCTGCTAACCTGCTCGAAATTTGCTTCCCTCTCCTATGAAGAGGCAATGCGAATGCAGACCCCAATGTTCGTGTTCGCATGCCGTCCCGCATTGATCACTAGAAGCCAGCGCAACCTCTGCTAGACGTCCACCAGAAGGGACTGCGCGCACATTGGTGCGGAGTTGCTACAGAAAATTGCCCAGATTTTTGATAGCGCTTCGCTTTTTTCTGCTGCCTATCTGCTGCCGAGGCACTGAGATGAAAGCTGCGACCTCTTGCGCATTCCGGGCTTGCCCTAAACAAGCTTCAAGGGTTAAAACCGCGTTACCCGAGCCCAGCAGGTGTGTGCCGTATACAGAAGGCGCGCGAGCTGCCACTGCCCACATGGCCTAGCCTGGTGCGGCCGCTTGCACCCGCCACTACTGAAAACTAGAGGGCCCAGGGTTCATCAATCTATGAAAGGGAGGGAACATGACGCTGACCTTCCTCGCTCCAGTCGAACTGGAAGGCCTCGCCCAACTCGAAGCTCAGCGGCACAAAGGCCTTGGCGGGATCCTTGGCGCTATCCACCCGCCATGCTCGAATGAAGTCAGTCACGGCGCTATAAC
>NZ_JAMXAX010000019.1 GCF_023913775.1 Acidovorax facilis
TTCTACCTGCTCCACCACCGCCAATTTAAAGGCCAGCGTGTAGTCGCGCTGCGTGCGTTTGACACTCGATTCCATGACACATGCCCTTTTGAAAGGTCCACGTGTCAACGCTGGGTAGGACGGGTCACATGCACAAAAAAAGCCCCGGGTGGAGATTCCACACGGGGCTTTTTTGCGTCTGGGCCTGCGTGGCGGTACGTGGTGTGACGCAGTCGGCCGTGCCGGCCTCCGAGGGCTGGCAGGAGGGTGGTTTTTAGCTGTCCAGCCCGCCCGCCTTGCGCTGGCGCGAGCCGTCTTCCAGGATGGTGTCGTCGGCCACCAGCTTGCCCGTCTCGTCCCACTGCTTGCGGGCCGTAAGGCGCGTGCGTCCCCGGGCATCGGGGGCTGAATACTGTTCTTCAATCGCCAGCCGGCCGTTGTCGTGAAAGGCCTGCTGCGTGCCCACGGGCCATTGCTCGGCATTGAGCTGCTCGCGCCGCGCCAGCTTGCCATCGTCACGGTACATCTCGCGCTGCACGCGCGCCTGCTCACCGGCGCCGGTCCAGGTGCTGCGCTCTCGCACCAATCCGTTGAGGTACCAGCGCTCGACCTGCACCTCCCGCCCATCGGCAAAACTGCGCTGCTCGATCAGCTGGCCGGATGCGCCGTAGCGCTTGGCGCTGAGCAGCGAGCCCCGCGTATCGCGGAGTGTGCGCTCATCCGGTGCGAACACCCGTTCCTCGCGCAGCACACTTTTGCCGCCCTCGGTGGTGAAGCTGCGGTGCACACGCCGACCGTCCACCACGAGTTGCTGGGCGGCGACGATGCCGTCGCGGGTCCATTCGGTCGCGCTCAGCAGGCGGCCCTGGTCGTAGTGCAGCTGCGCGGTTTTGGCGCCGTTGTCTGCATGGAGCAGGGTGTCAGTGGCACCGTCAAAGCCGCAGAGTTTGCGGTCTTCGGGCAGCACGCTGGTGCGCGGGCAGAACAGGCGTGTGGGCTGGCCCTTGCTGTTGGTTTCCACATAGAACAGCTCCTGCCCGCCGCCGTGGAACGACACGCGCTCCACGCGGCCGGTGGCGTCAAAGCGCCTCACGGCCCCCTGGGTGCGGCCGTTGTCGGCGGTTTCTTCGCGCCGCACCTGGCCGTTGGGCCAGAACTCGGCCACCCGGCCGTGGCTGTTGCCGCGTTCGTTGACCGTGCGTTCGCGCTGCAGGCGGCCTTCGCGGTCGAACATGCGCTCCAGGCCCACGAACTTTCCGTCGCGCAGTTCCTGCTCGCGCTGGAGGTGGCCGGTGTCTTCTTCGCGGCAGCGCACCAGCCCGGACTGGCCGGCGGTTTCGGCACCGTTGGAAATATTGATGGGTTTGCCATTCAATTCACAACGAATAATGGCCTCAGCGCTTGAACCATAAGCGCTAACAGCTATAAAAAATATAGTGAATAGACGGTTCATGCTTAGCGGCCCATCGCAAACACGACAGGGGTGCGGTTGTCTGGGGGCGTGGGTTGCTGGCGCCATTGCCGCACGAGCTGGCTGCGGATGCGTGCGTCGGGCAGCGTCAGCCCGCTGGCCAGCGCCAGGCGGGTGTGGGGCTGCAGCGTTTGCACCAGGGCCTGCCAGAGGGCGGCGTTGCGGTAAGGAGTTTCGATAAAAAGCTGGGTCTGTCCTGTCTTGAGGGCCAGGCTTTCCAGCTCCTTGATACGCTGGATGCGCTCCTGGCTGTCCTGGGGCAGGTAGCCGACAAACGCAAAGTTTTGCCCGTTCAATCCGCTGGCAGCCAGCGCCAGCAGCAGAGACACAGGGCCCACCAGGGGCACAACGGGGATATCGAGGTCGTGTGCCGCGCGCACCACGGACGAACCGGGGTCGGCCACTGCAGGCATGCCCGCCTCGCTGATCAGCCCCATGTCGTGCCCATTCAGTGCCGCTGCGAGCAGCGGGCGGGCGTCGAACGGGGCTGATCCTTTGTCGCCATGGTCGCCTTTTTTGTGAACTTCTCGGGGAAGCTCGGTGATCTGCTGCTGCTGCAGGGGGGCTGCCAGGGGGTGCAGTGCGTCGATGCGTTTGAGGTAGGCGCGTGTGCTCTTGGCGTTCTCGCACACCCACTGGGTTAGCCGTGCAGCCGTCTGAAGTGTGGCCGAGGGCAAGGCATTCTGCAGCGGGACCTGGGCGTCGCAGCCAAAGTCGAGGGGGGCGGGCACGAGATAAAGCGTGCCCTTGCGAGCGCCTGAGCGCAGTTCGGTGGGGGGATTTGTCATGGCAGCACCAAGCCTGCCGCGCGCAGCATGCGGCAGGTGCGGATCAAGGGCAGTCCGATGAGGGCTGTGGGATCGTCGCTGTGGATGGCGTCCAGCAGCGCAATGCCCAGGCCTTCGCTCTTGGCGCTGCCGGCGCAGTCGTAGGGCTGCTCGGCGCGCAGGTAGCGCTCGATTTCCGCGTCAGACAGGTCACGGAATTTCACCTCCACCGGGGCCAGGTCGATCTGCTCGAAACCCGTAGCGGCACACACCACAGCCACGGCGGTCTGGAACACCACGGTCTGGCTGCGCATCTGGCGCAGTTGCGCCACCGCACGCTCGTGGTGGCCGGGCTTGCCCAGGGGCTCGCCAGCGAGGTCGGCAACCTGGTCGGAGCCGATTACCACCGCATCGGGGTGGAGTTGCGCCACGGCGCGTGCCTTGGCCAGCGCCAGGCGCAAGGCCAATGAGCGAGGGGCTTCGCCGGGCAGGGGGGTTTCATCCACCTTCGGGGCCGTGACGTCAAAAGGCAGGTTCAACCGCTCTAGCAATTCACGCCGATACCGCGATGTGGAGCCCAATACCAGAGGGCGTTTCAGGGGGGGGGATTGATGCATGCGCCGATTCTCTTACACTGCCGCCATGACCAAGGAATTCTCCCCCCAGCGCCTCGACGTGAAAGCCTTTGCACAGGCGGGCGGTCGGCTGGCGGGCCACGATTCACTGCTGAAGTACGAACGCCTGGCCCAGGAGGCCAAGGGCCTGCACCCGGACCTGATGGTGGACTGGGAGGCTATGGGTGAAGTGCGCACGGCACTGGGCGGCATGGGCCAGGTGTGGCTGCATATCAAGGTTACTGCGAGCTTCCCCATGGAATGCCAGCGTTGCATGACGCCGGTGGGTGTGCCGCTGGAGGTGGACCGTGAGTTTCGCTTCGTGGCCGACGAGGCCACCGCAGAGGCTCTGGACGACGAAAGCGAAGAAGACCTGCTGGCCATGAGCCGCGAGTTTGACCTTCACGAGCTGATTGAGGATGAGTTGCTGATGGCCTTGCCCGTGGTGCCCAAACACGACGAGTGCCCTACCGTAGTACCACTGGCTTCTTCGGACGACGATTTTGAGGAAGCCAACGACGAAAAGCCCAATCCTTTTGCGGCGTTGGCCGCACTGCGCAAAGACAACAAGGGCTGATTGGACGACCCAAAAATCATTTGGGTTATAATCGTGGGCTTCACGCGAACCCCATCGTGTCTTTTGGGCTGATCGCGTTTTTACCAACCTATTCCAGATCAGGAGCCATCATGGCCGTTCAGCAAAACAAAAAGTCCCCCTCCAAGCGCGGCATGCACCGCTCGCACAATGCCCTGAATGTGCCAGGCATTGCTGTGGAACCCACCACCGGTGAAACGCACCTGCGTCACCACATCAGCCCCAACGGTTTCTACCGTGGCCGTCAGGTGCTGAAGAACAAGTCTGAAGCCTGATCTTCGCCCCATCCAAAGGCCCGTTGCTACTGAAACCGTAGCGCGGGCCTTTGTTTTGACCGTCGTATTTATTTTTCCGGCCCTCCTGGCCGGCCGGACAAGTCGCCCATGATCACACTGGCTGTTGACTGCATGGGGGGCGACCATGGCCCCCGCGTCACGCTCGCGGCGTGCCGCCAGTTTCTCGATACACACCCTGATGCCCGCCTGCTGCTCGTCGGCCTGGTGGATAGTCTGCAATCGTTTTCGCACGACCGTGCCACGATCATTCCTGCTACCGAAGTGGTGGCCATGGATGATCCTGTCGAGGTGGCTCTGCGCAAGAAGAAAGATTCTTCCATGCGCGTGGCGATTCAGCAGGTCAAGGATGGCGCGGCCTCTGCGGCCGTTTCGGCAGGCAATACCGGCGCGCTGATGGCTATTGCCCGGTATCTCCTCAAGACGCTGGACGGCATCGACCGCCCCGCCATTGCGACGCAATTGCCCAACGCCGCAGGTGGTGCCACCACGGTGCTGGACCTTGGGGCGAATGTGGATTGTTCCGCCGAGCATTTGCTGCAGTTTGCCGTGATGGGCTCTGCCTTGGTTTCGGTCCTTCGGGATGGCGGGGAGCCCACCGTCGGTTTGCTCAATATCGGTGAAGAGGCGATCAAAGGTAGTGAAGTAATCAAAAAGGCCGGGGAATTGCTTCGATCTGCAGCCAATTCCGGTGATTTGAATTTTTATGGAAATGTTGAAGGCAATGACATTTTCAAGGGCACCGTTGACATCGTGGTATGCGACGGATTTGTGGGCAATGTGGCCCTCAAAGCCAGTGAAGGGGTGGCATCGATGATCATTGGTGCCCTGAAAACGGAGTTCTCTCGCAACATCTTCACTAAAATCGCTGCGATCACCGCGTATCCGATCTTAAAAGCGCTCATGAAGCGCATGGACTACCGCCGTTACAACGGCGCGGCGCTCCTGGGGCTGCGCGGGCTGGTGTTCAAGAGCCATGGGTCGGCTGACACAATGGCGTTCGAGCAGGCTTTGAACCGGGCGTATGATGCAGCCCGCAACAACCTGCTCGACCGCGTCCGGACCCGGATTGCGCACGCAGCGCCGCTTCTGGTGCCTGCGGATGCCCAGCCCCAGCCTGGCGTTGCGGCGACGATGACACATTGATGAGACGCTACTCCCGCATTACCGGCACCGGCAGCTACCTGCCCCCGCGCCGGCTGACCAACGCTGATCTGGTGGCTGAACTGGCCCAGCGCGGCATCGAAACCTCAGATGAGTGGATCGTGGAGCGCACCGGCATCCGCGCGCGCCACTTTGCAGCGCCTGATGTTGCCTGCAGCGATCTGGGCCTGGAGGCTGCGCGCAATGCCTTGCAGGCGGCGGGCCTTCTGCCGACCGACATTGATCTGATCATCGTGGCCACGTCCACCCCGGATATGGTGTTTCCCTCGGCCGCCTGCATATTGCAGAACAAGCTGGGAGCCAATGGTTGCCCTGCGTTTGATGTGCAGGCGGTGTGCAGCGGTTTTGTCTATGCCCTGTCCGTGGCGGATGCCATGATCCAGACGGGTGCTGCCAACCGCGCGCTGGTCATTGGGGCAGAAGTTTTCAGCCGTATTCTGGATTTCAATGACCGCACGACCTGCGTGTTGTTTGGTGATGGTGCTGGTGCAGTGGTGCTGGAGGCATCGGAAACGCCGGGCATCCTGTCCAGCGACCTGCATGCCGACGGCAAACATGTCGGCATCCTGTGTGTGCCCGGCAACGTGTCGGGTGGCAAGGTCCTGGGGGACCCTGTCCTCAAGATGGACGGGCAGGCTGTCTTCAAGCTGGCGGTGGGCGTGCTGGAGAAGGCCGCCCATGCGGTGCTGGCCAAGGCGGGGCTGACCGAGGCCGATATTGACTGGCTGATTCCACACCAGGCCAATATCCGCATCATGCAGGGCACGGCCCGCAAGCTCAAGCTGTCCATGGACAAGGTGGTGGTCACGGTGGACCAGCATGGCAACACCTCGGCAGCCTCTATCCCCCTGGCGCTGGACCATGCGGTGCGTGCGGGCCAGGTCAAAAAGGGTGAGACCCTGCTGCTCGAAGGTGTGGGCGGCGGCTTTACCTGGGGTGCGGTGCTCCTGAAATTATAGCTTTTGGCGCTTGATGGATAAGCGCTAGGCATCAATTTCAATCATATTTTTGGATTTTTCATGAAGTCTTTTGCATTTGTCTTTCCGGGACAAGGCTCGCAATCGGTGGGCATGCTCGACGGATGGGGTGATCACCCGGTGGTGGCCCAGACCGTGCAGGAAGCCTCGGATGCCCTGGGTGAAAACATCGGCCTGTTGATCAAGGAAGGTCCCAAGGAGGCGCTGGCCCTGACCACCAACACGCAGCCGGTGATGCTGGTGGCTGGGGTGGCTGCATGGCGTGTCTGGCGTGCAGAAGGTGGTGCTGCACCGGTCGCTGTTGCGGGGCATTCTCTGGGCGAGTATTCGGCGTTGGTTGCCGCAGGTGTGTTGACGCTGGCCCAGGCGGCGCCGCTGGTGCGCCTGCGTGCAGCTGCCATGCAGGAGGCCGTGCCGGTCGGCACTGGGGCCATGGCTGCCATCTTGGGGATGGAGGCTTCCAAGGTCATCGCAGGATGTGCCGAGGCAGTGTCCTCGTTCGGTGTGGGAACGGCAGAAGTGGTTGAGGCTGTTAATTTCAACGACCCCGTCCAGACCGTCATTGCGGGCACCAAGGCCGGCGTCGAAAAGGCCTGCGAAATGCTCAAGGCGGCAGGTGCCAAGCGCGCACTGCCATTGCCGGTGTCTGCCCCTTTTCACTCCAGCCTGATGAAGCCTGCCGCTGAGAAGCTGCGCTTGGCGCTGGCGGATGTGGCGCTTGCTGCGCCCCAGATTCCGGTTCTGAACAATGTGGATGTCGCGGTGCAACAGGATGCTGATGCGATCCGAGACGCGCTCTACCGCCAGGCCTTTGGCCCCGTGCGCTGGGTGGAGTGTGTGCTGGCCCTCAAGGCCCGGGGGGTCACCCATATTATTGAAAGTGGCCCTGGCAAAGTGCTGGCGGGTCTGACCAAGCGCATCGATCCTGAGCTGGTGGGTGCGGCACTGTTTGATATGGCCACGCTGGCCGAAACCCGGGAGTTGTTGGCATGACGCAATCCTCATCGGCCGCGCAAGTGGCGTTGGTCACAGGCGCATCGCGCGGCATTGGTGCGGCCATTGCGCTCGAGCTGGCGGTACGTGGCTACCAGGTGGTGGGCACGGCCACGACGGACGATGGCGCCGAGCGCATCAGCCAGGCCCTGGCGGCCTACCCCGGCTGCCGTGGCGCCAATCTGAATGTGAATGACGGAGCTGCCATCGAGGCGTTGATGGATTCCATCGTCAAGCAGCAGGGTGGTCTGCATGTGCTGGTCAACAATGCGGGCATCACCCGCGACACCCTGGCCATGCGCATGAAGGACGATGACTGGGATGCGGTGCTGGACACCAATCTCAAGGCAGTTTTCCGCGTGAGCCGCGCGGCGATTCGCCCCATGATGAAACAGCGATTCGGGCGCATCATCAGCATCACCAGTGTGGTGGGGGCATCGGGCAATGCTGGTCAGGCCAACTACGCGGCAGCCAAGGCTGGAGTGGCGGGAATGACCCGTGCACTGGCCCGCGAACTGGGCAGCCGCAGCATCACGGTCAATTGCGTAGCGCCGGGATTTATCGAGACGGATATGACGTCGGTGCTGCCCGAAGAACAGCAAAAAGCCCTCAACGCCCAGATCCCTTTGGGGCATATGGGCAAGCCGCAGGACATCGCACATGCCGTGGCCTACCTTGCTTCGCGCGAAGCAGGGTACGTGACCGGGCAGGAGTTGCATGTCAATGGCGGCATGTACATGTAATTGAGACAAGTTAACGCCGGTTCATCCGGACGGCGGGCTGCTAAGGGGCTTCTCCTTAAGCGGCTAGAATCGCGGATTCATTCACAACCCCCAGAGGGAAACCATGAGCGATATCGAAGCACGCGTCAAAAAAATCATTGCCGAACAACTCGGTGTGGAAGAGTCCCAAGTCACCAATGAAAAGGCCTTCGTGGCAGACCTCGGTGCCGACTCGCTCGACACGGTGGAACTGGTGATGGCACTGGAAGACGAATTCGGCATCGAGATCCCTGACGAAGACGCCGAGAAGATCACGACGGTGCAAAACGCCATCGACTACGCCAACACCCACCAGAAGGCCTGAGCGGCGCACTGCGCCTGACTCAAGCGATCAACAGAAGGTTTTTACGCATGAGCCGTCGTCGCGTTGTCGTGACCGGCCTGGGATGCGTCAGCCCCGTGGGCAACACGGTGGCCGAATCCTGGGCCAATCTCCTTGCCGGAAAATCCGGTATTGACCTCATCACCAAGTTCGACACGTCGAACTTTGCTTGCAAGATTGCAGGGGAGGTCAAAGGTCTTGACCTGGAGTCGTACATCAGCGCCAAGGATGCGCGCGCGATGGACAGCTTCATCCATTTCGGCATTGCAGCTGCTGCACAGGCGGTTGAAGATGCCGGTCTGCCCACGGGTGAAGCGCTCAGTGAAGAGTTTGCGACACGCATAGCCTGCGTGATCGGTTCGGGGATTGGTGGCTTGCCACTGATCGAGAATACCCACGCGGAACTGGTCAGTCGCGGTCCGCGGCGCATCACGCCGTTCTTTGTGCCAGCGTCCATCATCAATATGGTGGCGGGCCATGTGTCCATGCGCTTTGGCTTCAAGGGGCCGAACCTTGCGGTCGTGACGGCCTGCACAACCGGCCTGCATTGCATTGGCGAGGCTGGCCGCATGATCGAATACGGTGATGCGGATGTGGTGGTGGCGGGCGGCACTGAATCCACGGTGTCGCCGCTGGGCATTGGTGGTTTTGCTGCCATGCGCGCCCTGTCCACCCGCAACGATGACCCCAAGACCGCTTCCCGCCCCTGGGACAAGGACCGTGATGGTTTTGTTTTGGGTGAGGGCGCCGGGGTCATGGTGCTGGAGGAATACGAGCATGCCAAAGCCCGTGGTGCCAAGATCTATGCGGAATTAGGTGGTTTTGGCATGAGCGCCGATGCAGGCCACATGACGGCCCCCAGTATGGATGGTCCGCGCCGTGCCATGCTCAACGCCCTGCGCAATGCCGGCATGAATGCCGATCAAGTTGACTACCTCAACGCCCATGGCACTTCCACGCCGCTGGGTGATATTAATGAGACGAATGCCATCAAGGCGGCCTTGGGCGACCATGCTTACAAGGCTGTGGTGAGTTCCACCAAATCCATGACCGGTCATTTGCTGGGTGGTGCGGGCGGTATTGAAAGCATTTTTACGGTGCTGGCCTTGCATGAGCAAAAAGTACCACCCACCATCAATTTGGCGAATCAGGACCCCGAGTGCGACCTGGACTACTGCGCCAACACGGCGCGTGACATGAAGATCGACGTCGCAGTCAAGAATAACTTCGGTTTTGGTGGCACCAACGGGACGCTGGTTTTCAAGCGCGTCTGATCATTGGGTCAGGTGCACCCCCGCCCGACTTGGCGAGGCCGTGGTGTCTTGTTGCGTTCCTGCAATCGTTGGTTGCTCGGCACGGGCCTATGTTCCGTGTTAAGCAGGCGACACAGCCTTGGTAGCGTTTCGTGGGTGTGACTTCGCGGCGACCACCTTCTGTGTTTTACCCCCTGCGGCGCAGCCGCCTGCTCGGGGGCTTGCTGGGGGCATTGTTGCTGACCAGCGCAGCGGGGCTGGGCGCTTGGCTCGTTCGAAGTGGTGATGCTGCATCCCCATGGCCCGCAGCGATGGCGGGTGGTCTCTGGTGTCTGGCTGCCGCCAGCGCATTCCATTTTTGGTTCTGTCAATTCTCTGGTGGTATCCACTGGGACGGCCAGACCTGGACGCTGGTGGCTCCGAAATCCGGGGCGGCCTGGATGGCATTGTCCGGGCCTCCTGAAGTCCTTCTCGATTTGCAGTCATATCTGTGGCTGCATGTCATTCCGGTGGGGCACCGCCGCACTTGGCTGTGGCTGGCGTGTTCCGCGCAGCCCGAGCGTTGGCTGGATCTGCGGCGTGCGGTATATTCGCGCGCCAGACCGGGCGCTGACAACGCTGACGAAACCGCCCCGGCCAGCAGCCGTGGGCGTGAATCCTGAGTATCCATGACTGTAATTCCGCCTTCCCCTTCCGAAGATAGCGACCTCCAACTGGTGGAGCGCGCGGTAGCGGGCGATCAGCGTGCCTATGAGTTACTGGTCATCAAGTACCAGCGCCGTATCGAGCGTCTCATTGGCCGGATGGTGCGGGACACCGACATCGTTCAAGACATAGCGCAGGAAACGTTCATCCGGGCCTACCGCGCGCTGCACCAGTTTCGGGGGGATGCGCAGTTCTACACCTGGCTCTACCGGATTGCTGTCAATACCGCCAAGAAGGCGCTCATGGACATGAAACGCAATCCGGTCATCTCTGAGAACGCTTTGCGGGGGAACGAGGACGAAGATGAAACTTCCCGCCTCGGACACGAACTAACCAGCGACGAAACCCCCGAAACCGTACTCGCTGCCCGAGAAATCGCGCAAGCCGTGAATGCGGCTATGGAGGCGTTGCCCGACGATCTGCGCCAGGCGGTAACGTTGCGCGAGATTGAAGGGCTGAGTTACGAAGAGATTGCGACGGCCATGGATTGCCCCATCGGCACGGTGCGGTCACGGATTTTTCGGGCGCGAGAGGCCATTTCGGCAAAAGTGCGTCCTCTGCTTGAGAACCAGTCAGGCAAACGGTGGTGAGGTAATGAAATGAACAACGCTGTACGAAGTGATGGATTGGTGGGCGGTGCTGTGGTGGCTGAGATAAGCAGGCGCGAGCAATTGTCGGCACTGGCGGATGGTCAGTTGCATGGGGACGAGGTGGCGGACGCCCTGGCCTATGCGGCGCAAGCCGAAGGCCATGCCACTTGGCAGCTCTACCATTTGGTGGGAGATGTATTGCGTTCTTCCGACCTCGCGCAACCTGCCAATCCGAACTTCATGGCGCGATTGCGTGATGAACTGGCCAAGGAAGGGCCTGTCGTACGTCCTGCGGCCGCTGTTGTGCCGCAGGTCGATGTGGTGGCCCCGGCAATGGCGGAAGCTGCCAATGCGTCGGTCTTTCGCTGGAAAATGGTCGCGGGTTTTGCGTCTTTGGCGGCAGTTGCGGCGATTGGTTGGACCTCTTTGGCCACGTTGCAAGGCAATGGTGCACCCGGCGCCACGGGTGGAGCCCAGCTGGCCATCTCTCCCGAGTCGGGTGCGAATGGCCCCAGCTCCGGTGCCCCTGTTGTCGCAGTGGCTGATGCCGATGGTGGCGCGCAGGTGATGATTCGGGATCCCCGCCTGGATGAGTTGCTGGCGGCACACAAGCAGTTTGGCAGCACATCCGCATTGCAGATGCCTGCAGGATTTTTGCGCAATGCCACCTTTGAGACGCCCAGCCGCTGAGCCGGGAGTGGCTTGCTGGCGTGGTGAGATTGTGTGATGAGCTACCCGGGAGTTTTGTGCGTTTGGTTGAAAGCACTGCCGCAGCAGTTCAAACACGGGGTGGTTGCTGCCCTGTGTGTGACAGGACTCTCCGTATCGGCAGGGGTCTCGTCGGCTGAGGGGGGTGTTTCTTCGGCAGCAGAGGCGGCTCCCGCGCCTGCGGAGCGCAGTATTCTGCAGTGGATCGAGCGCATGCACAGTGCGCCCTGCGCGCGCCCGTATGCCGGTACCTTTGTGGTGCTGGCTGCTTCCGGAGCGATGGCCAGTTCACGCATCTGGCACGCCTGTGAAGGGGCGCAGCAGATGGAGCGCGTGGAGGCTCTCAGTGGCACTCCCCGGACCATTTTTCGGCGCAACGACGAGGTACGTACGTTCTGGCCACAGTCGCGTGTGGTGCGGTCGGATCGACGGGATGCCTCTGGGCTGTTTCCACGAGTTCCGGTGGTTGAGGGCACTTCCATATCCCAGTTCTATGCCGCACGCCCTGTGGGCCAAGAGCGCGTTGCAGGATTTGTTGCCGACGTGGTGTGGTTCAAACCCGTGGACTCGCTGCGTTTTGGCTACAAGCTGTGGAGCGAGCGGGAGACCGGTCTGGTCGTGAAGCTGCAGACCTTGGGCGCGAACGGACGCGTTCTGGAGCAGGCTGCATTCTCGGAGTTGGACTTGAACGCCCCCGTTCGCGTGGAGCAGCTTTCACGCCTGATGGACGCGACCGCTGGTTACAAGGTGGTGGCGCCGGTTGTGATCAAGACCACGGCCACGGCCGAGGGCTGGGTGCTTCGTCAGCCGGTTGCTGGCTTTGTTCCGGTGAGCTGCCATCGGCGCACTGTGTCTGCTGACGACGGTGCGCAGGGTGTCTTGCAGTGCCTGTACTCCGATGGTCTTGCATCGGTCTCACTGTTCATCGAGACCTTTGATCCCCAGCGACACCCCTCCCAGCCCCAGGTCTCGGGTATGGGGGCCACGCAGCTTCTTGCGCAACGGATCCTGCCCGATGTATGGCTCACAGCAGTGGGGGAGGTTCCTTTGCAGACCCTTCGCCTGTTTGCAGGTCAGTTGGAGCGCACACGCTGACCCTGAAGCCAGCGGGCGTGATGCTGGCGGCTGCTTTCTCTGAGCCTGCGCTGTGGCGGGGCCGTTTGCAGGGGCATGCGAAGTGCATTTGCGATACGGGAACCAAATGGCCGCACACTCTTCACAGTTACACACAGTTTGATGACTGTATTTGCTACCAATCACGAAAGGTCGATGATGTCGAAGTTCGATGGAAATGCGCTGCGCTCCCTGGCATTTGCATGCATGTTCGCAGGGGCTGCTGGCGGCATGGGTTTGCCCCAAGCGGCCTTGGCACAACCTGCTGCAGCGGTTCGTGGGTTGCCAGACTTTACGGATCTGGTGGACCAGGTGGGTCCTTCGGTGGTCAATATTCGGACGGTAGAAAAAGCGTCGAGCCGTGCAAGTGCAAACGGCATGGATGAGGAGATGATGGAGTTCTTCCGCCGCTTTGGCGTGCCGATCCCCAATGTGCCCAGGCAGCAACGTCCTCAGCGGCCGCAAGACGATGAGCAGCCGCGCGGCGTGGGTTCTGGCTTCATCCTGACTGCGGACGGGTTTGTGATGACCAATGCGCATGTCGTGGACGGCGCTGATGAGGTGATCGTCACGCTGACCGACAAGCGCGAATTCAAAGCCAAGATCATTGGTGCGGACAAGCGAACCGATGTGGCGGTGGTCAAGATCGAGGCCTCGGGCCTGCCTGCCGTCAAGGTGGGCGATGTGGGGCGTTTGCGGGTGGGCGAATGGGTGATGGCGATTGGATCGCCCTTCGGGCTGGAGAACACGGTGACTGCGGGCATTGTGAGTGCCAAGCAGCGCGATACGGGGGACTACCTCCCGTTCATCCAGACCGATGTGGCCATCAACCCGGGCAACTCGGGCGGCCCGCTCATCAACATGCGTGGCGAGGTGGTGGGGATCAACAGCCAGATCTATTCGCGCTCGGGTGGATTCATGGGCATTTCGTTCGCGATTCCGATGGACGAGGCCATCCGCGTGAGTGAGCAGTTGCGCGCATCCGGTCGGGTGACACGGGGCCGTATCGGCGTGCAGATCGGGCAGGTCACCAAGGACGTTGCGGAGTCCATTGGCCTGGGCAAGGCCCAGGGTGCGCTGGTGACCGGGGTGGAGGCGGGGTCACCCGCAGACAAGGCGGGAGTGGAGGCTGGTGACATCATCACCCGTTTTGACGGCAAGTCCATCGAGAAGGTTGCGGACCTGCCCCGACTGGTGGGCAATACCAAGCCTGGTACCAAGAGCACGATGACCGTGTTCCGCCGTGGCGCTTCGCGGGACCTGGGCATCACCATTGCCGAAATTGAGCCCGACAAGCCAGCGGCCAAAATGGCGGAGCGTGAGGAAAAACCCAAGGCTTCAGCTGCTGCACAGCAAATGGGATTGGCGGTCACGGAACTTTCGGACGCCCAGAAAAAGGAGCTCAAGATCAAGGGCGGTGTGCTGGTCGCGACCGCCACAGAGGCCGCAGCACGTGCCGGCCTGCGCGAAGGGGATGTGATTCTCGCGATTGCCAACACGGAAGTGTCTGGTGTGAAGGAGTTTGAGGCTGTGCTCGCCAAGGCCGACAAGAACAAGCCCATCAATGTGCTGTATCGGCGCGGCGAGTGGGCCCAATATGCCTTGATCCGTCCCGGCCGATGACGAGCGGCGTTGTGGCAGATGTGGGGATGGGTTGACCCATTTCCCCACGTTTGCAGCAGGCCTTTGTCGGAGGTGTGGGCATTTTGGTTTTTTTGTCTTTTCCTTCTTTCGATGTTGAAAGTTAGCCTTGGCTAACTTTATGAGGGCCTATCAACTGATTTCGATAGAATAGAGGCCCCTGTTCAACGCTAATTCATATATTGACTGGACGTTGATTCACGATGCGGGATGTGACGGTGTCATGCACAGCCGATCCACAGCTCACCCACAAGTTGTCCAGCGTTGTAGTTGTGCAGACTGTGTATAAGTTGTTGATAAGATCCCTGTTGCACCCTGGCAACTCCCCTTGGATGCAGTCGGATGGGCTTTTTACTGCGGGCTTTTTGCCTACAATGAAGCTCCAACTATCGCAGTTGCCAATGATTGTTGGTTCAGGGCGCGTCGCCATTCGACGCGCCCTTTTTTCTTGTGTGCTCCGTTTTAATTCAATCACTTGACGCTTTCCGTTGATGAACCACATCAGAAATTTTTCCATCATTGCGCACATCGACCATGGCAAGTCGACACTTGCAGATCGCTTGATCCAGCGCTGCGGAGGCCTTGCGGACCGTGAGATGGAGGCCCAGGTCCTGGACTCGATGGATATCGAAAAAGAGCGTGGGATAACCATCAAGGCGCAGACCGCAGCGCTGCAATACAAGGCGCAGGATGGGCAGGTCTACAACCTCAATCTGATCGACACACCGGGGCATGTGGACTTCTCGTACGAAGTAAGCCGCTCGTTGTCGGCATGCGAGGGCGCGTTGCTGGTGGTGGATGCTTCGCAAGGCGTTGAAGCTCAGACCGTTGCGAACTGCTACACCGCATTGGATCTGGGTGTCGAGGTGGTGCCGGTACTCAACAAGATGGATCTGCCCAATGCCGATCCCGACAATGCCAAGGCTGAGATCGAAGATGTGATTGGCATCGACGCGACCGACGCGATTCCCTGCTCCGCCAAGACCGGCATGGGTATTGATGAGATCCTTGAAGCCATCGTGGCCAAGGTGCCCGCGCCGCGCGGCAATGCCGATGGGCCGCTGCGCGCGATGATCATCGACAGCTGGTTCGACAGCTATGTGGGCGTGGTGATGCTGGTGCGTGTGGTCGATGGCCGGTTGCTCAAGGGCGAGCGCATCAAGATGATGGCCAGTGGTGCGGTGTACAACGCGGACAACCTCGGTGTGTTCACGCCCGCCAACGAGCCGCGCAACTCGCTTGACGCAGGGCAGGTGGGCTACATCATCGCTGGTATCAAGGAGCTGCAGGCTGCCAAGGTGGGTGACACGATCACGCTCGAAAAGAAATTGCCCAACAATGCGGGCCCTGCCGCCGAGGCGCTCCCCGGCTTCAAGGAAATCCAGCCCCAGGTGTTTGCCGGGCTGTACCCCACTGAGGCGAGCGAATATGACTCGCTGCGCGATGCGCTCGAAAAGCTCAAGCTCAATGACGCCTCTTTGCATTACGAGCCGGAAGTCAGTCAGGCGCTCGGCTTCGGTTTCCGTTGCGGGTTTCTGGGCCTGCTGCACATGGAAATCGTGCAGGAGCGGCTGGAGAGGGAGTTTGACCAGGACCTCATCACGACGGCGCCCAGCGTGGTCTACCAAGTGGTCAAGGCCGATGGCGAAGTGATCATGGTCGAGAACCCCTCCAAGATGCCCGACCAGGGGCGGCTGGAGGAAATCCGCGAGCCCATCGTCACGGTGCATCTGTACATGCCCCAGGACTATGTTGGCCCGGTGATGACGCTGGCCAACCAAAAGCGTGGTGTGCAGATGAACATGGCGTACCACGGTCGCCAGGTGATGCTCACCTATGAAATGCCGCTGGGCGAAATCGTGCTCGACTTCTTCGACAAGCTCAAGTCGGTGTCGCGCGGGTATGCATCCATGGACTACGAGTTCAAGGAATACCGTGCGTCCGACGTGGTGAAGGTGGACATCCTTCTGAACGGCGAAAAGGTGGATGCACTGTCCATCATCGTGCACCGATCACAATCGCAGTACCGTGGCCGAGCCGTGGTTGCCAAGATGCGCGAGATCATCAGCCGCCAGATGTATGACGTGGCCATCCAGGCGGCCATTGGCGCCAACATCATTGCGCGAGAAACCATCAAGGCGCTGCGCAAGAACGTGCTGGCAAAATGTTACGGCGGCGATGTCAGCCGCAAACGCAAGCTCCTTGAGAAGCAGAAAGCAGGCAAGAAACGCATGAAACAGATCGGATCGGTCGAAGTGCCACAAGAGGCATTCCTGGCCATTTTGCAGGTGGAAGACTGATGCTCCAGTTCATGCAGATTTTCACATCCCTGGTGCTGGCCGCATTTGGTGGCTATATCGGGGCCTGGTACTTTGGTGCCATCGAAGGCAATTTCGCCTTGCTGTTGTTCCTGGCCACGGTGGTCACGGGCGCGTACTGGCTGGCCGAGCGTTTCTACTTTCTGCCCCAACGCCGCCGAGCCGCCCAGGCCGTCGAAGATGCGGCGACCGCACGCCGTGCGGAGCTGGACCGCATGGGCATCCAGAAGGTCGATGTGGATGTGCAGGAGGCCAAGGGGCGGCTGCTCATGCAGCCTTGGTGGCTGGACTGGACGGCGGGGCTTTTCCCGGTCATCGTTGCCGTGTTTGTTCTGAGGTCGTTTCTTTTTGAACCCTTCAAGATCCCGTCGGGTTCGATGATTCCCACCCTGCTGGTGGGCGACCTGATCCTGGTGAACAAGTTCACCTACGGCGTCCGCCTGCCGGTGATCCATACCAAGATCACCGAGGGCACCAAGCCTGCGCGTGGAGATGTTCTGGTGTTCCGCTATCCACCCCAGCCGAGCCTTGACTACATCAAGCGGGTGGTGGGTGTGCCGGGTGACGAGGTGGCATACATCAACAAGCGCCTCACGGTCAACGGCCAGGCCATTGACACCAAGGCGCTGCCAGACTTTTTTGAAGAAGACTCGATGCGCTACTTCAAACAGTTCGAAGAGCAACTGGGCACCCAGCCCCACCGTTTGTTGAACAACCCGGATGTGCCCGCCTTTGTGCAAGGCGCCAGCAATTTTGCCTATCGCAAGAACTGCCGTTACAGTGTTGAGGGCGTTGTATGCAAGGTGCCCGAGGGCCACTATTTCATGATGGGGGACAACCGGGACAACTCGCTCGATTCGCGCTACTGGGGCTTTGTTCCTGAGGGCAATATCGTCGGGAAGGCCTTTTTTGTCTGGATGAATTTCGGTAATCTCAAGCGCATTGGGTCGTTCCATTGATGGATGACCAGCTTTTTAGAACACTGAGGGGGAAATACATGCATATCAATCGCTCTACCAGTCCATTTCGCCAACGCGGTTTGTCATTCATTGGGGTGATTTTTATCGGTTTGATCGCCGTGGCTGCATTTGCTATTGGCGGACAGTCTGTCCCAATCTTTCTGGAGTACCAAGCGATCAACAAGGCGGCGACCAAGGCTGCCAAGGAGGCCTCCACCGTCGCTGATGTCCGGGCCAGCTTTGACCGCGCTGCAGCCATTGACAACATCAGTTCCATCAATGGTAAAGACCTGGAGATTGCCAAGCGCGGCGACAACAAGATCGTGGTTTCCTTCAAGTATTCCCGCGAGATAGCGCTGGCAGGCCCTGCCTACCTTGTCTATCGCTTTGAAGGACAGACCAACTAGTGCATCCCGGCCTTCAAGCGCTGCAGACCCGTCTGCAGCATGTTTTTTCCGATCCATCCCTTCTTCAGCGCGCCACCACGCACCGCAGTTTTTCGGCCGACCACAATGAGCGGCTGGAGTTTCTGGGTGATTCCGTGTTGAATCTGGCGGTCGCGAGCCTGCTGTACCGGCAGCTGTCGGCCTTGCCGGAAGGCGATCTCTCCCGCGTGCGTGCCAACCTCGTCAAGCAGGACACCTTGCACCAGCTGGCGCTGGGCCTTAAGGTTTCCGAGGTGCTGCGTCTGGGTGAGGGCGAGTCCAAATCGGGCGGCCAGCAACGTCCTTCCATCCTGGCCGACGCGTTGGAAGCACTGATTGGTGCGGTGTACCTGGATGCCGGGTACGCGAGTGCCGAAGCGTTGGTGCACCGCCTTTTTCAGGGCGTGGAGATCAACCCGCAGATGCAGGCTGCATCCAAGGACGCGAAAACTGCATTGCAGGAGTTGCTCCAGGGCCGCAAAATGAAGCTGCCGCAGTACAAGGTCGTCGCCACAGTGGGCGCTGCGCACCGCCAGACCTTCGACGTCGAGTGCGATATTCCCGAACTGGGCCTCACCGAACGCGGCATCGGTGGCTCCCGCCGGGCGGGCGAGCAGGCCGCCGCGGCTGCCATGCTGGCCACATTGAAAGCAAAGAAATTATGAATGATGCTACCAAAGATGTAGCGGATGAAGACGGTCCAACAAGCGTTGGTGCGCAAAATGACCTCGAAGCCATGCTGGCGGCAGCAGGCTCCCCGGCCGCCGTGCCTGGCCAGCGCTGTGGCGTGATCGCCATCGTGGGCAAGCCCAACGTGGGAAAGTCCACGCTGCTCAATGCCCTGGTGGGGCAGAAGATCAGCATCACCTCGCGCAAGGCGCAGACCACGCGGCACCGCATTACCGGTATTCGTACGCGCGAGCAGACACAGTTCATTTTTGTGGACACGCCGGGTTTCCAGACGCGCCATGCCACCGCACTCAACAAGTCGCTGAACAAGACCGTGATGGGCGCGATTGGCGACGTGGACCTGATCCTCTTCGTCGTCGAGGCCGGCAACTTCACGTTGGCCGATGCCAAGGTGCTGTCGCTGTTCAAGCCCGGCATCCCCACGCTGCTGCTGGCCAACAAGCTTGACATGGTGCACCGCCGCGCCGAGCTGGCCCCCTGGCTCAAGAGCATGCAGGAGCGCCACCCGTTTGCCGAGTTTGTGCCCATGTCGGCCAAGAACAAGGGCGACATCGAGCGCCTGTTCGGCATCTGCGCCAAGTACCTGCCCGAGCAGGGCTGGTGGTACGGCGAAGACGAGCTGACCGACCGCAGCGAGAAGTTTCTGGCGTCCGAAACCGTGCGCGAGAAGCTGTTCCGCTTCACGGGCGACGAACTGCCTTACACCTCTACCGTGGTGATCGACAAGTTTGAGGAAGAAGCCAGCAAGCAGCACAAGCGCCTGGTCAAGATCGCTGCCACCATCGTGGTCGAGCGTGACAACCACAAGATGATGGTGATCGGCGACAAGGGCGAGCGCCTGAAGCGTATTGGCACCGAAGCCCGCCAGGAACTGGAAAAGCTCATGGATGCCAAGGTGTTCCTGGAGCTGTGGGTCAAGGTGCGCTCTGGCTGGGCCGACGACGAGGCGCGCGTGCGTTCGTTCGGTTACGAATAACTCCGTGCCCGCCCGCGACCCTGTCTTGCCCGGGCGGCACAAGCTGTCTGGCGCTTGCCAGCCGCATGCATTTCTGCGGGCCTGAAGCCAATGGCTGCCGCCAAGCGCATCTCCGATGAACCCGCCTTCGTGCTGCACAGCTACGACTGGAGCGAGTCCAGCCTGATCCTGGAGGTTTTCTGCCGTCAGCAAGGGCGTGTGGCGCTGGTGGCCAAGGGGGCCAAGAAGCCCAGCTCCAACTTCCGCCCGGTGCTACTGCCGCTCCAGCCCTTGTTGGTGACTTACACGCTCACCGGCGATGGCAGCGCAGACATCCACACCCTCAAGGGGGCGGAGTGGGTGGGCGGCCATGTGATGCCCACCGGCGATGCCCTGCTGTCGGGCATGTACCTTAACGAGCTACTGCTGCGCCTGCTGGCGCGCGCCGATCCACATGCGGCCTTGTTCGATGCCTATGCCGGTGTGGTGCGCGTGTTGGCCAGCGAACACGGCGATGCGTTAGAGCCCGTGCTGCGCAGCTTCGAGCTATTGCTGCTGCGCGAGATTGGCTTGCTTCCTGGCCTGGATGTTCAGACCATGACGTTGGAGGTCTTGCAACCCAAGACGCGCTACACGCTGGTGCCCGAAGGCGGCCTGCGCGCCTCCTCCTCGGCCGATCGCGCGGGCCTGCTCGGCGTCCAGTGGCAGACGTTGCAACGCGCGCTGGACGACGCCGCCACCTACACCGCCACCTTGCGTGCCTGTGCGCCGGTGGCCGCAGAACTCAAACCCCAGCTGCGCACCCTGCTGCAATACCATTGCGGCAGCCCCATGCTGCGCACCCGCCAGCTCATGATCGATCTGCAGGCCCTATGAACCAGACCTCTCGCACCTCCCACGCCACGGCCCTCTCGGTCAATGTCAACAAGGTCGCCCTGGTGCGCAACACGCGCCATCTGGGCATTCCCAGCGTCACCCGCGCGGCCGAGCTGTGCCTTCAGGCCGGTGCCCAGGGCATCACCGTGCACCCCCGGCCCGACGAGCGCCACATCCGCAGCCAGGACGTGTTCGAGCTGGCCACGCTGATGAAGGCCTGGCCCGACCGCGAATACAACATCGAGGGCAATCCGTCTCAGAACCTGATGGACTTCATCCGCAAGGTTCGCCCGCACCAGGCGACCTTTGTACCCGACAGCGAAGACCAGTTCACCAGCGACCACGGCTGGAGCTTTCCGCAGGATGCCGAGCGCCTGGCACCCCTGATCGCCGAGTGCAAAGCACTGGGCGTGCGCGTGAGCCTGTTCATGGACCCCGTGCCCGAGCAGATGGCTGCCGCCGAGGCGGTGGGCGCTGACCGGGTGGAGCTGTACACCGAGCCCTATGCCGCAGCCTGGGGCACGCCGCAGCAAGACGTTGAGCTCAAGCGCTACGCCGCCGCCGCCCAAGCCGCGCTGGATGTGGGGCTGGGCGTGAACGCGGGACACGACCTCAACCGTGACAACCTTGCCGCCTTTGTGCGCGAGGTGCCTGGTGTGCTCGAAGTCTCGATCGGCCATGCCCTCATTGCCGACGCGCTGGAGTTGGGCTACGCCGCCACGGTGGTGGCCTACCTGGGCTGCATCCAGTTGGGTTGTGCCGTACAACCTGTTCACTCCTGATTTGATAGCTTCTAGCGCTTGATGGATAAGCGCTAGAGCCCAATTTCATTCAAAAACCATGATCTACGGCATTGGCACCGACATTTGCGACGTGCGCCGCATCGCGGCCAGCCTGGAACGCCACGGCGAGCGCTTTGCCCAGAAGGTGCTGGCCGACGGCGAACTGGCCACCTGGCGCGAGAGGAGTGGCCGTTGGCCCGACCGCGGCCTGCGCTACCTGGCCACGCGGTTCTCTGCCAAGGAAGCGTTCAGCAAAGCCATCGGCCTGGGTATGCGCATGCCCATGACCTGGCGCCACTGCGAAGTGGCCAAGCTTGCGAGCGGCCAGCCCGTGATCGTGCTGCACGGCGCACTCAAGGAATGGTTTGATGCCAAAGGGCTGAAAGCGCACCTGAGCGTGACCGACGAGACCGACTATGCCGCCAGCTTCTGTGTGGTAGAGAGATTTGATTAAAAATGGCCTCTGGCGCTTGATGGAAAAGCGCTAGAAGCTATGTTTTCAATAGCAAACTGATGTTTGACACCCTATGACCGAACATGCCCCCCTCATCCTCGACGTGGCAGGCACAGAGCTGACCGCCGCCGACCGCCGCCGCCTGGCCCACCCGCTGACCGGTGGCGTGATCCTGTTTGCCCGCAACTGGGAAAACCGTGCGCAGCTGCTCCAGCTGACCAGCAGTATCAAGGCCGTGCGTGACGATCTGCTGATCTGCGTGGACCATGAGGGCGGCCGTGTGCAGCGCTTTCGCACCGATGGCTTCACCCACCTGCCGCCCATGCGCGCTCTCGGCGAGATGTGGATGGACGATGGCAAGGGCGCCAAGGCCGTGCCTGGCAGCGGCGCGCTGCGCGCCACCAATGCGGCCACGGCGGCGGGTTATGTGCTGGGTGCGGAGTTGCGCGCCTGTGGGGTTGATTTCTCGTTCACCCCGGTTCTCGATCTCGATTGGGGTGAAAGCGGTGTGATCGGCGACCGTGCCTTTCACCGCGACCCGCGTGTGGTGGCGCTGCTCGCCAAGAGCCTCATGCACGGTCTGCTGCAGGCCGGCATGGCCAACTGCGGCAAACACTTCCCGGGGCACGGCTTTGTCAAAGCCGACTCGCACACCGAGGTGCCGGTGGACAAGCGCAGCCTGAAGGCCATCCTGGCCGACGACGCCGCGCCATACCCCTGGCTCAGCAGCACGCTCACCAGCGTGATGCCCGCCCATGTGATCTACCCCAAGGTCGATAGCCGCCCCGCAGGCTTCTCGCAGCGCTGGCTGCAGGACATCCTGCGGCGGCAGATGCGTTTTGACGGCGCCATCTTCAGCGACGACCTCAGCATGGAAGGCGCTCGGCGTCTGGACGGCCAGGTCGTCAGCTACACCGACGCAGCCGTGGCGGCGCTGGAGGCAGGCTGCGACCTGGTGCTGTTGTGCAACCAGAGCGTGGGCGATGGCAAGGCCGTGGATGAACTCATCGACGGCCTGGAACAGGCCCAGAACCAGGGCCGCTGGCAACCGAGTGTGGACAGCGAATCCCGCCGCCTGGCGCTGCTGCCCGAAACCCTTCCCCAGGCCTGGGATGAGCTGATGTACCAGCCCGCCTATCTGCAGGCCTTGGATCTGTTGCCCTGACGCCGTGAGAGCCCGTGGCCCGGAGTCTGGTGCGGCGCCCTCGTCGTTGCCGTGCTCGCCGGGTGTGCAACCCGCCTGCGCCCGCCGCCTAGCGTGCGACCCTGCCAGACCCTCACGCACAGCCGATTTCTCGGTTTCAGTGGACTAGGGCGTGTTGAAAGGCCCTGGCGTGACTGGAGGCGGGGCTGCCGGGGCACTTTCTGCGGCCTCTGCAGCGTTGGCGGGTAGTGCAGGCGGTGGTGGCACCCCCTGAAACCTGCGCACCACGCGTTGAAACACCAGCGCATTGGGAATCTGCAGCCAGGCGACCTGGTCCGCCGCAGCGCCATGGTCTTCGAGCGTGGTGTAGAGCAGGTTGATGTCCACCACACGTCCTTTGGCCCCGGGCTTTTCGGCGGTGTCCAGCACCTCGATGTGGTCGCCAATCTTGAAGGGCCGCACGGTGAAGATAAGCAGCGCGCAAAACAGGTTGGAGAGCACACTCCACGCTGCGAAAAAGGCCACGGCCCCGACAGTGGCAAACCCGGTGAACGCGGTCCAAAGCACGGTGGCCGACACCCCCATGCGTTCCAGCACCAGCAGCGCCGCACTGGCAATGATGAGCCAGCGGATCAGCCCGTTCATGGGCACCACCAGTTCGTCGGGCACCTGGTAGTGCGCGCTGGCGCGGCGCACGATGCGGCGCAGCACCCGTTGCAGCAGCCAGGCGACAAACAGGATCAGCAGGATCTGTGTGCCGGGGATGATGACTTCGAGCCAGTCTTGTACCCAGTCGGGAAGGCGGGTTTTCAGCAGCTGCATGCGCGAAACGGCGGTGCGGGCGTTGCGCTCGGTGGCGTCAAACGTGAGGGCAGAAAAGAAACTCAATTGCGCAGTTGCTCCACGGTGTCCATCTGCATTTCAAAACTGAAGAAGCGATTGCGGCCCTGGGCCTTGGCGGCATAAAGCGCCTGGTCGGCACGCATGATCATGCTTTCGGCGTTGGTGCTGTCGTCAGGCACGCAGGTGGTGATGCCGCCTGACAGCGTGAGGATGTTGCCCAGCGGTGAATCTGCGTGTGGAAGGGCGCGCACCTTGAGCAGCTGTCCCAGGGCTCGCGCGAAGGTCATGGCACCCGAGCGTGGCGTGTTGGGCAGGATGAGGGCGAATTCCTCACCACCGTAGCGTGAGGCGATGTCACGAGGGCGCACGCACACCTCGCGCAACAGGCGGCCGACTTCCTTCAGGCAGGCATCGCCCTGCACATGCCCGCTGGCGTCGTTGAAGAGCTTGAAGTGATCCAGGTCGCACAGCATCAGCGTGAGCGGCGTGCCGTCCCGGCGCGCAGCCAGGATCTCGTTGTGCAGAATGCGGTCGAACCCCCGGCGGTTGACCAGGCCGGTGAGCGCATCGATTTCCACCATTTCGTTGAGCCGCTGGTTGGCCAGATGCAACTCGGCCGACATGGAGACGAGCCTGCGGCGCATGTCCAGCAGCCGGCGCATGGCACGCAGTTTGGCCATCAGCACGATAGGCTTGACGGGTTTGACGAGGTAGTCGTCACCACCCACTTCAATACCGCGCCACACATCGAGTTCGTTGTCCAGGCCCGAGAGGAAGATGATGGGTGTCCAGTCGCCCGCCTCGCTCTCGCGCATCTGCTGGGCCACCCAGTAGCCGTCCTGGCCGGGCAGCCGGATGTCCAGCAGCACCAGATCGGGGCGGTGGGTTTTGAACAGGTGCAGCGCTGCGTTGCCCTCGGGCGCCTCAAAGATGTCTGACACCCCAGCCCGCCGCAGCTCGGCCACCAGCGCTGCGCGCACGGATCCCTGGTCTTCGACCACCAGCACCGAAAAAGCGTTGCCCGAGGGCAAGGGCTGGCTGGCCGGGTAGGGGGCGTTGCTGGAACTGAAGGGCACGGTAGTGTCTCCTTGGGGCCGTCAAAGGGCGGGTCCGGGATGCCCCGAGGGCATCCGGGGCGCGCGACTCAGGACTCGCGGCGCAGCGCGGGGAACAGGATCACGTCGCGAATGCTGGGGCTGTCAGTCAGCAGCATCATGAGACGGTCAATGCCGATACCGCAACCCCCCGTGGGGGGCATGCCGTATTCCAGCGCGCGCACGAAATCGTGGTCGTAGAACATGGCTTCGTCATCGCCGCTGTCTTTGGCGGCCACCTGGGCGTGAAAGCGGGCGGCCTGGTCTTCGGCGTCGTTCAGTTCGCTGAAACCATTGCCGAACTCGCGGCCGGTGATGTACAGCTCAAAGCGCTCCGTCACCTCGGGGCGCGCGTCGTTGGCACGCGCCAGGGGCGAGATCTCGGTGGGGTGCTCCATGATGAAGGTGGGCTGCCACAGCTTGTCTTCCACCGTTTCTTCAAAGTACAGCACCTGCAGGCTGGCCAGCGTGCGGGCCGAGAGCTTGTCCTTCTCTTCGGTCATGCCCAGCTTCTTCAATGCGCTGATGAGCCAGGCGGCATCGTCCACATGGGCGCCTGCTTCGGTGTGCTGGAAGATGGCTTCGCGGATCGTCAGGCGGGCAAACGGCTGGGTCAGGTCCACCGCGCGGCCCTGGTAGGTCATCTGCAGCGAGCCCGTGGCTTTCAGGGCCACTTCACGGATCAGGGTCTCGGTGAAGTCCATCAGGTCCAGGTAGTTCCAGTACGCCGCGTAGAACTCCATCATGGTGAACTCGGGGTTGTGGCGCACCGAGATGCCTTCGTTGCGGTAGCTGCGGTTGATCTCGAACACACGCTCGAAGCCGCCCACGATCAGGCGCTTGAGGTAGAGCTCGGGCGCGATGCGCAGGTACATCTCCTGCTCCAGCGCGTTGTGGTGCGTCACGAACGGCTTGGCATTCGCGCCGCCCGGGATGGGGTGCAGCATGGGCGTTTCGACTTCGAGGAAGCCGTGGCTCACCATGAACTCGCGCAGCCCGCTCACGGCCTTGCTGCGCGCCATGAAGCGCTTGCGGGCGTGCTCGTCGGTGATCAGGTCCACGTAGCGCTGGCGGTATTTCTGCTCCTGGTCGGCCATGCCGTGGAACTTGTCGGGCAGCGGGCGCAGGCTCTTGGTGAGCAGGCGCAGGCTGGTCACCTTGACCGACAGCTCGCCCGTCTTGGTCTTCATCAGCGTGCCTTCGGCGCCCACGATGTCGCCCAGGTCCCAGTGCTTGAAGGCGGCATACAGGTCTTCGCCCACGGCGTCACGGGTCACATAGAGCTGAATGCGGCCGCCCACGTCGCCCAGCGAGCCATCCTGCACGGTTGCAAAACTGGCCTTGCCCATCACGCGCTTGAGCATCATCCGGCCAGCGACCGAGACGTTCACCGGCGTGGCTTCGAGGGACTCGTTCGTGGCAGTGCTGTGTTCCAGGTGCAACTGGGCAGCCTTGTGGCCGGGCTTGAAGTTATTGGGGAAGGCAACCCCACCGCCAGTGGCCTGGACTTCGCGCAGAGCGCGGAGCTTTTCGCGGCGCTCGGCGATGAGCTGGTTTTCGTCCTGGGGAGCGGGGGCGTGGTTTTGGTCTGACATAGGTGCCGTCGATGCGGGGGCGTGAAATGGGGGCTGGGTTCAGCCAAACCCCTCATTTTATCGGCTATGTGTTGCCGACAGGTCCTAAGAACCTGTTCAAGATCTTTTCGGGGATCGCATTGGAGTGCAATCGGGATGAGTGGACGCAACGGATGCGCCGCATGGGCGCACGCCCATGCAAGCAGCCGAGGCTTCCAATCGCCCGATTTCACTCAAACCCTTCGGGCAAGTGCCTTGCCGGGCGGTCTGCGGCGTTGCGGCGCTTGTGGATAGCCGGGCTATCCACTGCGCTCCGCGCCTTGCATCCCATCCCGGCAAGGACCTTATGCGACCCCGAAAAGATTTAGAACAGGTTCTTATCCCCTGGACGGCCGGTCGCCCCACAGCGCGGATGCCGTCCTCACGATGATCTTCAGGTCGCTCCAAAGCGTGTGCGAGCGGGCGTACTCCGCGGCATAGCGCAGCTTGATGGGCAGAATCTGCTCCACGTAAGTGCGCTCCGGATCGCTGCTCTGGCCCAGCAAAGTGCTTTCGTCGCGGAACTCGATGGAGGCGCGGTCTGTGATGCCGGGCCGCACACTGAGCACCAGGTCTCGCACAGAGTCCGGGTAAAGTGCCACATAGTGCGGCACCTCGGGCCGGGGGCCGACAAGGCTCATATGGCCCAGCAGCACGTTGAAAAGCTGCGGCAATTCATCGATCTTGGTGCGCCGCAGCCAGTGGCCAGCCCGGGTGATGCGGGCGTCGGCCCCCACGGTAATCGCCGGGCCCGCAGCTTCTGCGCGCGGGTGCATGGTGCGGAACTTGTAGATGCGAAACAACCTGCCCGCGCGGCCCACACGCTGTTGGCGAAAGAACGCTGGGCCGGGCGAATCCCACACCACCCACAGTGCCACGGCCAGCAGCACGGGCGCGAGCAGCAGCAGCCCGAGGGCGGCCAAGAACAGGTCGAACAGCCGCTTGGGCATGTCAGCCCAGCACCTCGTGCAGCGCGGCAATCACACGGTCCTGATCGCTGTCACCCATGGCGGTGAACAGGGGGATGCTGATCATGGCCTGGTAGGCTGCATCGGCCTGGGGGAACATCTCCGGCGTGAGCTGATAGCGGTCCCGCCAGTACGGGTGCCGGTGCAGCGGCACATAGTGCACGCTGGTGCCGATGCCCCGGTCCGACAGGGCCTGGATGGCCTCGTCTCGCCCCAGCGGTGCATCGGCACGCAGCCGGATGACATACAGGTGCCATGCGTGGATGTCGCCCTGGGGTGCATTGGCTGGCAAGTTCAGGGGCAGGGGCGCCAGCTGTTCGTGGTAGCGGTTTGCCAGGGCCTGGCGCCGCTGCACAAACTGCGGCAGCCGTGCCAGCTGCTCCACGCCCATGGCGGCTGCAACGTCCGTCATGTTGTATTTAAAGCCGGGCGCGATCACCTCGTAGTACCAGGCCGGGGTTTTGGAAGTGAAGCGGTCAAACGCATCGCGGCTCATGCCGTGCAGCCGCATGGTGCGCATGCGTTGCGCAAGCGCGGGGTCGTGCGTGACGGCCATGCCTCCTTCGCCGGTGGTGATGGTCTTGTTGGCGTAAAAACTGAACACCGTGACATCGGATTGCAATTGCCCCACCAGGGTGCCGCGCCAGGTGGTGGGCAAGGCATGGGCCGCGTCTTCCACCACCTTCAGGTGATGTTCTTTGGCGATGGCCAGAATGGCGTCCATGTCGCAGGCCAGCCCGCCGTAGTGCACGGGCATGATGGCTTTGGTGCGGGGCGTGATGGCGGCGCGTACCTTGGCCGGGTCGATATTGAGGGTCACCGGGTCCACGTCCACCAGTACCGGGTCCGCACCCAGGTAGCGCACCACCTCCACGGTGGCGGTGAAGGTCAGTGTGGGCGCGATCACTTCATCGCCGGGGCCGATGCCCAGGGCCTCCAGCGCGAGGTGCAGGCCCGCCGTGGCGGAGTTGACGGCGATGCTCTGCAGACCACCGCCGCCCAGGAAGGCGGTGAATGCCTGCTCAAACTCTTTGGTCTTGGGCCCGGTCGTGACCCATCCCGAGCGCATGGCCGCGCTGACGGCATCGATTTCTGCCGGCCCGATGTCGGGGCGGGCGAACGGGAGAAAGGGTAGGTCGGCGGGGGAGTTCATGGGCGTTGTGGTGAGTGCTAAAAGGGCCAGAGCGAGGCCGCGCTCAGCGTGGCTTCACGGCCCAGGTCAGGCGGTGGGTGCGCAGAAACCACAGCAGTGCGGATGCTGGCGTAATCGCTGGCGCGGGCAGGCGCCGTGCCAGCGGAGGTGCCAGCGTAACGCGGCGGGAGTGTATCTGGGCCTCGGGAAACAGGATGCCCAGTTCGCGCAGTGGAATGCCCTGTACATCGGTGTTGGCGGGGTTGTTGACGACAAAGTCATAGACGAGAACACCGCCGCCGGGCGCGACCCATTGCCAGATCACGTCGGCCAGATGGCGGCGATAGCCCTCGTCGAGCAAGGAGCTGAAGAGTGTGAACGCCAGCACGGCATCCTGGCTGGCGCGCTGCACCGGGGCCAAGGCGGCATCGCCTTCGGCAATGGCCACGCCCGCTGGTAGCAAGGCGCGCGCTGCGGCGGCACGTTCTGGAAGAAGCTCCAGGCCCGTCAGGCAAGCGGGCGTGGCGCCCAGCCGCACCAGATCGTGCAAATTGCCCGCACTCCCACAGCCAACCTCCAGCATGGGCCGCTGGGCCAGGCTGCTCCAGCCGTGGGCCCGCCAGATGCGTGCCATGGCGCGCAGGCGCTCCTGCTGTGCCTGCAGCGCCGCAGCGTTGGCATACAGGCTGTAGCGCGCTTCGTCGGCCACTGTGTCGCGCCGGGCGTAGCGGGCCTTGACGGCCTGGGGTTCGTTGTCGGTCATCGGGTGATGCGTGCAAAGTCGGACGAAGGGGCGCGCGAGCGCGCAATGTCCCACAGTCCTCGCCAGGTACCCAGGCCGTAGCCCACATGAAACGCTGCAATCGTCCCCGGGAGGCGGGGCAGCAGTCCCCCGTTGCGGGCCGACCGGGCTGCCGCCACTGATGCCGCCAGAAGATACCCTGCGTAGGCGATGCCCAGTGCAGCCAAGGGCCAGGCGGACCACGGCGAGGCGGCGGCGGCGCCCACTGCTGCGGCCACAAAAGCTGCGGGCACCAGTTGTCGCACGGAGCCCGGCTGCCCATGTTTGCGCATCACAAAAGGCCGCCAGTAGCCATATTGCCGTTGTTGCGCGAACAGGTGCCTGAGCGAATTGCGCGGGTGGTAGGTGGAATGGATGCGGCTGCTCTGCCAGATGCGTGCACCCCCCAGGCGCATGCGCAGGTTGTGCTCGTCGTCCTGGTTGCGCACCAGGGCTTCGTCAAACAGCCCGAATCGGTCAAACACGCCGCGGGGCCAGCATCCGAGGTAGACGGTATCCACCTCGCCTTCGTATTGCACATCGCGCGACCGTGCGCCACCCACCACCCAGCGGCATTGGAAGGCGGCGGCTATGGCGGCCCCGGTGGGGCCCGTTCCTTGGGCGACCCAAGGGCCGCCCACGTTGTCAGCGCTGGTGCGTTCAAGCGCCTCGATGCACTGCGCAAGGTAGTCGGGGGCAAACTGGCTGTGCACGTCCATGCGGGCAATGGTGCCGCCCCGTGCGCGGGCAATGCAGGCGTTGAGCCCGGTGGACACAATGCGGCCGGGATTGTCCACCAGGACGAGCCTGGGGTCTGCAGCACAGCGCTGCATCAGGTGTTCGCGCGTGCCGTCATCGCTGTCACCGTCTGCAATCAGCACTTCCATGCGCCAGCCTGCGGGCAGTTCTTGGAGCAGGGCGGAGTTGCAGAAAGCGTCGATGTGCTGGCGCTCGTTGCGGCACGGCACGATCACGCTGATCAGGTTGTCCAATTCAAGGCCTTGGGGCATGGGGTTCAAGGTGTACGGAGCAGTTGCTGGTACAGCGCGTGCATGCGGTTCATTTGCACCGCGCGGTCACCGTCTTGCGCTATGCGGGCAGCATTTTGCAGCCCGGCTTGTTCCGCGATGGCGTCATTGGCAATCAGGGCTTCGAGCCGGGCGGCGAGCGCTGTGGCATCTCCGGCTGCAACCAGCCACTGAGCGTCGATCCAGTGCCGGTTGGCCTGCAGTTCGCTGGCCACCACGGCGAGGCCACACGCCATGCTCTCCAGCATGGCGACCGATGTTGCATCGCTGCTGGGCACCGACACAGATATCTTGCTTGCGCCCAGTACCCGGGTCATGCCCGTGTCATCGAGTCGGCCGTGGAACTGCACCTTGTTGTCCAGCTGCGCCGTGTGCGCCTGGCTGCGCAGGGCATCCTCCAGACTGCCTCCGCCGAGCAGGTGCAAGCGCAGATCGGCGCCCGGCAATCGCGCCTGCAGCAGGGCGAACGCTTCGATGATGGTGTCGATGTTGTAGTTGGGTTCCCAGGCGCGCAGGCTCACCAGCTGGCTGCCTTGCTTGTGACGCCAGGGCACGGGGTGGAAGCGTTGCAGTTCCACACCCCAATGGATTTCCTCGGCGGCGCCGGGCGGGCGGAAGTCTGCCACCGCGCTCATCAGGCTCGCTGAGTCGCCCGTGATGAGGTCGGCCTGGCGCAGTATCCAGCCGGTCAGCCAGCGCATCCAGGCGCTTTTGCCGGGGGTCACCAACAGGTCGCTGCCCCAGGCGGTCATCACCAGCGGATGTTTGCCGCAACGTGCGGCCAGATATCCGTAGGAGGTGACGTAATGGGCATGCAGGAGGTCAGGAGCCAGTTCGGCCACGTGGCGCCTCGTTTCCCGTACACGGAGCAGCCAGTCCAGCGATCGGTGCACAGGCCGGATGGCCCGCACCGTGACGCCATCGATGGACGCGGGGCGGGCCGTGATCAGCGAAACGCGGTAGCCACGCTGGAGCATCTCCCGCGCCCACCGCTGGACATGGGGGCTGGTGGCATCGCCCAGCAGGCACAGGTGTGTTGGCATGTCAGACCGTCTGCGTCCAGGATTCGTAGTGTGGGCGCAGTTCCGGATGCTGCAACAGCAGGCGCTCATCCTGCTCGCGGACGTCGCCAATCTTGCACGCTGGGGCCCCTGCCATGATGGCGAAGTCGGGCACTTCGCCGCGCACCTGCGCGTAGGCACACACCACCACCCCCTTGCCGATGCGTGTACCCGCTTCGATCAGGCTGTGGGGGCCGATGAACGTGTAGGCGCCGATCTCCACGGGTGCGCTGATGTAGCCAGGCTTGGGGCCGTCGTGGACGGCGTAGCCGCTGCCCAGAAGGCGAATGGCGCGGTGGGAGCTGTGGGTGACGATGCTGACGAAGTTGGTGATCTGTACCCCTTGCCCAATCTGCAGGCCTGCCGTGGCGTCGATGAAGTTGAATTGCCCAATGAACACGTGGTCGGAAAGCCGCAGCCCCCTGGCGCCTTCGATGCAGGTGCTGGGGGCAATGCGGGTGTGAGGCAGGCTGCGGCCCAGGTGGTCGCTTTCCCCGAACACCATGCGGTAGAACAGCGCCTGCCAGATACGGCGGCGCCAGCGGTTAAGCACGGCTCTCATGGGGGATGTCCTTCCAGTTTGCCAACGCCCAGAAATAGTAGGCAAAGTAGGCCAGCATGCTCGCTGACACGCCCCATCCGGCGCCGGTCAGCCCGCCCAAATGGAGGCCCAGCAGCAGGCCCGCAAAAAACAGGCATTGTCCAACCAACGCCAGGCGCAGCGCCCAGGCCTGCGCGCCCCAGGCCATGGTGACCACCGCGAGGGGCGATGCCATAAAATGCACAGCGATGTACGGCGCGATGGCCCGGGCCACTTCCCCGGTCTGCGCCCACTGGGTGCCAAAGGCCAGGGAAAAGATGTCCGGCCCCCAGACGAGCAGCACCGCCGCCAGCGGGCAGGCCAGGGCGGCCAGCCCCAGCAGGGCCTGGCGCACCAGGGTGCGCGCTTCGTTGGGGCTCTGCGCCTTCAGAAGGCGGGGGTACAGGGTTTGCGACAAGGCCCCGCCGATGAGGGTCGCCGGGGCCTTGAGGTAGCGCAGCGCCAGCGCCCAGAACCCCGCTGAGGCATCTCCAGTCCAGGCCGCCACCAGCACCAGAGTCAGGGTGTCCTGCAGCGCCCCCATGAAAGCGTGGGGTGTGTTGAGCAACGGAAAGTCCCGGTGCTGTTGGGTCATGGACCGGAGTGTGGCCAACGGCTGGCGCCACAGACCCACCCAGCCACCCGCAGGGGCAGGCCTGGCCAGCATCCATGCTGCGCCCAGGCTGGCCAATGTGGCGCCCAGCACCAGACCCAGCGGGCCGGTCTTCATGAATCCGAACAGCAATTGCAGGATGGCGCCACCGCCTTGTTGCAGCAGCCTGGCCGCCGACAGCAGACCAAAGCGCTGGGACCGAGTTGCCCACAGGGTGAGCCATTGCACAGCGCCGCCTGCGAACACCGCCAATGGCAGCGCCCACACCATCGGCATGCCGCGCCACAGCAGAAGCACGGCTGCGGCTGCAGCAGATGCCGTGGTGACAGCGAGCAAGATGCGAGCGCACAGCGCCATGAGCTGGGCGGCGCGCAGCTCGGTGCTTTCGAGGGGGAGTGCGAATTCATAGCGCGCACAGCCCACCACCGCCAGGTTGGTGGCCAGCGCCCACAGCAGTGCAAACTGTCCGAAGTCCTCAGGGCTGTAGAGGCGTGTGAGTGCGGGGCCCAGCACCAGCGGGATGGCGTGGGCTGCAACGCTGCCCGTGAGCAGGGTCAGCGTTGCCCGTACAAGTCCCGACTTCATGGCAGTACGGGTTGCGTTTCGGGGTGGTAGCCAGGCACCAGCTGTCGCAGCAGAGCGGTCATGGCGATGGGGTCGCCCGCTTGGGCTGCCTTCTGCAATGCCTGGAGCAAGGTCTGCAGCTCCTCCCAGGGGCGGTATTCTTCACGCGCCCGCAGGATGCGGGGGTGGTCGGTGGGAAAGGGATTGTCTCCAATCAGCAGTTCCTCGAAAAGTTTTTCACCCGGGCGCAGCCCGGTGAAAACGATTTCGATGTCTCCTTCTGGGTGCAGATCGTCGCGCACCGTCAATCCCGACAAGGCCACCATACGCTCTGCCAATTCCAGAATCTGTAGGGGCTCGCCCATGTCCAGCAGGAACACGTCGCCGCCCTCGGCCATCGCCCCTGCCTGCAGTACCAGCTGGGCGGCTTCGGCAATGGTCATGAAGTAGCGCGTGACGTCCGGGTGCGTCACGGTAAGGGGGCCACCGGCCGCGATCTGCTTGCGAAACAGCGGTATCACGCTGCCGCTGGAGCCCAGCACGTTGCCAAAGCGCACCATGGACAGGCGGGTGGGGCAAGTCCAGGCGGGTGAGCTGTCGGCAAGCTGCGGGAAAGGCGCGCGGGGCGACGCTGCAATCGCTTGCAGCACCATCTCTGCCACACGCTTGGTGGCGCCCATGATGTTGGTCGGGCGCACGGCCTTGTCGGTGGAAATCAGCACGAAATGGTTGGCATCGCACTCCAGCGCCACCTGCACCATGTTCAAGGTGCCAAACACGTTGTTCAAAATACCTTCGCCCGCGTTGGCCTCCACCATGGGCACGTGCTTGTAGGCGGCCGCATGGTAGATGGAGGTGGGCCGGTATAGCTGGCAGATGTCTGCCATGCGCGCCTTGTGGGTGACGCTGGCGAGCAGGGGCACCAGCGCACATGCATGCTCGCCCTGGTGCGCCAGCGCCGCCAATTCGTGGTGGATGGAGTACAGCGCGTATTCGCTGTGGTCCACCAGCAGCAACTGGCGCGGCCCTTCGCGCACGATCTGCCGGCACAGCTCGCTGCCAATGCTGCCGCCCGCGCCGGTGACCAGGACCACGGTGGCCGCCAGATTGCGCCCCAGCAGTCCTGGGTCCGGCGCCACTGGCTCCCGGCCCAGCAGGTCTTCGATTTCAAGGTCCTGGAAGTCCGTGACGGTCACCCGGCCGCTGGCCAAGTCCGACAGGCCCGGCAGCGTGCGGATCCGCACGGGCAACTCGCGCAGGCTTTCGATGATCTGCCGCCGTCGCTCGCGCGTGGTGCTGGGCAGCGCCAGCAGCACGTCGGTGATGCCAAGGCGGCGTACCACCTCGGGCAGCGCGTTGGAGGCGTGCACACGCACGCCGTTGATGCTGCGCCCGATCTTGCTGGCATCGTCGTCCACAAACCCTTTGAGCAGGTACTGGCGCATGCTGCCCAGCCCCGCAGCCGTCTGTGCGCCCGCACTGCCAGCGCCGTAGATCAGCAGGCGGTACGGCGCATGGCTGCTGCGCCCTGCCAGCGCCAGCCACCCCAGTGCGCGGCTGGCACCGACCAGCAGCATGAACAGCAGGGGCTGGAGAATGCCGACACTGCGCGGAACGCCCTCCCACTGGGCGGCCAGCAGGCAGCCCAGCAAAAGCGCGCCGTAGATGGCCACGGCCTTGCCGGTGGTGATGAGCGCCGTGATTCCCGTGTAGCGGAAGATGGCGCGGTACAGCCCCAGCTTGGCAAAAATCGGAAACGCAAGGGCGGGCGCCAGCGCATACGCAAGCCACTGCATGCCTGAGGGCCAGTGGGGCGTCTCCAGCCTCAGCGTGAAGGCGAGCCACATCGCGATGACACCCAGACAGATGTCCATGGCCACCACCACCATGCGCTTGGCTGCGCGCGACCAGCCCAGGATGCGGTTCAGCATGGGCTATGAGAAGAAGAGGGGGCAGTAGCGATTCGGCGGCTCATTGTGTGGGGGCAATTCCGGTCCGCTCCAGCACATCGCCCACCAGTTCCAGCCGCACCAGCGGGTTGTCCAGCTCCATCAGGCGCTGCTTGAGTTCCAGGGGCACGGGCAAAAGCTCGCACCAGCGGTTGGCCACCCATCCGCAGTCGTCCAGCTGGGCTGCCGTGGGGACAATCGCAGTCGGAATTTCGGGGTCACGCTGCTTTAGGGTGTGCAGCACCTGGGCGAGGGCTGTCGATGCCTTTCTCAGGTCTTGCGGGATTGGCACCATCAGATCCGGGTCGATGTGCCCCACATCGGCGATCCACAGGCCATGGGGCAGGTGGCTGCGCTGGGTGATGCGAAAGCGCTGGCTGCCACGGCACAGCAGTGTGATCAGGCCAGGCTGCGGGGTGTCGATCTGCTCGATGACGGCCAGGGTGCCCACATCGTTGAACTGTTCTTCAGGCGCGCCCGCCTGGCGCACTTCGCGGCCTTGCGTGAGGGCGACCACGCCAAAGGGCGCGCCCGCCTGATGGCACTTGCGCACCATGTCCAGGTAGCGCACTTCGAACACGCGCAGGGCCAGCAGACCACCTGGGAACAGCACGGAGCCCAGAGGGAAAAGGGGCAAGGATGACAGGGTGAGGGGTTGTGTCATGAAAGGGGGGATACCTTGGCTCGCTATCATCCCATGGCGCAGCCTGCTTTCGCGGCGGCCCCTTATTTTTGTCTCATCCATGCTCTACCAGATCGCCTCTTTCCTGCTTGACGTTGTTGGTGGCCTGCTCACCGGGGCATGCCTGTTGCGGCTGTACATGCAGTGGCAGCGCGTGCCGTTTTCCAACCCCGTCGGCGGGCTGGTTTTTGCGCTGACGGACTGGCTCATCATGCCGCTGCGCCGCGTGATCCCCCCGGTGGGGCGCTGGGATGTGTCGAGCCTGGTGGCAGCCGTGTTGCTGCAGCTGGCGCAGTACTTTTTGCTGACCCTGCTGCTGGGCGCCGCCTCGGCATGGGCCTGGCTGCCGTGGTTGGCATTGTTTGGCCTCGCGCGGGTGGCGGTGTCGGGGCTGATTGGCTTGTTGATCGTCTATGCCGTGATGTCGTGGGTGCAGGCGCGGTCACCCCTGGCCGATGTGATTGCCCGGCTGTGTGAGCCCATCCTGCGGCCGTTTCGCCGCATCATCCCGCTGGTGGGCGGTATCGATCTGTCGCCGCTGGCCGTGCTGGTGTTGCTGCAGGTGGCGATGATCGTGCTGGGCCATTTGCAGGCCAGCGTAATGAAGTAGCCCCCCTGAGTCGCCTTTGGCGCCTTCCCCCCAGGGGGACGACGGCCTTGCTGCGGGGCGGCCCTTGCTTGCCGTCCCTGGTTGGGGCCGCGCCGGTTTCGGCGGCTGCGCATGATGCGCGGCAAATGGATATCTGATACCAAAAATATCAGTGAAATTGACCCCTAGCGCTTATCCATAAAGCGCTAGTAGCTATCAAAATAATAGTATTCTCGCGGCTTTGGCGGGCGCATCACCTCAGCACTAGGCTTTGCGCACGCACCCACCCGGTGGTGTTACATCACTGCGTCAGCAGGCAAACGCTGCAGCATGGCCAGGCTGCTGGCCACGGTGTTGCGCAGTTCACGGCGGTCGCAGATGAAGTCCACGGCGCCCTTGGTTTGCAGGAATTCGGCGCGCTGGAAGCCTTCGGGCAGGGTCACGCGCACGGTGGATTCGATCACACGCGGTCCGGCAAAGCCGATCAGGGCCTTGGGCTCGGCGATCACGATGTCGCCCACAAACGCAAAACCTGCGCTCACGCCGCCCATGGTCGGGTCGGTCAGCACGCTGATGTAGGGCAGGCCCTTCTTGGCCAGGCGGGTCAGCGCTGCGTTGGTCTTGGCCATCTGCATCAGGGACAGCAGGCCTTCCTGCATGCGTGCGCCGCCGGTGGCGGTAAAGCAGATGAAGGGCACCTTCTGCTCGATGGCGGTTTCCACGCCGCGCACAAAACGCTCGCCCACCACGGAGCCCATCGAGCCACCCATGAAGTCGAACTCAAAGCACGCTGCCACCACGTTGATGCTCTTGACCGCGCCACCGATGACGATGAGGGCATCGGTTTCACCCGTGTTTTCCAGGGCTTCCTTCAGGCGCTCGGGGTATTTGCGGCTGTCCTTGAACTTGAGGGCATCCACGGGCAGCACTTCCTGGCCGATTTCATAGCGGCCTTCGGCGTCCAGAAAAGCGTCCAGCCGCGCGCGGGCGCCAATGCGGTGGTGGTGGCTGCAATGGGGGCAAACGTTCTGGTTTTGCTCCAGATCGGCCTTGTAGAGCACCGTTTCGCAGCTCGGGCACTTGATCCACAGCCCTTCAGGCACCTGGCGGCGCTCGGTGGGGTCGGTTTGCTGGATCTTGGAGGGCAGAAGTTTTTCGAGCCAGGACATGGTGTTCTCCTCTTCAGTGGCTCGGCCTGCCGGGGCGCTGGGGCGCCGCAGGGGGCAGGCCGGGTGGAATCTGTGGCGCGCCGTGCCCCGATGAGGGCGGCGCGCCGGGCTGCATTATGCGTCTACGCGTCCATTGCCTTGCGGATGCCGCGCAGGAAGTCGATCGTGATTGGCACCACCTTGGCGTGCTCTTGGTCTTCAATCAGCTGGATGATGCGGCTGCCAATGACCACGGCGTCGGCCACCTTGCCAATCGCCTGGGCGGTGGCGGCGTCGCGAATGCCAAAGCCCACACCCACGGGGATCGTCACATGCTGGCGGATGCGAGGCAGCATTTGCTCCACGGCCGAGGTGTCCAGCGCGCCCGAGCCGGTCACGCCCTTGAGCGACACGTAGTACACGTAGCCGCTGGCCACGCGCGCCACCTGGGCCATGCGCTCATCGGTGCTGGTGGGGGCCAGCAGGAAGATCAGGTCCATGCCGTGCTCACGCAGGCTGGCGGCAAAGGTCTCGCACTCTTCGGGTGGGTAGTCCACGATGAGCACGCCGTCCACGCCAGCGGCCGCCGCATCGCGCACAAAGGCACCTGCACCGTGCTTTTGGTCGTAGCGCTCCACGGGGTTGGCATAGCCCATCAGCACCACGGGTGTGGTGCTGTTGCGCTTGCGGAACTCGCGCACATGGTCGAGCACCTGCACCATGCCAATGCCCAGGCTGAGGGCTTTTTCGCCCGCCTTTTGAATCACCGGGCCATCGGCCATGGGGTCGGAAAAGGGCACGCCCAGCTCAATCACGTCGGCACCGGCCTCCACCATGCCGTGCATGAGTGCAGGGGTGATGTCGGCGAACGGGAAACCAGCGGTCACATAGGGAATCAGTGCCTTGCGGCCCTGCGCTTGCAGGGCAGAGAAGGTGGATGCAATACGGCTCATTTACTTCACCACCTTGATGGATTGCTCGCCGCCCTTGACGGACTGTCCCTGGCAGCTGGGTCGGCAGTAAAAATCGGCGCCACTCAGGTCGGCAACGGTGCCAATGTCCTTGTCACCACGGCCCGAGAGGTTGACCAGGATCGATTGGTCAGGGCGCATGGTTTTGGCCAGTTTCATGGCGTAGGCCACGGCATGGCTGGATTCGAGCGCGGGGATGATGCCCTCGGTGCGGCACAGGTAGTGAAAGGCTTCCAGAGCCTCCTTGTCAGTGATGCCGACGTATTCGGCACGCCCGATTTCCTGCAACCAGGCGTGCTCCGGGCCCACGCCCGGATAGTCCAGACCTGCACTGATACTGTGAGTTTCGGTGATCTGGCCATTGTCATCCTGCAGGATGAAGGTGCGGTTGCCGTGCAGCACGCCCGCGCTGCCCTTTTGCAGCGATGCCGAGTGTTTGCCCGACTCCAGCCCTTCGCCTGCCGCTTCCACGCCCATGAGGCGCGTTTTCTCGAACGGGATGTAGGGGTGGAAGATGCCCATGGCGTTGCTGCCGCCACCCACGCAGGCGATCACGGCATCGGGCTGGTCGCCCAGCACCTTTTGCTCTGCCAACATGGCGGGCATCTGGTCGATGCACTCCTTGCCGATCACGCTCTGGAAGTCACGCACCATCATGGGGTAGGGGTGTGGGCCTGCCACCGTGCCGATGATGTAGAAGGTGTTGTCCACATTGGCCACCCAGTCGCGCATGGCCTCGTTGAGCGCATCTTTCAGCGTCTTGCTGCCCGATTCCACGGGCACCACCGTGGCGCCCAGCAGTTTCATGCGGTACACGTTGGGGCTTTGGCGCTTGACGTCCTCTGCACCCATGTACACCACGCATTCCAGGCCATAGCGCGCGCAGATGGTGGCCGTGGCCACGCCGTGCTGACCTGCGCCCGTTTCTGCAATCACGCGGGGCTTGCCCATGCGCTTGGCCAGCATGGCCTGGCCAATCACGTTGTTGATCTTGTGAGCGCCGGTGTGGTTCAGGTCCTCACGTTTGAGGTAGATCTGCGCGCCACCCATTTCGCGGCTGGTACGGGCTGCATGGTAGATGGGTGATGGGCGACCGACGAAGTGCTTGAGTTCGTAGTGAAACTCGGCCAGAAACTCGGGGTCGTTTTGGTAGCGCGCGTAGGCCTCGCGCAGTTCCTGGATGGCGTGGGTCAGGGTTTCGCTGACGAAGCTGCCGCCGTAGGGGCCGAAGTGGCCCGAGGGATCAGGTTGCTGATAGGAATTCATGGGGATTCTTTGCAAGTTGTGCATCGGCCGCCCGCACGGCGGCAACGAAGCGTTGGATCTTCACGGCGTCTTTGATGCCCTTGATGGGCTTTCCATCGGGGCCATCGGCTTCGACGCCGGAACTGACATCAACCGCCAGCGAGAGACCCCGCGGACGGACTTGCAAAATGCCATCGGTCACGTTTGCAGGCGTGAGTCCACCAGACAAAACGAGGTGAGAGCTGACGCTTGGTGGAAGGAGTGACCAATTGAATGCCTTGCCGCTGCCGCCAAAACCTTCGACATGGGCGTCGAGCAGGATGGCCTGGGCGTGAGAGTAATCGTGGGCGTATTTTACGAGGTCAAAGCTGGCCGCACCGTCGCCCAGGGGAATTCGGGCGGCTCGCAGGTAGGGGCGTGCGCCTTGGTGGGTGGCAGCCAGGCAATCCTGGGGAGATTCATCACCGTGAAACTGGATCGTAGCGCCTGCTATCAAAGCGCTGGTAGCTATCACATTGGTAGCGGGCTCGTTCACGAACAGCAAAACTGGTGTGACAAAGGGCGGCAGGCGTCTGGCCAGTTGTGCTGCGCGTTCGGGTGTTACCGCACGCGGGCTGGGGGCATACAGCACGAAACCCACTGCATCGGCGCCTGCCGCCACGGCGGCATCCACGTCCTGCTCGCGGGTCAGGCCGCAGATTTTGATGCGGGTGCGTGCATGCGGCAGCTTGGAGATGTCTTGTGCGTTCATGGCAACCAATCATACGCAGCCGTGCGCTGGGGCAAGCCCCAGGCGGCGTCATAGACCGGGCCTTGAAAAAACAGCCCATCCGGCGAAAACGTGGGCGCTGCCGCATCGCGGGATTTGGCGGCGAGCACCTGCGCCACCCATTCAGGAGGCTGGTTGCCCTGGCCCACGGCAATCAGGCAGCCCATGATGTTGCGGATCATGTGGTGCAAAAACGCGTTGGCTTCGAACTCAAAGCGCCAGTAGCAGGGGCTCCAGCCCAGCTCCGGGTGTGGTTCTCCCAGACCCCGGCGCGTAATGTCGATGCGCTGCAGGGTCTTGACGGGGGACTTGGCCTGGCACGCCGACGCACGAAACGAGGTGAAGTCGTGCTCGCCCTGCAGGTAGTCCGCAGCTTGCCGCATCGCTTGGTGGTCCAGCGGATGGAAAACCCAGCCCACGCGACCGGCGTCCACACTCGGCCGCACGGGGGACTGCAGCAGCACATAGGCATAGCGCCGCGCGATCGCGCTGGCGCGGGCATGGAAGCCGTCCGGCACGGGCTGCGCCCATTGCACGGCAATATCGGCAGGAAGAAAGGTGTTGGTACCCCGTACCCAGGAGGAGGGCGGGCGGTTCAGCGGCGTGTCAAAGTGCACCACCTGCATCAATCCATGCACACCTGCGTCGGTACGGCCTGCACACAAAGTGCTGACAGGGTGCGTGGCAAAGCGGCCCAGGGCCGCTTCGAGTTTGTCCTGAATCGTGTTGCCCGACAGCTGGCTTTGCCAGCCGCTGTATGCCTGTCCGTTGTAGCTGACACCCAGCGCCACCCGCATCATGGGGCGGCCTGGGGGTGGGGAAAGCGCGCCGTGAGAGAACCCGGCTGCATCAGCCCAGTTCGGCCAGCATACGCTGGGCGCGGGTCTTGAGGGCGCCGCTGGATTCGGCCACCACTTCTTCGATCAGCGTGCGAGCACCGTCGGTGTCGCCAATGGCGTTGAACTCTTCGGCCAATGCCAGCTTGGTAGCCAGCGGATCATCCTGCGCCGCAGCCGAGCCGTCATCGACGAACTCGGGTGCCGGAGCGGGTGCCTTGGCCGCAGGGGCTGCCATGGGCTTGGACGGTGCGTTCAGGTCCAGAGACAGTTCGCCCAGATCAAATTCCATGGGACCGGAATCCTTGGCGTCGCCTGCCAGCGGCATGGGGCCAGATGGCGCCATGCTCAGGTCGTCTGCGCTCGGGAAGTCGAGGTTGGCGACGGGTGGAGGGGCCATCATCGGGCCGGGGGCTGTATCTTGACCACCCCAGGCTGGTGCCGTTGCAGAGGGCAGCTCTGGCAAATCCAGTTCCGGGCGCAGTGTTTGTGGTTCATCGCTGGCATCGGCGTCCGTAGTGCGACGGGTGCCACCTGCGGCCGCAGCTGCAGCGGCAGCCGCTGCAAATCCGCCTGGGGGTGCTGGTGCCACCGAGGGAGCGTCGGTCAGTGCGTCATCTGGCAGGTCCAGATCGAGATCCAGGTCGAGATCGGGGGGGAGTGCCGCTGTGGCCGCCGCATTGCCAGCACCGCCCGTGAAGGTGCTCGGGAAGCCACCTGGGGGCAGCGATGGAGATTCGTCCTCGGCCATGCCGGGGCGGCCGCCAGGCTGGTACAAGCGGTTTTCGGGGTCCAGGTCGCGGCCGAGTTCGGCAATGCGGTTCCAGTCCGGGCCTTCGCCCTGCGTCAGCTTGAACACATCCCCTGCCACCGCTTCCAGTGCCTTGCGATCCTGGCGCTTGGCGTAAATTTCGCCGAGCTTCACATGGACCGACACGCGGGCCGGATTGTGGCGAATCGCTTCCTTCAGGATTTCCTCGGCCTGAAGGTCGCGGCCATAGGCCAAATAAACGTCTGCCTCCGCCACGGGATCCACATCGCCGCCAGCATCTAGCTGGCTCGGGGAGTAGGCCATGGACGAGCCGGTCGTCATTTCGCTGTTGGCGGTATCCACGCGCTGTCCGCCGCTGGCACCGAAGAATGAATCAGGCTGGATGCGGCTTTCCAGGAACGAGCTGTCTACGCCAGCGTTCTGGCGGCGACGCTGCACCACACGGTAAGCGCCATAACCCAGCAACAGGGCCAGCAGGCCACCACCGGCCAGGGGCAGGATCGGATCGTCCATGAGGCCGGACAGGAAACTCGGCTCTTCAACAGGGGCTGGTGCTGGCGCAGGCATCCGTACGGGGGCTGCGGGTGCGGATGCGACGGGAGCCGGTGCAGAGGCGGGTTCGGAGGCCGCCTCGGCAGGAACGGCAACATCCGCTGGGGCACTGGCTGGGGGCACGGGGGCCGACGCAGGTGTTTCAGGCGCGGCGGGTGCTGTAGGCGTGGCGGGGACTGCGGGGGCCTGCACGGCCACGCCAGCGGGGGCGCTGGCACCACCAGCGGGCGCGGCACTGCCAGCAGCGGCCGATGCTGCGCCCAGCTTGTTCAGGTCGGTAATGTTCTTGGACAGTTCGGCCATCCGGGTGGCGGCCTCGCTGGCTTGCTTGTCCTTGGCGAGTTGGTCCTCGGCGGCCTTCTGGCCCTTCACGGAGCCTTTGGACAGCGTCAGCTTGTCGGGTGCGGTCGTGGCAGGTTTCTTGTCCTCCACGCGGGTCTGCACCGTGCCTGACGCGGAGCGCTCTGCAGCGGCCACTGCCGTGGTCGGGGCGGCACCTGCCAGCTTGCGGCGGAATTCGTTGAAATCCTTGGCCTGGGCTGCCAGGATCTGGCGTGCCTCGGGGGCTGGGGTTGCCTGCGCCGCAACTTCATCGGGCATCTGCAGTACCGCGCCAGCTTTGAGGCGATTGACATTGCCTTGAATGAATGCGTCCGGGTTCGCACGCATCATGGCAACCAGCATCTGATCCAGAGACACGCTGGCGGGGCGGTAGGCATTCGCCAGGCGGCCAGCGGTGTCGCCGGCCTGCACCTTGACACCGTCTGCGGGGGTTGGACGAGGGCCAGCTGCTGCCGGGCGTGGTGCTGGCGGTGCAGCAGCGGCAGAGGATTCGGTGGCGCGCGGGGCGACCGGTGCGCGCACGGCGGGCGCCGATGGGGCAGCAGGTGCCGAGATCTGAGGGGACGCCGTCACATTCGGTGCTGCGCGGCGCAGTGCTGGCGGGTCAAACAGCATGGTATAGCTGCGCACAATGCGGCCCGAGCCCCAGTTGGCGTCCAGCACCAGATCAAGGAAGGGGTCGTTCACCGGGCGATCACTCGTCAGACGCAGCACGGCGGTGCCGTCTGGGCGACGCTGCAGCTGGATTTGCAGGTTGTTGATCGCGGGCGTGTATTCCATGCCCTGGGCGCGGAAAACTTCCGGGGTAGCCGTCGTAGCGCGCAGGGTGTCGGCTTCGGCGGGGGTGATCTGGGGCAGGTCAATTTCGGCGCGCAAAGGCTCGCCCAAGGCAGACTGCACGGTGATGCGGCCCAACGCCAGGGCCGAGGCGTCGCCAGCGTAAAAGCCAGCGGACGCTACGGCCGCAGCCGCCAGGACAGAAAATTTCCAACGATGCATGTTTGCCAACAACTGATTAGGTTTTTGTGCGGCTCGGTCGAGCGGTGCTTTTTTTCTCATGGTCTGGTCCCGCCCCGGCGCGTGAAAATATGTAAAAAGCACCATAGCATCAATGTTTTGCACTGACAAGCTGAGGTGGCTCCGAAGCTTTGAGCGAGGTTCAGACGCACCAGATTGGGGCATTCAAATGTTGCCAATTGCCAACGTGGCGTAACTGAGTGTGTCAAGGTGCCGGGCGTAAAAAAGCGCGCACGGCGAGGGCCGTGCGCGCTTTTTTGGGGATTGCCGGCTTAGGCGTCGAGCAAGATGCGCAACATGCGGCGCAGGGGCTCGGCGGCGCCCCAGAGCAGCTGATCGCCAATGGTGAAGGCGCCCACATATTCAGGGCCCATGGCCAGCTTGCGGATGCGGCCCACGGGGATGTTCATGGTGCCGGTCACCGCCACGGGGGTCAGGTCCTGGATGGTGGCTTCACGGGTGTTGGGCACCACCTTGACCCACTGGTTGTCGGCGGCGATCATGGCTTCGAGGTCGGCCACGGGCACATCCTTCTTGAGTTTGAACGTCAGCGCCTGGCTGTGGCAGCGCATAGCGCCCACGCGCACGCAGAAACCATCGACGGGAATGGCGGAGGCGTTGAAGCCCTCGCCCATACCCAGGATCTTGTTCGTCTCGGCCATGCCCTTCCACTCTTCCTTGGACATGCCGTTGCCCAGGTCCTTGTCGATCCAGGGGATCAGCGAGCCGCCCAGCGGTACGCCGAAGTTGGCGGTTTCAGCGGCTGACAGGCTGCGCTGCTTGGCGATGACCTTGCGGTCGATTTCCAGGATGGCGCTCTTGGGATCGTCGAGCAGTGCGCGCACTTCGGCGTTCAGCGTACCGTACTGCGTGAGCAGCTCGCGCATGTGCTGCGCGCCGCCGCCTGATGCTGCCTGGTAGGTCTGGGTGCTCATCCATTCCACCAGACCTGCCTTGTACAGAGCGCCCACGCCCATCAGCATGCAGCTCACGGTGCAGTTGCCGCCGATCCAGTTCTTGCCGCCGTTGGCCAGGGCGTTCTTGATGACGGGCATGTTGACCGGATCGAGAATGATCACGGCGTCCTTGTCCATGCGCAGGGTGGAGGCGGCATCGATCCAGTGGCCGTTCCAGCCGGCGGCGCGCAGCTTTGGGAACACTTCAGAGGTGTAGTCACCGCCCTGGGCGGTGATGATGATTTCGCAGCGCTTGAGAGCCTCAATGTTGAACGCATCCTGCAGTGCAGTCTCGTTCTTGGTTTGGGCAGGGGCCTTGCCGCCTGCGTTCGAGGTGGAGAAGAACATGGGTTCGATCAGATCGAAGTCCTTCTCTTGTTCCATACGGTCCATCAGGACCGAGCCGACCATGCCGCGCCAGCCGACCAACCCTACCAACTTGCTCATTTCAACGCCCTTTCTAAGTAAGAAACAGTGCCAGACCGGACTGCTCGCCTGGCTCGTCTGGCCAGGAAGGGCGCACGACGAACCAGGCTGAGTCAGCCCTTAATGGTCGTGGTTTTGGTGATGGTTGCGCGCGCAGCCACACCGGCCGTGGCGGCGGGTGCAATGTTCAGGGCGAACGTGTGGGCGGCAAACATAGGCGAAGATTGTAGCGGATGCGGGCTTTGGGCTCTGTGCCGTTGTTCCAACAGGCATTTCTGGGGAGCGATCGGCGGGATAGACGGTAGAAAAAAGCCAATGACTTGGGGGAGAGCCTGCGCCCATGGTCTGCACCGCACTACAGTCCTGCCTATCGCTTTGTCTGCGATTCATCGAGAGTGGAAAAATGCAAGTCATCGTTGTGGGGTCTGGCAAGCTGGCCAGGGAGCTGTTGGGGGCGCTGCCCTCTGGGGACGCAGGGCAGGTTGTGCCCTGGGCTGCCGAGGGGCTGCCTGCAGAAAAATCGGTGGTGGTGCATGCAGGCTCGGGCCGGGAGCTACAAGCGGTGAGCGCGTTCTGTGAATCCACGTGCTCTGCGCTGGTGGAGCTGTCCACGGGATCAGCGCTGGAACACCTGGCTGTAGGTTTTCCCGTGGTCCTGTGTCCCAACACCAACCTTCTCATGCTCAAGTTCATGGCCATGCTGGAGCGCAGTGGGCACTTGTTCCGTGGCTATCGCATCGGGCTGACCGAATCGCACCAGGCTCAGAAGTCGTCGGTGCCGGGCACGGCCGTGAGCATGGCGCAGGCGCTGGGTCTGGTGCCCAGTGATATCCGGTCTGTGCGCGATGCCGAGGTTCAGCAGCGCGTGCTGCAGATTCCCCCAGAACATCTTGGCCGCCATGCCTACCACCAGGTTCTGATAGAGGATGGGGCTTGCAGCGTGACGCTGGAAACCCGTGTTTATGGCGATGCGCCGTATGCGGAGGGCGTTGCGCACATCGTGGCAGCCGTGCGCGAGCGGCCGCTGGAGAACCGGCGCTACGCCATCATCGAATTCATCGACAACGGGTGGCTGTAGGCGGTACGGGCCGTACCCCGGCTCCACAATAAAAAAGCGCCGGGAGTGTCCGGCGCTTTTTTTGTGACCGCTGAGCGGGGGATCAGGCGGTCAGCGCCTTCACCACTGCATCGCCCATCTGCGCCGTACCCACCTTGGTGGTGCCTTCGCTGTAGATGTCGGGCGTGCGCAGGCCCTGGGCCAGCACCTTCTGCACGGCGGCTTCGATGCGCTGGGCGGCGGCTTCCTGGTTCAGGCTGAAGCGCAGCATCATCGCTGCCGAGAGGATGGTGGCCAGCGGGTTGGCTACGCCCTTGCCGGCGATGTCGGGGGCGCTGCCGTGGCTGGGCTCGTACAGGCCCTGGTTGCTGCTGTTCAGGCTGGCCGAGGGCAGCATGCCGATGGAGCCAGTCAGCATGGAGGCTTCGTCCGACAGGATGTCGCCAAACATGTTGCCGGTCACCACCACGTCAAACGCCTTGGGGGCCTTGACCAGTTGCATGGCCGCGTTGTCCACGTACATGTGCTGCAGTTCGACGTCGGGGTATTCCTTGTGCACGTCGGTGACCACGTCCTTCCAGAACTGGAAGGTTTCCAGCACGTTGGCTTTGTCCACGCTGGTGACCTTCTTGTTGCGCTTGCGGGCGGCCTGGAAGGCGACGTGGGCGATGCGCTCGATCTCTGGGCGGCTGTAGCGCATGGTGTCAAACGCTTCTTCGGCACCGGGGAAGTGGCCGTCGGTGGCCACGCGGCGGCCGCGGGGCTGGCCGAAGTAGATGTCGCCCGTCAGCTCGCGGATGATGAGGATGTCCAGGCCGGCAATCAGCTCGGGCTTGAGGCTCGATGCGCCCACCAGCTGCTCGTAGCAGATGGCGGGGCGGAAGTTGGCGAACAGGCCCAGGTTCTTGCGCAGGCCCAGGATGGCCTGCTCGGGGCGCAGGGGGCGGTCGAGCTTGTCGTACTTCCAGTCGCCCACGGCGCCGAACAGGATGGCGTCGGCTTCCTTGGCGAGCTTCAGGGTGGATTCGGGCAGCGGGTGGCCGTGGGCCTCGTAGGCGGCGCCGCCGACCAGGGCAGATTCCATCTCGAAATTCAGGTCCAGGGCTTCCAGAACCTTCACGGCTTCGGAGACGATTTCGGTACCGATGCCGTCACCCGGCAGAACTGCGATTTTCATTGAATTTGCTTTGATTTTGATAGCTGCTACCGCTTATGGATAAAGCGCTAGAGGCCAATTTAAATGATATTTTTGATGCCTGTGGTGTCTTACGACACCATGGTGTGCGCCAGCCAGGGCTTGGTCGCCAGGCGCTGCGCTTCAAACGCCTTGATCTTGTCGGACTGGCGCAGGGTCAGGCCGATATCGTCGAAGCCGTTGAGCAGGCAGTACTTGCGGAAGGCCTGCACGTCGAACGGAATCTCTTCGCCCTGAGGACGCACGATGACCTGGCGCTGCAGGTCGATGGTGAGTTGGTAGCCGGGGAAGGCGTGCACTTCATCGAACAGCTGGGCCACCGTGGCCTCGGGCAGCACGATAGGCAGCAGGCCGTTCTTGAAGCAGTTGTTGAAGAAGATGTCGGCAAAACTCGGCGCGATCACGGCGCGAAAGCCGTACTGGTCCAGCGCCCAGGGCGCGTGTTCGCGGCTGGAGCCGCAGCCGAAGTTCTTGCGCGCCAGCAGCACGGAGGCGCCTGCATAGCGTGGCTGGTTTAGCACGAAGTCGGGGTTGGGCTTGCGGCTGGCGGGGTCCTGGCCGGGCTCGCCGTGGTCCAGGTAGCGCCATTCGTCAAACAGGTTCACGCCAAAGCCGGTCTTCTTGATCGACTTGAGGAATTGCTTGGGAATGATCGCGTCGGTGTCGACGTTCTCGCGGTCCATCGGGGCCACCAGGCCCTTGAGTAAGGTGAATTTCTGCATGGGTGCCTTGTTATTTATTGGCGGCGCGTTCGAGTGCACCCCCCGCCCGTTGAACGTCCTGGCCCACGCCCTTGACGGTGTTGCACCCGCCCAGCAGCAAGGCGGCAGACAGTGCGATGAGGATGGCGGCGATTTTCTTCATGGCGGGCTCCTTCAGGCGAATTGGCGAATGTCCACAAAATGACCGTGCACGGCGGCGGCTGCTGCCATGGCGGGGCTGACGAGATGGGTGCGGCCACCAGCGCCCTGGCGGCCTTCGAAGTTGCGGTTGCTGGTGGATGCGCAGCGCTCGCCCGGCTCCAGGCGGTCGGCGTTCATGGCCAGGCACATGCTGCAGCCGGGCTCGCGCCACTCAAAGCCTGCGGCCACAAAAATCTTGTCCAGGCCTTCGCGTTCGGCCTGCTCTTTGACGAGGCCCGAGCCGGGAACCACCATGGCCAGCTTCACGTTGCTAGCCACCTTGCGGCCCAGGTTCTTCACCACAGCAGCGGCTTCGCGCATGTCTTCGATGCGGCTGTTGGTGCAGCTGCCGATGAACACCTTGTCGATGGTGATGTCGTTGATCGCCTTGCCGGGCTGCAGGCCCATGTAGGTCAAGGCGCGCTCGATGGCACCGCGCTTGTTGGCATCCTTTTCCTTGTCGGGGTCCGGCACGCGGGCGTCCACGCCCAGCACCATCTCGGGCGAGGTGCCCCAGGTGACTTGCGGCACGATTTCGGAGGCGTCGAGCTTCACCACGGTGTCGAACTTGGCGTCGGCATCGGAGTGCAGCGTCTTCCAGCACGCCACGGCCTGGTCCCATTCGACGCCCGTGGGCGACAGGGGGCGGCCCTTGACGTATTCAATGGTCTTGTCGTCCACCGCCACCAGGCCAGCGCGCGCGCCGCCTTCGATGGCCATGTTGCACACGGTCATGCGGCCTTCCATGCTCATCGCGCGGAAGACGGAGCCTGCAAATTCGATGGTGTAGCCTGTGCCGCCGGCCGTGCCGATCTTGCCGATGATGGCCAGCACCACGTCCTTGGGCGTCACGCCCTTGGCCAGCGTGCCGTCCACCTGCACCAGCATGTTCTTGGCCTTCTTGGCCAGCAGGGTTTGCGTAGCCATCACGTGCTCGACCTCGGATGTGCCGATGCCGTGGGCCAATGCGCCGAATGCACCGTGCGTGCTGGTGTGGCTGTCGCCGCATACCACCGTCATGCCGGGCAGGGTGGCGCCGTTTTCGGGGCCGATCACGTGCACGATGCCCTGGCGCTTGTGCATGAAGGGGAAGAACGCAGCGGGCGAGATCTGCGCCATATTGTCGTTCAGCGTGGTGATCTGCTCTTTGCTGATCGGGTCGGTGATGCCGTCGTAGCCGTTTTCCCAGCCGGTGGTGGGCGTGTTGTGGTCGGCGGTGGCCACGATGGAGCTCATGCGCCAGACCTTGCGGCCCGCCTCGCGCAGGCCTTCAAACGCCTGGGGGCTGGTCACCTCGTGCACCAGATGGCGGTCGATATAGAGGATGGAGGTGCCGTCCTCTTCGGTGTGGACGACATGCTCGTCCCAGATCTTGTCGTACAGGGTGCGTCCCATGGCGTGGCTTTCTTTCTGCTTTTCAGGTGGGTGATTGGATTTTAGTGTCGGGGTCTGGCCGGGGTGACAGGTGTTCCACCAGCAAACGGGCCGTGACGGGCAGGGCGTCGAAGTCGCGGGCCACCACACGCAGCTCGCGGTGGGCCCAGGCATCGGTCAGCGGGATGGCTTGCAGGTTGCCCACGCCGCGCATCAGCGCAAACGCCCGGTCAGGCAGCAGGCCCACGCCCAGGCCGTTGTCGATCATGCGGCACATGGCGTCGAGCCCCGTGACCTGGATGCGCTGGCGCAGTGGGCGCCCGGCGGCGGCAGCGGCGGCGCGCATGGCCAGGCTGATGCTGCTGTTGGCGTGCAGGCCCACGATGTCCCAGTCCAGGACTTCTTCAAAATTGATAGCATCTAGCGCAGACAGGGCATGCGCCAGGGGCACAACGAGCACCAGATTGTCGGCGCGGTAAGGGCGGCTTTGCAATTCCAGGGCACCGTTGACACTGGCCATGCCGATGTTGCAGATGCCCAAGTCGGCGGCGCCCTCCTGCACGGCATGCAGCACGTCGCTGGAGAGGTGCTCCTGCAGGTCGATCTTGATCTGGCTGTGCTCGCGCGCGAAGGCGCCCAGGTCTTCGGGCAGGAACTGGAAGATGGCCGAGATGTTGGCATGCATGCGGACATGGCCGCGCACGCCGTCTGCGTATTCGCTCAACTCGCCCTGCATGCGTTCGAGGCCAAACAGCACGGTGCGCGCATGGTGCAGCAGGCTCTCGCCTGCGGGTGTGAGCGTGACGCCCCGGCTGTGGCGGTAGAGCAGGGCGGTGTCCACGGCAGTTTCCAGGTCCGACAGGCGCTTGCTGACGGCCGATGCCGCAATGAATTCGCGCTCAGCCGCGCGGCCAATGCTGCCGAGCTCGCACACCGCCACAAACAGTTGCAGCGAGGTCAGGTCGATACGGCGCGCAAAACTGCGCTCGGAGCTTTTCATGGGGCTTTGTCTTCTCGGAATGAGAAGGTTATTTATTTTCTCCGCATTATTGGTGCTTTGCCATCGCGATGCGCGATGGTTGGGATGCCCGTCCGCGCGTGAGCAGGCCCTTTGAAGCCCAGAACGCTACCGTGGCTCAGGCGGTGCAGGTGCTGCCGTGTTCTGGCACAGCGGCACGCCAGCGCAGCTCATGCTCAATGCGCTGGCGCAGCAGGTCCGAGGCGCTCATTTCGCCGTGCACCACATACACCTGGTCCGGCGCGTGGCCCATGCTGCGAAGCCAGGCGATGAGCTGGTTGCCATCGGCATGGGCTGACGCAGAGGACAGCCGTACCACCTCGGCGCGAACGGCCACGTCCTGTCCGTGGATGCGGATGGTCTTCTCACCCTCTGCCAGCCGCGCACCACGGGTGCCTGGGGCTTGGTGGCCGGTCAGGATGATCATGTTGCGGTGGTCGCCCGCGTGCAGTGCCAGGTGGTGCAACACGCGCCCCCCGGTGGCCATGCCGCTGGCCGACAGGATGACCATGGGTCCATGCAGCTTGGCCAGCCCCTTGGATTGCTCGGGTGTCTGGACCATGGTGGCCCCATGCTCCAGCGCTTGCACCTCGCGGCCGCTCAGGCGGTGTTCCTGCATGTGATGCTGGAACAGCCCCGTGGTGCTGACGGCCATGGGGCTGTCCAGAAACACCTTGAGCGATGCAGGCACCACGCCCTGCGCCTTGAGCAGGCCGATGGCGTGCAGCACCACCTGCGCGCGCCCCACGGCAAACACCGGCACCACGGCAATGCCGCCGCGCGCTGCCAGGCGCTGCAGGGCGGGGCCCAGTTCATCGAGCAAGCCTTCGGGCGGGTGCTCGCGGTCGCCGTAGGTGGACTCGATGAGCACCGTGTCAGCCTGGGGTGGTGCGTCGGGCGGGTTCATGAGCAGGTCATCGGGCCGGCCCAGGTCGCCCGAGAAAAGAATGCGTCGGCCTCCCACCTCCAGCAGCACGCTGGCTGCGCCGAGGATGTGGCCTGCGGGCGAAAACGTCACGCGCCAGCCGGGCAGGGGCTCAAACGCCTTGTGAAATGGGTGGATCTGGAACTGCTTGAGGCAATGCAGCGCGTCGAGCCGGGTGTACAGGGGCAGGGCGGGGCTGTGGCTGCTGAGCTGGTGGCGGTTGAGAAAGGCCGCGTCTTCTTCCTGCAGGTGCCCGCTGTCGGGCAGCAGGATGGTGCACAGGTCGCGCGTGCCCGGTGTGCAGTGGATGGCGTGGGTGTAGCCGTCGCGCGCCAGCAGCGGCAGGTAGCCGCTGTGGTCCAGGTGGGCATGGGTCAGCACCACGGCGTCGATCTGGTGCGGCGTGACGGGCAGGGGCTGCCAGTTGCGCAGGCGCAACTGCTTGTAGCCCTGGAACAGGCCGCAATCGACCAACAGGCTCTTGCCGTTGTAGCGCACCAGGTACTTGGAGCCGGTGACCGTGCCGGAGCCGCCCAGGAAGGTGATGTTGACGTTCATGTGCCCAAGCTCCCGGGTGATCATCGATGAGACCCATCCTACTGCGCTGTGCGTGCATCGCACGGGCCTTAGGGAGTTTCTTGCCCTGCATCAAGAAAAAACCGCCAGGGCCAAAAGGCCACAAGCGGTTTTCGGTGGGATGCCGGTGCGCGGTCAGCTGAAGAAGTTTTTCAGCCGGTCCGTCCAGCTCTCGCCGCTGGGCGAGTGGCGGGCGCCGCCCTTCTTGAGCGAATCTTCCAGTTCGCGCAGCAGCTTGCGCTGGTGCTCGGTCAGCTTGACGGGTGTCTCGACTGCGATGTGGCAGTACAGATCGCCCGGGTAGCTGGCACGCACGCCCTTGATGCCCTTGCCACGCAGGCGGAACTGCTTGCCGGCCTGGGTGCCTTCAGGAATGTCGATCGCTGCCTTGCCAGCCAGCGTGGGCACTTCGATCTCGCCGCCGAGTGCTGCCGTGATGAAGCTCACAGGCACCTGGCAGTGCAGGTCGTCGCCATCGCGCTCGAAGATGTCGTGTTTCTTCAGGCGGATCTCGATGTACAGGTCACCCGGCGGGCCGCCGTTGGTGCCCGGCTCGCCGTTGCCGGTGGAGCGGATGCGCATGCCGTCGTCGATGCCCGCAGGAATCTTCACTTCCAGCGTCTTTTGCTTCTTGAGCTTGCCCTGGCCGTGGCAGGTGGTGCACGGCTCGGGAATGATCTTGCCCGTGCCGCGGCAGTGGGGGCAGGTCTGCTGCACGCTGAAGAAGCCCTGGCGCATCTGCACCGTGCCTGCGCCCTGGCAGGTGCCACACGTCTTGGCACTGGTGCCGGGCTTGGCACCGCTGCCGTGACAGGTGTCGCAGCTCTCCCACGAGGGGATGCGGATCTGAGCATCCTTGCCGCGCGCGGCTTCTTCCAGCGTGATCTCCATGGCGTAGCTGAGGTCGCTGCCCCGGTACACCTGTCGGCCGCCGGCACCGCGCCCACGCCCGCCCTGCTGGCCAAACATGTCGCCGAAGATGTCGCCAAAGGCCTCGGCAAAACCACCAAAGCCCTCCGCCCCCGCGCCGCCGGGGCCGCGCATGTTGGGGTCCACCCCGGCGTGGCCGTACTGGTCGTAGGCCGCACGTTTTTGCGGGTCGGAGAGCATCTCGTAGGCCTCTTTGGCCTCCTTGAACTTTTCTTCGGCAGGCTTGGCTGCGTCACCCTGGTTGCGGTCAGGGTGGTGCTTCATCGCCAGCTTGCGATAGGCCTTCTTGATTTCTTCGTCCGAGGCGTTCTTGGGAACGCCCAGGATTTCATAAAAGTCTCTTTTGGACATGGTCATTCTGAGCCCGGTTGGAACAGGAACGCCGCGCAAGCCCCGTCAAGGGCCCCGCGCGGCGGCTGGGGTCAACGGGGGCGTGCTCAGCCCTTCTTGACTTCCTTCACCTCGGCATCGACGACGTTGTCGTCGTCTGAGGGCTTGGCGGACGCACCACCGGCCGATGCGCCTGCGGCCTCTGCACCACCGGCTGCCTGAGCAGCTTGCGCTGCCTGCGACTCGGCGTACATCTTTTCGCCCAGCTTCTGGCTGGCAGCCATCAGCGCCGTGGTCTTTTCGTCAATCGCGGCCTTGTCTTCGCCCTTCAAGGCTTCTTCCAGTGCCTTGACTGCAGCAGTGATCGCGTCCTTTTCGCCTGCGTCGAGCTTGTCGCCGTGTTCGGCCAGGCTCTTGTTCACGCTGTGCACGGCGGCTTCACCCTGGTTGCGGGCTTGCACCAGCTCCAGCTTCTTCTTGTCGTCGGCCGCGTTCAGCTCGGCATCCTTCACCATCTGCTGGATCTCTTCTTCCGACAGGCCCGAGTTGGCCTTGATGGTGATCTTGTTTTCCTTGCCCGTGCCCTTGTCCTTGGCGCCCACGTGCAAGATGCCGTTGGCGTCGATGTCAAACGACACTTCGATCTGAGGAACACCGCGGGACGCAGGTGGAATGCCTTCTAGGTTGAATTCGCCCAGCAGCTTGTTGCCGGTAGCGATTTCGCGCTCGCCCTGGTAGACCTTGATGGTCACGGCAGGCTGGTTGTCGTCGGCCGTCGAGAAGGTCTGTGCGAACTTCGTCGGGATGGTCGTGTTCTTCGTGATCATCTTGGTCATGACACCGCCCAGGGTTTCGATACCCAGCGACAGGGGCGTCACGTCCAGCAGCAGCACGTCCTTGCGGTCACCCGACAGCACCTGGCCCTGGATGGCGGCGCCCACGGCCACGGCTTCGTCAGGGTTCACGTCCTTGCGGGGGTCCTTGCCGAAGAATTCCTTGACCTTTTCCTGCACCTTGGGCATCCGGGTCATGCCGCCGACCAGGATCACGTCATGGATGTCAGACACCGACACGCCAGCGTCCTTGATGGCCATGCGGCAAGGAGCGATGGTGCGCTCGATCAGCTCTTCCACCAGTTGTTCCAGCTTGGCGCGGGTCAGCTTGATGTTCAGGTGCTTGGGGCCCGATGCGTCTGCCGTGATGTACGGCAGGTTGATGTCTGTCGAGGCCGAGTTCGACAGTTCGATCTTGGCTTTCTCGGCCGCTTCCTTCAGGCGCTGCAGGGCCAGCACGTCATTCTTGAGGTTGACGCCCGACTCCTTCTTGAACTCGTCAATGATGAAGTCGATGATGCGCTGGTCGAAGTCTTCGCCGCCCAGGAAGGTGTCGCCGTTGGTCGACAGCACTTCGAACTGCTTTTCGCCGTCCACGTCCGCGATTTCGATGATGGAAACGTCAAACGTGCCGCCACCCAGGTCATACACAGCGATCTTGCGGTCGCCCTTTTCCTGCTTGTCGAGGCCAAAGGCCAGGGCAGCAGCGGTGGGCTCGTTAATGATGCGCTTGACATCCAGGCCCGCAATGCGGCCAGCGTCCTTGGTGGCCTGGCGCTGTGCGTCGTTGAAGTACGCGGGCACGGTGATGACTGCTTCCGTCACGGGCTCGCCCAGGTAGTCTTCAGCCGTCTTCTTCATCTTGCGCAGGATGTCGGCAGACACCTGCTGCGCCGACAGCTTGTTGCCGCGCACTTCGATCCAGGCGTCGCCGTTGTCGGCGGCCACGATCTTGTAGGGCATCAGGTCGATGTCCTTTTGCACTTCTTTTTCGGTGAACTTGCGGCCGATCAGGCGCTTGACGGCGTACAGCGTGTTCTTGGGGTTGGTCACGGCCTGGCGCTTGGCCGAGGCACCGACGAGGATCTCGCCGTCTTCCTGGTAGGCCACGATGGAGGGCGTGGTGCGTGCACCTTCGCTGTTTTCGATCACGCGGGTCGTGTTGCCCTCCATGATGGAGACGCAGCTGTTGGTCGTACCCAGGTCAATGCCGATGATTCTTCCCATGATTTTTCTCCGAATGCTTGAATGGTTTGGATGGCTAGTAACTTGTGGATAACTTGGTGTGGTTCAAGTCTTCCGGGTCGATTTTTTTGAGGCTTACTTGGGAGCCGTCACCGTGACCAGGGCCGGACGCAGCACGCGCTCGGCGATCACATAGCCCTTTTGCAGCACAGCCACCACGGTGTTGGCTTCCTGCTCGGCAGGCACCACGCTGATGGCCTGGTGCTGGTGCGGATCGAACTTGGCGCCAGCGGCCGGGTTGATGGCAATCACCTTGTTGCGCTCCAGTGCCGACGTCAGCTGGCGCAGGGTGGCGTCGGCGCCTTCGCGCAGCTGCTGGGGCGTAGCTTCCTTGATGGCCAGGGCGGCATCCAGGCTGTCGGCCACGGGCAGCAGGCTCTCGGCAAAACTCTCGATACCGAATTTGCGGGCTTTGGAAACCTCGTCTTCGGCGCGGCGGCGGGCGTTTTCGGCCTCGGCCTTGGCGCGCAGGAACTGGTCGGCCAGATCAGCGCTTTTGGCCTTGAGCTCGGCCAACTCGCCCTGCAGGCGTGCCAGCTCGTCAGAGGCGTGGGCAGCCATGGCGGCTTCGACTTCTTCGGGGGCGGAGGCGCTCTGTGCGGGGGGGGTTTGGCTGGTGTCGGACATGTCTTGGTCTGGAAGTAAATGAACGGTACGCGCGGGATCTGGGGGCGTGCCACCACAAATCAAGGTCTGCACCAGGGGCATGGTCTCACGAGCCCCGTATGCATCGCGGTTTGTTGTATTGCATGTCGGCCCAGCCACTGGTTTTACAAGGGGCTGGACGCATCTATGGCATCTTTTTGTACGCCTGCACAGGGGCGGCGAAGCGCTGAGTGTACAAGCGACGCAGGCCGGGCTATAATCGCAGGCTTTCCCTTGCCACACCACTTCAAGACGCAGTGGGTGGTCTTACCCAAAAGGAGTATGCATGCGTCATTACGAAATCATTTTGTTGATCCATCCGGATCAAAGCGAACAAGTTCCCGCCATGCTGGAGCGCTACAAGGGCATGATCACCGCTGGCGGTGGCAAGGTGCACCGCGTGGAAGACTGGGGCCGCCGTCAACTGGCGTACCTGATCAACAAGCTGGCCAAGGCCCATTACCTGTGCGTGAACATCGAAGCCGACCAGGCCGTGATGGCTGAACTGGAGCACGCCTTCAAGTTCAACGACGCCGTGCTGCGCCACCTGACGGTTCAGAAGAAGAAGGCCGACACGGGTCCATCTTCCATGATGAAGACCGTCGAGCGCGAAGAAGCCCGCAAGGCCAGCCAAGCTGAATATGCAGCTGCTGGCGGCGAGCGTGGCGAGCGCCCAGATCGCGCCGAGCGCTGATCTAGCCCGTTGGAGTGGAGAACCGCGTAGTCTTGACCGCCTGTATCGCAGAGGCTGAACCCCTGCGCTACACGCCCGCCGGACTGCCTGCCCTCACGCTGCGCCTCGAACACGAGTCCCAGCAAACCGAGGCAGGCCACCCCCGCGAAGTCAGGGCCGCCATGAAAGCCATTGCCTTTGGAGCGATGGCCGAGCGACTGGCACGGCAGAACATCGGAAGTCTCTGGACTTTCCATGGATTTCTGGCCAACCCGCGCAATGGCAAGACCGCAGTACTGCACATCCAGGATATTCAACAAAATTAATTTTCAAGGGGTCCGCAATGGCCACGTTCAAGAAGTTCAACAAAGACAAGCGCCCAAAGCGCAACACCCAGTCCCTGCTGTTCAAGCGCAAGCGCTTTTGCCGCTTCACGGTGACCGGTGTTGAAGAAATCGACTACAAGGATGTCGATACGCTGCGCGATTTCATCGCCGAAAACGGCAAGATCATCCCCGCACGCCTGACCGGCACGCGCGCCATCTTCCAGCGTCAGCTGAACACCGCCATCAAGCGCGCTCGCTTCCTGGCCCTGGTGCCTTACAGCGACCAGCACAAGATCTAAGGAGCACAACCCATGCAAATCATCCTGCTCGACAAGGTTGTGAACCTCGGCAACCTCGGTGAAATCGTCAAGGTCAAAGACGGCTACGCCCGCAACTTCCTGATCCCCGCTGGCCGCGCCCGTCGCGCCACGGAAGCCGCAAAGGCAGAGTTCGAAGCCAAGCGCGCTGAACTCGAAAAGGCCGCAGCTGCCAAGCTGGCAGAAGCCCAAGCCCAAGGCGAAAAGCTGGCTGGCACCACCGTCAAGCTGACGCAAAAGGCTGGCGTGGACGGTCGTCTGTTTGGTTCCGTGACCAACCACGACATCGCCGAAGAGCTGAGCAAGCAAGGCTACAAGGTTGCCAAGTCGCAAATCCGCCTGCCCAACGGCCCGATCAAGGTCGTGAGCGAAAGCACTGTCAGCGTGGCTCTGCACACCGATGTGGTGGTGGACGTGACCGTGTCGGTCTACGGCGAAACCGCCTGAGATTCACTTCGGTGTTTCACGCAAAGCCGCCTTCGGGCGGCTTTTGTTTTTGTGCGGCTCTGGTTTGTACATGGTTACCCACTGGTTGCCCCAACTTTATCCACAGACTTGTGCCATGACGGCGCGCCGCACGGGCGCTAGCATGCCGGGTTAGCTCCGAGGATTCCATGTCTGCTGTTTTTCCGCCCCTTGACGATGGCTTCACGCCGGTGCCCGACCGCGAAATCGCCCAGTTGCGCGTGCCGCCGCACTCCATTGAGGCGGAGTCCAGTGTGCTGGGGGGCCTGCTGCTGGACAACAACGCTTGGGACCGCGTGGGCGACCTGCTGGTAGAAAGCCATTTCTACCGCCACGAACACCAGATGATCTACTCGGCCATCGGCGCACTGATCAACGCCAGCAAGCCGGCCGACGTGATCACCGTGTTCGAGCACCTGCAGAACCAGGGCAAGGTGCAAGAGATGGGTGGGCTGGCTTATCTGAACAATCTGGCGCAATACGTGCCCAGCGCCAGCAACATCCGCCGCTATGCGGAAATCGTGCGCGAGCGTGCCATCCTGCGCAAGCTGGTCACGGCCAGCGACGAAATTTCCACCAATGCGTTCAACCCGCAAGGCAAGACGGTCGAACGGATTCTGGACGAGGCCGAGTCCAAGATTTTTGCTATTGGCGAGGAAGGCTCGCGCACCAAGCAAGGTTTCCAGTCGCTGGATACGCTGGTGATCGACCTGCTCGATCGCGTGCAGGAGATGGCGGACAACCCTGTGGATGTGACGGGTGTGCCCACAGGCTTTGCGGACCTGGACCGCATGACCTCGGGTCTGCAGGCGGGCGACATGGTGGTGCTGGCAGCGCGCCCCTCCATGGGCAAGACCTCGTTCGCGGTGAACATTGCCGAGCACGTGGCGCTCAATGAGGGCCTGCCGGTCGCCATCTTCTCGATGGAAATGGGCGCCGCCCAGCTGGCGGTGCGTATCGTGGGTTCGATTGGCCGGGTGAACCAGGGCAATCTGCGCACCGGCAAGCTCACCGATGATGAGTGGCCGCGCCTGACCGAGGCGATTGAAAAACTGCGCACCGTCTCGCTGCACATTGATGAAACCCCGGGCCTCACACCCGGCGAATTGCGCGCCAACGCGCGGCGCCTGGCGCGCCAGTGCGGCAAGCTGGGCCTGATCGTGGTCGACTATTTGCAGCTGATGAGCGGCTCTGGTTCGGCGGCCAGTTCGGACAACCGGGCGACCGAGCTGGGTGAAATTTCCCGGGGCCTCAAGATGCTGGCCAAGGAGCTGCAGTGCCCGGTGATCGCGCTGTCGCAGCTCAACCGCTCGGTGGAACAACGTACCGACAAGCGCCCCATGATGTCCGACCTGCGCGAATCGGGCGCTATCGAGCAGGACGCGGACATCATCATGTTCATCTACCGCGACGACTACTACAACAAGGACTCCAAGGAGCCCAACGTGGCCGAGGTCATCATCGGCAAGCAGCGTAATGGCCCCACGGGTACCGTGAAGCTGTTCTTCCAGAAGAACCAGACGCGCTTCGAGAACCTGGCCATGGGTTCGGGCGACGATTTCTAGTAAAAATAGCCACTAGCGCTTATTGGGTAAGCGCAAGTAGCTATCAAATTAGGAGTTTTGTTCGGGGTAGATGGTCTTGGTCGGAGTTCCGTTACGGTCGCAGCACCCACACCAGCAAACCCGCACATCCCACGGCAAGAACACCCACAGCCCCAGTGAGCCGTTGCTGGCGTTGGCGCAGCACTTCTACCGCCTGCACCACCTGGGCATTCTGTTCGGCCAGTGACTGGATCAGCACGGCGGATTCCTGCTGCTCCTGCTCCAGCATTACCACCCGCTCGCGCAGATGTTCCAGCTGCAAGGCCACGGGAATGGCGGGTTCGCCCCCAGCGCCTTCGAGTGCTCCCGCAGCAGCTTCAGCGTTCCCTTTTCGGGTGGTGCCCAGCAGCTTCTTGGCCGCCTGGAGAATCTGGGGCGTCGCCTCGATGACGTCGCCCCAGGGCACCAGTTTCAGTGCTGCAACCCAGCCTGCAGCCAACTCAGAGCACCTCGCTGGCGAAATCTGCCAAGCGCGAGCGTTCGCCGCGCGCCAGCGTGATGTGCCCGCTGTGCGGCCAGCCCTTGAAGCGGTCCACGGCGTAGGTAAGCCCGGATGACCCTTCGGTCAGGTACGGCGTGTCGATCTGCGCGAGGTTGCCCATGCAGATGATCTTGGTGCCGGGACCGGCGCGGGTGATCAGCGTCTTCATTTGCTTGGGCGTCAGGTTCTGCGCCTCATCGATGATCACGTACTTGTTCAGGAAGGTGCGTCCGCGCATGAAGTTCATGCTCTTGATCTTGATGCGGCTGCGGATCAGCTCGTTGGTGGCAGCGCGGCCCCACTCGCCAGCATTGCCGCCGTCGCCCTTGGCCAAAAACTCCAGGTTGTCGTCCAGCGCGCCCATCCAGGGGCCCATCTTTTCTTCTTCGGTACCGGGCAGGAAGCCGATGTCCTCGCCCACGCTCACCGTGGCGCGGGTCATGATGATCTCGGTGTAGCGGCGATCGTCCAGCACCTGGGTCAGGCCTGCAGCCAGGGCGAGCAGGGTCTTGCCGGTGCCGGCCGTGCCGGTCAGGGTCACGAAGTCGATCTCGGGGTCCATGAGCAGGTTCATGGCGTAGTTCTGTTCGCGGTTGCGCGTGGTCACGCCCCACACGGCATTTTTGGCCGAACCGTAATCCTTCAGGGTCTGCAGTACCGCTGTTTTCTCGCGGATTTCGCTCACGCGCGCAAACAGGCTGGGCTCGCCGGGGGCTTCGAAGTACACGAACTGATTGATCATCAGCTGCGGCACGATGGGGCCGCCAATGCGGTAATAGGTGTGGGCGCCGCTTTGCCAGCTTTCCACGTTCTTGCCGCTCTTGGCCCAGAAGTCGGGGGGCAGGGCCAGCACGCCAGCGTAGAGCAGGTCGCCATCTTCCAGCGTCTTGTCGTTCTGGTAGTCCTCGGCAGTCAGGCCCAGCGCGCGGGCTTTGACGCGCATGTTGATGTCTTTGGAGACCAGCACCACTTCGCGCGGTGCGTGCAGCTTGCGCAGGGCTTCGACCACGCCCAGGATCTGGTTGTCGGCTTTGCCCGGGGGCAGGCTGGTGGGCAGGCTGTAGTCCAGTGGCACCGTCTGGAAGAACAGGTGGCCACCCGCAGCACGCTGGCCGGTGGAGTCAAGCTTGAGGCCCTTGGCCATGTCGGCGCCCTGGGCGGCAGCCAGGGCATCCAGCGTGCGGCTGGCCTGGCGGCCGTTGCGGGCCACTTCGGTCATGCCCTTCTTGTGGCCGTCCAGTTCTTCCAGCACGATCATCGGCAGGAAGATGTCGTGCTCTTCAAAGCGGAAGAGGCTGGTTGGGTCATGCAGGAGCACGTTGGTGTCCAGCACAAAGAGCTTGGTCGGACCTTGCGGTGCGGATTTGCGGGTGCGTGTGGTGGTCGCGGTGGCCGGGGTGGTGCTGGCGGTGACGGCGGCAGGTGTGTCGGTGCTGCGTGCCTTGCGCGTGCCGGTGCTTCGGGCCACGGGGGCGGCGGAGGGTTGGGGTGTGCGTGCTCGGGTCTCAATCTGGACCAATGGAGCTGTGTCAGGCGCTGCCAGCGACGAGGCCACGCTGTCTGCCTTGCGTCCGGCGCGGGTGGGGGCTGTAGCGGTGGCGGTGCGCTGGGGCGTAGCAACGGCTTCGTTCGCCGAGGTGGTAGCTACGCGGGGGCGGGCT